>DATFLZ010000223.1:0-5897 GCA_035267205.1 Solirubrobacterales bacterium | reverse complement strand
ATCGAGTAGTCCTTGCCGCCGGCATGTCGGGCGCGGACGATCTTCGCCACCTCCTCACAGCTGCTCTCGACCTCGGGGATGACGATGCCGTCGGCGCCGCCGGCGATCCCCCCGTGCACGGCGATCCAGCCGACGTTGCGGCCCATCACCTCGACCACCATCACCCGATTGTGGGAGGCCGCCGTGGTCCGGAGCCGGTCGATGGCCTCGGTGACGACGTGGACGGCCGTGTCAAATCCGAACGTGTAGTCGGTGCCGACCACGTCGTTGTCGATCGTCTTCGGGACCCCGATCAGGGGCATCCCGTGCTCCTCGTGAAGCTCACGCGTCATCCACATCGTGTGCTCGCCGCCGATCGCGATCACCGCATCGAGCGAGTCGCCCTCGATCGCCTCCTGGAGCTTGTCGATCGCCTGCTCACGAACCGGCTCGTAGCTCGAGGTCGAGAGGATCGTGCCCCCGACCGAGAGGATCCCGCTGACCGCACCCATATCGAGCGGGAGGTAGTCGCGCTCGGCGAGACCGCGGAAGCCGCCCACGATTCCGACCGCCTCGTCGCCGCCCGCGATCGCGGAGCGGGCAACGGCCCTGATCACGGCGTTGAGGCCGGGGCAGTCGCCTCCTGCTGTAAGCACACCGATTCGCATCGGCGCGCACACTACCGAGGGCACTCGGGGCGGCCGCGATAATGGTCACGATGCGCTCCCGAATCAGCCGCCGCTCGCTGGGCCGCGCCCTCCCGCCGATCCTCGCCGCCCTCGTGATCGGGGCCTGCGGGAGCACCGTGCAGGAGGGCTCCGAGCTCACCGTCTACGCGAGCGCTCCGCTCGCCGGTCCCGATGCTCGCGTCGGCCGGGCGCTGGTCGACGGGATGGAGGACGCGCTCGCCGAGGCCGGAGGTGAGGCCGGTGGAGCGCCGATCACGCTCGAGGTCCTGGACGACACCTCCCCGCCGGCAGGCGGCGGTCCGCGGGTGTGGACCCAGGCGCAGATCGGTGCCAACGCCCGCGCGGCCGCCGAGGACTCGGTCTCGATCGCCTACCTCGGCGAGGCCGCCCCCAGTGCCACCCGGCTCTCGGCGCCGATCACCAACGAGGCCGGGATCCCGCAGATCTCGCCCGGGCCGGTGGACCCCGCGGTCCTCGCCGAGCCGGGGGGCAACGACGTACCGCCGGAGTTCCAATCCAGCGGGGAACGGACCGTGATCGCGCTGGGCGAGCCCGGAGAGCGGCTTGATCCAGACGGCGCCGAGGCCGCCGGTCGCGAGGCGATGGCCCTGCTGCTCGACGCGATCGGTCGCGCTGTGAATCCGCTCGATCGCGCCTCGGTCACCGCCGCGCTGCTGGACACGTCGGGGCGGACCTCACCGCTGGGCACCTATTCGATCAGCCCTACCGGCCAGGCGGGATTCGCGCCTTAGAACCTCCACCCGGCCGACCCGCCGGCGGGGATGCCCGGCTCAGGCGAGTGCGGCCTCGAGCCCCGAGCGGATATCGGGGTGACGGAACTCGTATCCCTGATCCTGGGCACGGCGAGGGAGCGCCCGCTGGCCGCCGGTGGCGACCTCGCCCAGCTCGGAGCCGAGGCGGAGCTTGACGGCGAGCTTGGGCACCGGCATGACCGCGGGTCGCCCGAGCGCCGCTCCGAGCGCCTTCGAGAACTCCTTGTTCGTGACCGGCTCCGGGGCGGTCGCGTTGTAGACCCCGCTTGCCACGTCGTTATCGAGCGCCCACAGCAGCAGCCCGACCTCGTCCGCGAGGCTGATCCAGGGCATGAAGTTCTGCCCGCCCGCGACCGGCCCACCGACCCCGAGCTTGAAGGGCAGCAGCAGCTCCGACAGCAGTCCCGAGTCCTTGTCGAGCACCAGCCCGGTCCGCATGATCGCGAGGCGGATGTCATGTCCCTCGACCTCCCTGGCTGCCGCCTCCCAGGCGACGCACACCCGCGCGTCGAAGGTTTCCCCTGCGCCGGTCTCCTCGTCGACGAGGGCGTCCCCGCGATTGCCGTAGTAACCGACGGCGCTCTGGTTGACCAGGACCCTCGGCCGCGGCTCGGCGGCGAGCATGGCGTGTACGAGGTTGCGCGTCGCGGTCTCGCGGGAGACGAGAATCCGCTCCTTGGCCTCGTCGGTCCAGCGCTGGTTGATCGGCTCGCCGACGAGGTTGATAATCCCGTCCACGTCCTCGAGCGCCTCGCCGGGCGGCCGCTCGAGCGCCGGATTCCACGGGTGCCAGGAGACGGTCGGGTTCGTCGCGCGCGCGGCCTCCGGGTTCCGGGTGAGGCCCACGACCTCGTCGCCGCGGGCGAGCAGCGCATCGCACACCGCCCTGCCGATCGTCCCGCTTGCCCCCGTCACCAGTACTCGCATGGTCATCTCTCCTGCCCTCTAGCTGGTCGTTGAAAAGGTCCCGGTCTCGTCGCTGATCCGGGCGAGCCCCGCCTCCCTGGCCTCCTCGACGATCGCCTCGGCCACGGCCGGCGCGACATCGCGGTTGAAGACGCTTGGGATGATGTAGTCCTCGTTGAGGTCGTCCTCGGTGACGACGGCGGCGATGCCCTTGGCGGCCGCGAGCTTCATCTCCTCGGTGATCGAGGGGGCCCCGGCGTCGAGGGCACCGCGGAAGATGCCCGGGAAGCAGAGCACGTTGTTGATCTGGTTGGGATAGTCGGAGCGGCCCGTGGCCATGATCCGCACGTACGGCTCGGCGTCCTCGGGCATGACCTCGGGGGTCGGGTTCGCCATCGCGAAGACGATCGCGTCCTCGGCCATCTTGTCGAGCGACTCGGCCTCGACCAGGCCGGGGCCCGAGAGCCCGATGAACAGGTCCGCTCCCTCGAGCACGTCATTGGGGCCGCCGCTGAGCTTGTTGGGGTTCGAGATCTCCGCGAACCACTTCTTCATCGAGGACATCCCCCCGGATGCGTAGTCGTCGCGCTCGGTGGAGACCGCGCCGCGACGGTCGCAGCCGATGATGTTCGTTACCCCGCAGGCCAGCATCATCTTCGTGCAGGCGATCCCCGCTGCGCCGAGGCCGACCATGACGACGTTGAGCGACTCGATCGGCTTGCCGACGATCTTCAGCGCGTTGAAGAGCGCCGCCATCATCACGACGGCCGTCCCGTGCTGGTCGTCGTGGAAGACCGGGATGTCGAGCTCGTTCCGGAGCCGGTCCTCGATCTCGAAGCAGCGTGGGGCCGAGATGTCCTCGAGGTTGATCCCGCCGAAGGTCGGCGCCATCAGCTTCACGGTCTGGATGATCTGCTCGGGATCGCCGGTGGAGAGGCAGATCGGGAAGGCGTCGACATCGGCGAACTCCTTGAAGAGCATCGCCTTCCCCTCCATCACGGGCATCGCGGCCTCCGGGCCGATGTCGCCGAGCCCGAGCACGGCGCTGCCGTCCGAGACCACCGCGACCGTGTTTTTCTTGATCGTGAACTCGAATGCTTTCGAGCGGTCCTGGGCGATCGCCGTGCAGACCCTGGCGACGCCGGGCGTGTAGGCCATCGACAGGTCGTCGCGGGTCTTCAGCGGGTACTTGTTGTGCTGCTCGATCTTGCCGCCGCGATGCATCGCGAAGGTGCGGTCCGTGTAGTCGATCACGTTCGCGCCGCGGGTCGACCCGATCGCGCGCAGGATCTGCTCCCAGTGCTCGGGATCGCGGGCATCGATCGTGAACTCCCGGACCCGCTTACCCTCGGCACCGGCCCCTGGGACGAGGTCGACGGACTGGAGCGCCCCGCCGGATTCAGCGATCGCGGCCGTGATCTTGCCGAGCGGCTCGTTGCGAGCGTCGAGCTCGACGCGGACGGTGACTGAGAACTGTGCGCTGACGGACGCCATCGGGCCGCGGATCATAGTCAGGCCGGAGCGCGCCTCCGGCTCAGGTCTGGTTCGGCTTCGGGCCACGGCGAATGACTTGCTCTCATGGGACGGGAATGGGGCTCACGGTTCCGCGGAACCGCCCCCATGGGTTTCCGGAATCTTTACCTCGGGAGGCGC
The DNA here is from genome assembly GCA_035267205.1 of Solirubrobacterales bacterium. GTDB lineage: Bacteria > Actinomycetota > Thermoleophilia > Solirubrobacterales > 70-9 > CAXMST01. Next base: position 1,897 of record DATFLZ010000223.1, on the reverse strand, counting down.
TGCTGTTCCGTCCGGTCGGCGACGTACCATCGAACATATGTTCGTAGAAGGTGGAACCGATCCGGAGGGGCCAGTTGAACCGGCGGCGGGAGGTTCGGCGGCGGCGCGCGCAGGCGCCGATGAGCTTGACTCGCTGGCCTGGCAGATCGCCGAGCTCGGCGCGGAGATCAACGCTGCGACCTGTCGCTGGCTGGGCCTGATCGCGGATTTCGACGCCCGGGGCGGCCCCGAGGCTCAGGGCTTCCACTCCTGCACGGCCTGGCTGGCCTGGCGATGTGGACTGACACCGCGCTCGGCCCGTGAGCAGGTCCGGGTGGCAAGGGCGCTCCAGGGGCTGCCGGCGATTCGTGGCGCCTTCGAGCGGGGCGGACTCAGCTATTCGAAGGTTCGCGCGCTCACCCGCGCCGCTGAGCCGGAGTTCGAGGAGGAGCTCCTCGGGGTCGCCGAGCATGCGACGGCAGCGCAGCTCGAGCGCCTCCTGCGCGCCTACGGCCGCGCGATCAGTCCGTCGGAGGAGGAGGCGATCCAGGATCGGCGGCACCTGCGGACGGAGTGGCAGGAGGACGGCAGCCTGCGCGTCAGCGGGGTCCTTCCGCCGGAGGAGGGCGGGCTCCTGCTCAAGGCGCTGGAGCTGGCCCAGGGGGAGATTCGGGAGGAGGCGCGCGGCGGGTCAGCCGACGAGCCGCCACCAACGCCCGCAGACGCTCTGATGGCCGTCGCGGAGGGCTCCGTTGCGCGGGGAGTCGCGGCCGCCTCCGGCGGTGATCGCCAGCAGGTTGTGGTGCACGTGGATCTCGACGCGCTCACCGGTCGGGTGGCGAGCCACCCTGAGTGCCCCGCACCGGGCCCGGCATCCATCGACGGTGTCGCCCCACTCAGTCCCGCAACCGCGAAGCGGCTTGCCTGCGACGCCTCGATCGTCTCGTTGGTCGAGCGGGACGGAGAGCCGCTCTCGGTCGGTCGCAAGACACGGTCCATCCCCCCGGCGCTCGCGCGAGCGCTGCATGCCAGAGACCGTGGTTGCCGGTTTCCCGGCTGCGAGCGCACGCGGTTCGTCGACGCGCACCACATCGAGCACTGGGCCAACGGCGGCGAGACCCGCCTCGACAACCTCGTCCAGCTCTGCCGCCACCACCATCGCCTGGTGCACGAGGGTGGCTACTCGGTGGAGCGCGATGGACGAGAGCTCGCGTTTCGCACTCCCGGCGGCCGGGCGATCGATGACGCCCCGGGCGCGCCTCCCGCCTCGGGCCGGGGACTCGGGCTGCTCGGTGCCCCGCCGAGGGTCGTGCCCGAGCCCGGCTACGAGCCGCTCGACCTGGACCACGCCACGGTGGTCCTTGCGGCCGGGCGGGTGCGGATGGGGCGGTGACGTCGTGGGCAAGGGGGCCGTCCCTCCGGGATCCGGCCGGTCCGCCGGCCGCCGCAGCCCGCCGCTCACCCCCGACCTATGATCCGGCGCCGATGGCCGACGGCGAACTCTTCCTGATCGACGGCAACAGCCTGGCCTACCGGGCGTTCTTCGCGCTGCCCGAGTCGATGGCGACCTCGGACGGACGCCCGACCAACGCGATCTACGGCTTCGCCTCGATGATGGTCAAGGCCCTGAGCGAGCATCGCCCGGCGGCGGTGGTCGTCGCCTGGGACGCGGGAATGTCGGGGCGTGAGAAGACGTATCCCGAGTACAAGGCGGGCAGGAAGTCGCGGCCGGACCTGCTCAAGGAGCAGTGGCCCCACCTCCCGCCGCTCGCGGAGGCGTTCGGCTTTACCAACGTGCGGGTCGAGGGCTGGGAGGCGGATGACGTGATCGCGACGCTCGCCACTCAGGCGAAGGCCAGGGACATTCCCGTAATGGTCGTCTCGGGCGACCGCGACGTCTACCAGCTCGTAGGCGACG
>DATFLZ010000222.1:0-6731 GCA_035267205.1 Solirubrobacterales bacterium | reverse complement strand
TACTCATACCGCTTCTCCGGCCTGCGCCGCCGCTGAGAGCCTGAGGCCCCGGGCCCGGCCGCCCACCCGGCCGCGCCGCAACGGCCGCGCCGCAACGGCCGCGCTGTCAGTGGCGGTTTCGGTGCTGCTTGGCCTCGAGTGCGCCGGCGAGCATCTCGCGCTGCCGCAGGGTGAGCCGGCCAAGCTGCCGGTTCTCGCTGATCGCGAGCGGGAGCAGGAACTTTCGGGTGCGGGTCCGCCCCCAGCGACTCTGGCTGCGGAGCAGTTCCGACACGGACATCGTCTGCGCCTCCCAGGGGCATGAGCGAACCACCTCGTGTGCGTCGATCGCACCGGCCCTGACCTCGCGCTTGAGCGCGGCGCGGGCAAGGCGTACCCGGTTCGCGTGCTCGAGTGCTTCGAGGTGCTGGGGGACCGTGGACTGGACAGCGGTGGGCGCAGCCGGAGAGGCAGCAGGCATTTTCACTCCTCCTCTAGAGATGATCATGGCGTCGGGACGTTTCGTATTCGGTTGTTCCGCGCACCGCGTTCTCAGGCCGACGATAAGTCGGGATGAGTGCCGGGGATGAACTCCGATTGGCCTCCCCGGGCACTCCCTGCCCCGTAACCACGGTGCGAGTCGCACCCTAACCCAGCGGCGCCGATCGTGCGGGTGTTAACGAGATGTGTTCCGCCGGGACGTTCGCTAAGAGCAGCTTTTTCCGGGCGTCGTCTGGACGAAAATGCCTTGTGAAGATATGGACAAGAAAAAACTACCCCCGTAGGGGTAGCAAACGGCATAACTAGAAGACCGGTATCTCCGTTCGCATCTTAGGTAACCTGAAGTTGAGGGAAGTCCTTGATCACCTCTTCGAAGACCGCGAGGGCCCGATCCAGATGCTCACGCTCGTGGGTCGCCATGAGGCTCGTGCGCAGCAGGGCGCCGGAGGGGGGCACCGCCGGGTGCAGGGCCACGTTCGTGTACACGCCGGCGTCGTAGAGCGCCTTCCAGAGCGCGACGGCGGTCATGTCCTCGCCGACGATCACCGGCACGATGGGGGTCAGGGCCTCGCTGCCGTCCGGCATTCGGGTCGGCTCGACCACGCGCAGCCCGAGCTCGGTCAGGCCGCGATGCAGGTAGGCGGCTCCGTCAAGCAGTCTCTCCATCAGCTCCGGGCCCTCGCTGCGGATGATCCGCAGGGCGCTGAGCGCCGCGCCGACGGCGGCGGGAACCGCAGCGGCGCTGAACAGGAAGGAGCGCGCGGCGATCCGCAGGTACTCGATCACCTCGGTCGGCCCCGCGATGAACCCGCCGCAGGAGGCGAAGCTCTTGGAGAAGGTGCCCATTCTGAGATCGACCGAGGACTCGACGCCGAACAGCTCACTCGCCCCGGCGCCGCGCGGGCCGATGGCGCCGACCCCGTGGGCCTCGTCGACCATCAGCCGCGCCCCGTAGCGCTCGCAGAGCTCGACGACCGGGGGCAGGTCGCAGATGTCGCCCTCCATCGAGAAGACGCCGTCGACGACGACCATCACGCCGCCGCCGTCCGAGGCGGAGCGATCGAGCATCCGCTCGAGCTTGTCGATCCGGTTGTGACGGAAGGGGCGCAGCTTCGCCCCTGAAAGGCGGCAGCCATCGAGGATCGAGGCGTGGTCCCCGGAGTCGCAGATCACGGTGTCGCCGGGCCCGAGGATGGTCCCGATGCATCCGACGTTGGCCTGATAGCCCGTGGTGAAGACGAGCGCGTCCTCTGTGCCCATCCACTCGGCGAGCTCACGCTCGAGCTCGACGTGCAGCGGGATCGTCCCGTTCAGGAGCCGCGAGCCCGTCAGCGCGGTCCCGTAGGTCTCGAGCGCATCCCGGGAGGCCTGCTTGACCCGCTCGTCGCCGGTCAGCCCGAGGTAGTTGTTGGAGCCGAGCATGATCGTCTCCCGGCCCTCCATCTCGACGATCGGCCCCGCCTGGGAGGTGAGCAGGCGAAAGTAGGGGAGCAGGTCCTCACGCTTGGCCAGCTCGAGCACCTCGCGCCGGTCGTGGGTGCGCGCCTTCTCGAAGACGTCCTGCTCGATCCGGGCGTGTGAGCCACTTTCCATGCCGACAAGTGTCCCAGACGCGTGGGCGTGACAGCGCTCGGGCGGGCCGAACGGCGGCTCGGTGCCGGAGGGTGGAGAGGCCTCCGCGCGGTCCACTAGACTCGGAGCCGTGAGCGAAGATGTGCTCGAGGTTGACGCGGTCGAGGAGGCGATTCCGGTCGTGGGGGACGGCGAATCTGTCGATGACGAGGTGCGCCCGCTCCCCGAACGCCGCTCCGCGGCCGAGCTCGACGCCTGGCGTGGCGAGGTCCGGGCCGTCGCGATCGCCGCTGCGGGTGGGATTGCGGCGGGCGCCGCGACCGTCGCCGCCGTCAGCGCGGTCAGGGCCCGCGCCGAGCGCAAGCGCCCGACGCGCGTGCTGCGACGCGGCGGGCGCAAGGAGAACATCGTCGCCAGCCGGTCGTTTCTGATCGACGTCCACCTGCTCGACCGCTGATGGAGATCCGCGAGGCGGGGACCGGCGTTCTCTGCGACGTCGAACCGGCCTGGCCGTTCCGGATGCCGTCCCGTGGCGGCCCCGACGGCGTTGCGCGCGTTCGCGATGGGATCTACGAGCGGCTCGCCACCGTCGACGGCTGCCCGGTCCTGGCCCGGGCATGGCAGCGCCCGCGCTCTCGCACGGTTCGGCTCGCGGCGCTGCCGGTCGAGCCCGGCTGGGCCGAGCCCGGGCCCCTCGCCGCGGCACCGCGCGCCGGCCGCGAGCAGCTGGAGGCGGCCCTGGGGCGGACGCGGGTCGCGCTCGGGCTCGACGACGACTACACGGAGCTCTACGACCGGTTCGGCGGGGACCCGCTGCTCGGGCCGGCGATCCGCCGGATGCCATGGCTGCGCGCCCGGCGCTGCTTCTGGCCCTGGGAGGCCCTCGTCTGGGCGATCACGGAGCAGCTGATCGAGGTGGAGCGGGCCCACGCGATCCAGCGCCGGATCACGGCACGCTGGGGCGCGGCGGCTCAGCCGCCAGACCGGCCCCGGCGCCTCCGGGCGGTGCCCTCACCCGCGATGATCGCCGCCCGGGCGCCCGCTGAGCTGGCCGCGCTCGACCTCGCCCCCAAGCGCGCGATCGCGATGGTCAAGGTGGCCCGCGAGGTGGTCGCCGGACGCGTCGACCCCGCCCGGAGCGAGCACGATCCCCGGCTGCTGAAGATCAGCGAGATCGGTCCCTGGACGGTCCAGGTGCTCGGCCAGAAGGGCCGGGGCGACCCGGATTCGCTGCCCGCGGGCGATCTCGCCTACCTGAAGCTCGTGCCGCGCCTGACCGGCATGGACCGCCGAGCCACGGTCGAGGAGGTCGAGGAGTTCTACGCGCCGTATGCGCCCTTCCGCGGCTGGGCCGGTCTCTTCACCCTGGCGGCCGGCCCCGCCGTCCGCGACACCCGGCCGCTGCGCTACCACCCGCCGCGCCCGGAGCTCGAGGCAGCCTAGACGGCGATCATCTTCCGGCCTCACCCCCACGTGCTGGGGGTAGGGCAGGAAGATGGCCCAGCACCTCGTCAATCTCCCGCAGTATGACCTCGGGCCGCTCGCGGACGTCGCCGTAGGTGTAGCGCCGGAACTGTTCCCCGCGGGCGTAGGCCTCGCGCTCCCGCCGCCGGTCTCGCTCCCACGCGTGGCGGGTGTGGTGGTAGCGATAGCCGTCGAGCTCCACCGTGAGCCGGCCCGGCCAGCGGGAGTCCACGTACCGGTTCGCGACGCGGCGGTTCGTCTCGGGCAGCTCGCGGCCGCCGTCGCGGAGCATTGAGAGGAACAGGTCCTCCAGCCTGCTGAGCAGGATCCTGGTGTCGCCCCGGAGGATTGCCCGGAGGCGCCCCGAGCCCGGCGCGCTGGGCCACCGTCCCAGCGCCCTCTCCACCTGAGCCGGCGTCGTCCCGTGCTTGACCTGCGCCTCGTGCACGACTCGGGCGAGATCAGCCTCGGCGAGGCTGCGCGCGACCGCAACGAGCGTTTCCGGGACCGTCGTGACGGGAATGCGGTGCCGCACGGTCGCCGCCGGCATGGTCCCGCGGCAACGGCGCACGACCAGGCCGGGAAGTCGTCGCTCCCGAGGGCAGTTGACCTCGGGGCGCGGAACCTCCCGGACCAGCTCCCAGAGCCAGGCTGCTGACAGGCCGGCCAGGTGCGCGTCCGGCCCACACGCCTTCACCGCGGCGAGGAAGTGCGCGTAGGGGTTCGGCGAGCGGTGGGCGAGGCGGTAGACGCCCGGGAACTCCGGCAGGAGGACCCCGATGCGGATGCGATGGTCGATCTGCTTCTCGCTCAGCCCCGCGGCAGCCGCCTCGCTCCGGCTCACGATGCCGTGATCGCGGCTGGCCAGGCGCTCGAGGGCTCGCTCGGGTCGTTCGGAGCTGGGGGCCACGGCCCCTTAAGGGCGCAGCTCCCGGGATCTCTCCCCTCTTTCATCTTCCTGCCTGACCCCCACGTGGTGGGGGTAGGGCAGGAAGATGGCCGCCTACTCCGGGATCTCTCCCGGCAGCAGGTCGTTGGTCAGCAGCTCCTCCGTTTCCGGGCGCGCCTCGATCTGGCCCTGGTCGGCCAGGAAGCCGGCGAAGTCGGCCCACTCGCCCGGGTCCATGAAGCCGAACGGCTTGCCCGCCGGGGGGAAGAAGAGCGGCAGAGTCACATCGACCTCGGCCGCGGTCAGCTTCCGGTCGAGCTCGGGCGAGGCCTCGAGCAAGGCATCGACGGCAAACGCGGGATCCTCCCGGGCGGCCTCGGTCCCGCGCTCCAGCGCGGCGATGAACAGCCGGATCGCCTCGGGGTCCTCGGCCACCTGCTCGCCCCGGGCGACAAGGACCAGCTCGTCGTAGGTCGGGATGCCGAGCTCGTTGACGGGCTCGATCGACGGCCTCTTGTCGTCGAGCTCGAGCTGGACGCCCTCGATGTTGCGGAAGCCTCCGAACATGGCGTCCGCGCGACCGCTGAGGACGGGCTGCAGCAGGTTCAGGCCGACGTCGATCTGCTCTACCTCGCCCGGGTCGACGCCGTTCTCGCGCAGGATCGTCTCGAGGTAGGCGGTCTGGTAGGGAATCCCGGCGGTGACCACCCTCTTCCCCTTCAGGTCCGCCGGGGTCTTGATCTTGGCCTCCGGCAGCGAGATCAGCGACGTGAGCGGCTCCTGGACCAGCGCTCCGACAGCGACCACGTCGAGACCCTGGTCGCGGGCGAGCATCACCTCGGGCTCGTAGGAGATCGCCAGATCGACGCGGCCCGCGGCGACCTGCTTGATCGGGGCCGAGGGGTCGGAGGGGACGCGGGGCTTGACGTCGAGCCCCGCGTCGGTGAAGTAGCCGCGCTCGAGCGCCGTGTAGATCCCGGCGTGGTCGGGGTTGATGAAGAAGTCGAGCGCGAGGTCGAACCGCTCCGCGGAGCCCCCGGCCGCGTCCTCGGACTTCTCGCCGCAGCCGGTCGCGAGGGCCGCGACGGCCACGAGGGCAGTGAGCGCTGCTGCGAGCAGTCGCAGCCGGGCTCGGGTTCCGGTTCTCGGTCTATTGATCACGTTTCCTCCTGATGGTCGGTTGGTCAAGCGATGAAGGCCCTGGTCCGGGTGCGGTCCCCCCACCACGCGAAGCGCCGCTCGACCAGCGCGACCAGCCCGAACAGGGCGATCGCCATGACCGAGAGCACCGTCATCGCCGCGAACAGGCGGGGGATCTCGAGTTGCGCGTTGTCGAGGAGCATCTGGTGGCTGAGCCCGGCATCAGAGCCCGCCCACTCCCCGAAAACGGCGCCGATCACGGCGACGGCGATCGCGATCTTCGCGCCGCTGAGCATGTGGGGGAGGGCGCTGGGCAGCTCGAGCCGGGCGAGGGTCTGCAGGCGTCCTGCGCCGAGCGTGCGCATCAGCTTGCGCTTCTCCGGGTCGACCGTGCCGAGGCCGTCGAGGGTGTTGACGGTGATCGGGAAGAAGCAGATCAGCGCGATCACGGCGATCTTGGGGCCGATTCCGAAGCCGAACCAGACCACGAAGATCGGGGCGACGACGATAATCGGGATCGTCTGGGAGGCCACGACGAGCGGATAGAAGGCGCGACGCAGAATCTCGGAGAGATGCAGGACGACGGCGAATCCGACACCGAGCGCCAAGGCCACCGCAAACCCGCCGAGGACCTCGCGGAACGTCACCCACGCGTTCTCGGCGAGCAGCGCACGATCCTGCCAGAGGGACTCGGCGACGTCGCTGGGGGCGGGGACGAGGAACGGCTCGATCCCGAGCAGGTCGGAGAGCGCTTCGGAGCGCGCCGCGAGCTCCCAGAGCGCGAGCAGCGCCACGAGGAGCAGAGCGGGGAGGATCAGCCTGGAAGCCCGGCTCACGGCCGTGCCCCGCGTCCGCGTGCGAGTGCCCGCAGCGCGCGCTCGCGCGCGGCAACGAACGCCGGGTCGGTGACGACATCGGCCCGCGGCCGGCTCCGGTCGACCGGTGGCCGCTCCTGCCACAGCGGCCGTCCGGGTCGCTCGCTGAGCACGATGATTCGGTCGGCGATCAGCAGCGCCTCCTCGACGTCGTGGGTGACGAGCACGACGGTCCGGGGATCGTCGGCGAGCACCTCGAGCAGCCACTCCTGCAGGTCGGCGCGTGTGATCGCGTCGAGCGCCGCGAACGGCTCGTCGAGCAGGAGCAGCCGCTTGCCCGTGAGCAGCGTTCGGGCGAAGGCGACGCGCTG
>DATFLZ010000221.1:0-7274 GCA_035267205.1 Solirubrobacterales bacterium | reverse complement strand
GACGCCGGCGTCGTAGTGGCGGAGGTTGAGGCCGGTGCCCGCACCGAGCTCGAGCGTCCTGCCCGCGGCGCCCGCCACGACGCCTGCGCGGCGCTCGCCGAGCTCCGACCGCTCGGCGCGAGCGAGCATCCGGTCGTACGTCGCGGTGAACAGCCGCCCGTAGCTTGCGTCGTAGGCGCGGCGCAGCAGCGAGGCCATCTCAGGACTCCCCGCCCAGGTCGCGCACGCGCCCATCGCGCCACGCGGCGGCCGCATCGGGATCGTCGACGGGCGCCCGGCCGAGCTCCTCGACCTGCGCCGCGTAGGCCGCGAGGCCGTCGCGCGCCTGCGACGTGGAGCCGCCGCTGAGGAACCAGCGCCGCTCCTCAGCGAGCCCGGCCGGGAGCCGAGCGGTCGCTCCGAAGTAGATCGAGCGCTTGGCGCCGAGGACCGAGTGCGGCGAGCGCCGCGCCATCCGCTCGGCGATCGTGCGGGCCTCATCCATGAGTCTGTCGGCGGGTACTGCGCGCGTCGCCAGACCGGCCGCCACGGCCTGCTCGGCGTCGAGCCCCTCGCCCTCGAGGATCATCTCCAGCGCCCGGGCCGGCCCGACGGCGTGGGCCAGTCGCTGGGTCCCGCCGGCGCCCGGCTGGATGCCGATCAGGGCCTCCGGCAGGCCGATCTCACCGGCCCCGATCGCCATCACGCGCATGTCGCAGGCGAGCGCCAGCTCGCAGCCACCGCCCATGGCAGTTCCGCCGATCGCCGCGATCAGCACCTTGTCCAGCCGGTTCATCGCCAGGAAGAGGTCGTGGATCTCCCGGAGCGCGAGGACGCCGGAAGCGGGCGTCCGGCGCAGGGCGTCCCCGAGTCCGGGAACCCGCTCGAGCCCCGCGGCCGCCGCCAGCGTCGCCCCGGCGGCGCGAGGGCCGACCTCCGCGCTGAGTCCCTCGGCACCGGCGAGGATCTCGGCGACGTCGTAGTGGGTGATGAACTTCCCCTCGATTCCGCCCGTGATGATCACCGCGCGGATAGTTGAGTCCTCGGCGAGTCCGGCGACGACGTCGGCCAGGCCGACGACCATGGGGCGGGTCATGAAGTTGTGGGGTGGGTTGACGAGCCGGACCGTCATCACCCGGCCGTCTCGCTCGACCTGGACCGGGGCCTCGGCACTGCTCATGCTGTTCCTCCCGAGTGGGTGTCGGAGTGGGTCTCGCCGATCAGCTCGGCGATCTTGTCGCGTCGGTAGTCGAAGATGCGCCGCAGATCCCGCTGGACGATCGGCTGCGCGAGATTGCCCAGCGGGCCGAAGCGGTGCCCGTAGCGGACGATGTCGGCCATCCGCGTGCGTCCGTCGGGGAGCTGTTCGAACGAGTGGGTGTGGTGCCACAGCGCGTATGGGCCGGAGAGCTGCTGGTCGACGAAGCGGCGAGGGGGGTCCCACTCCTCGATCCGTGTCAGCCAGCGGACCGGCATGCCGTGCAGGCGCAGCCGGTAGCGGATCAGGGTGCCGGCCTTCATCTCGATCGGGGTTGGGGTAGTGATCCGGAAGCGCAGCCACGGAGGCGTGATCGCCTCCAGGTTCTCGGCGCGCGAGAAGAACTCGAACGCCTGCTCGACCGGCGCCTCGAGCACCTGCTCGCGGCGCAGGACCCGCTCCCGCATCAGTCGCTCGCCCCGCCGCCGCCCTCGACCAGGCGCCCGATTTCGCCGGTCGTTCGCTCCCAGCTCAGCTCCCCGCGCCGCTCCCTCGCTCCAGCCGCGAGTCGCTTCCGCAGTTCCGGATCGCGGAGCCGCTCGATCGCGGCGGTCAGGGCCTCGACGTCGGGCCGGAATGCGGGGATCCCTGAGCGGGCCTCGCCGTCGGGGATGCCCGGAACGAGCAGGCCGTTGCGGCCGTCGACCACGATCTCGTTCATCGGCGGGTTGTCATTGGTGACGATCGGGATCCCGAGCGCGGTCGCCTCGTAGAGATGAAGCCCCAGCCCCTCCCAGCGACTCGGTGCGACGATCGCTGCCGCCGAGGCGAACAGCCGCAGGTACTCCTCGGTGGGCAGATCCCTGGTGATGATGTCGATCCGCGGATCGCGTCTGCCGATCCGGCCGCCCCGCGCCATCCGCTTGACCTGGGTGAGACGGCGCTCGACCTGCGCCTTGAGCACCAGGCGCAGCTCGGGCCCTTCCGCCGCACGAAAGGCCTCGATCACCTCGGCCAGTGGCTTGCGCTTGCTCATGAATCCGCCGGGAAACATCAGCGGAATCGTCTGTGAGTCCGGCTCGGAGCGGAGGTCGTGATCAACGAGATCCGGGTGGCAGCCCCAGTGCACGCGGGGGCTCTCGATGCCGAGGTCCGCGTAGCGCTCGCGCTCGCATCCGGTCAGGGAGTAGATCGTCTCGAACGCCGCGGTCGCAGGGTTGACGTCGGCCGCCGTAAAGTGCTCCCAGACGAACCGGCCGACCGTCCGTACGCCCGAGTGCCGGAGCCGCTCGATCTCGTCGAACTGATAGTTCTGGTCGAAGAAGGCGAGCTCGACCCCCGTCTCCCCGGCCCACCGCTCGTACTCTTCGCCGGGGATCAGGTAGTCGGAAGCCCGCGTAACCCCGGCTTGGTCCCAGACGCCGCTCTCGTCCACCCAGTCCGGCTTGATGTTCGTCTTCCGGGTCGGCCGGGCGAGAACGAAGGTTTCGTGCCCGAGGTCTTCGAGTGCCGAGCGAAGCTGTCGCGCGACCACCCCCTGTCCGCGGTTGAACCAGTAGGCGACGATGCCGATGCGCATCGGGCAAGGCTGACATGCGACGCCCCGCGGCGTTTCCGCGGGTGGAATGGGGTGTTAGGGAACGCTAAGATTCTCGGGATGGTCGAGGGAAGCGGGACCCGAGCCGGGCGGAGGCGAGCCTTGGCGAGCTGCGTGCTCGCGGCGCTTGGCGCTGCGCTCACCGTGGCCCTCCTGCACGTTCCTCCGGCCGCCGCGGCGCAGAAGCCGCCGACGGCGGCCGAGGTCGAGCGGCTGACCGAGCGTTTCCTGGAGGGGCTCCGCGAGCCGGCCACCCGCGGCGGCGGCGGGGTGGGCGTCGGCGGCGACGATCCGCCGACCGAGAAGGACCCGCCGCTCCTCTCAAAGAACGGGATCGCGGTGGCCCTCTACGGCGCGCCGCAGCTGACAGCGACGGCCGTCGGCAAGCGCAGTCCGCAGGGCGCCGGCCGCAAGCTCCGCAAACAGGCCCGCGCCTATGCTCGCCGCACCGACCGCCCGGTAACCCGATCGATCAACCTGATCGGCGTGATCGCTACCGCCACCTCGGGCGGCGACGGGAAGTACCGAGCGCGGCAGGCGGACTCGGTGATCCGCACCTACCTGAAGCGGGCCCGCGCCGTCGGCGGCCGGCTCACGCTGGACATCCAGCCCGGCCGCTCGCCGATCATCCGCGAGCTGCGGGCGTTGAAGCGGTGGATCGAGCTGCCCGACGTCGACGTCGGCATCGATCCCGAGTGGAACGTTGGCCGCAAGGGGGTTCCCGGCCGGGACGACGGCTCCATCAGACACAAGGAGCTGAACCGCGCATCGCGCTGGATCGAGAAGCTGGTCGATGCCGAGGACCTGCCGCCGAAGGCCGTGATCGTCCACCAGTTCCGTGAGGGCAGCGTCCGGGGCCGGCGCAAGATCAAGCAGCGTGACGGCGCGCGAGTGCTCCTCAACTTCGACGGGATCGGCTCCCGCGGCGCGAAGCGGGCCGGCTACAAGAACCTCGCCCAGCCCGGCCTCCTGGACGGTTTCTCACTCTTCTACGACCGGGATTCGAAGCTGCTCTCCCCCCGCGGCGTGCTCCGGCTCCGGCCCAAGGTCGACTACGCGATGTATCAGTAGACGGCCCGGGCGCCGGGGCCCGGCACCGCGCGACCGCTCGCGGGCGAGCCCACTGCGATATCAAGCGGTCGCATGGAAAGCTGGCACCCGGAGCCTTGGATGATCCCCTTGATCGTCGTCGCGCTGATCGTCCCCGCGTTCCTCGGCTTCGCGATCGGCGGCACGGCGCTCGGTACGGCGATCGGCGCGCTGACCTTCGCGGCCCTGATCGTAATCGCCGCCCGCAGCGTCCCCCGCGGCCCGATCGACATCGCCGACGCCGCGGCCGCCCCCTTGCTGGCGCTGGCGCTGTCCCCGATCGAGTCGGCCGAGACCGCCAACCGGATCGCGGTGATGGCCGAGGCCGACGCGGGTGACGAGCCGGAGGACTACGCGGTGCTCGTCCTCGCCCCGCAGCGACCGACCGTCGCACAGAGGTGGCTGAGTGATGTCGAGCCCGGGCAGATCTCCGCCCAGGAGCGGCTCGCGGTCTCGATCGCCACCCTAGCCGCCGCGGGCTGCCACGCCGAGGGCCGCGTCGTGGACGAGAGCCCGCTGCAGGCGATCGAGGACATCGCAGCCCAGCACGGAGCGAGCAGGATCGTGATCGTCACCGATCCGGGAAGTGATGCGGAGCTGCTCGAGGAGGTCCGGGACCGCGTCGACCGCCCCGTCGAGCGACTCGAGACCCGCCCGGCCTCGTAGCCCACGGGCCGGACCCGTCAGACGGCCGTCGTCGGTCGCTCGGCGCGGGCGAAGACGAGCTCGCCGTCGGTGGCGTCCACCCCCACCGTGTCGCCCTCCTCGAACTCGCCCTCCAGCAGCCGCAGCGCGAGCTTGTCGACGAGCTGCTTCTGGATCACCCGCTTCAGCGGGCGGGCGCCGTACGTGGGGTCGTAGCCGAGGTTGCCCAGCAGTGTGCGAGCGGTATCCGTCAGCTCGAGCTCGATCCCGCGCTCGGTCCGCACGCGGTCGGCGAGGAGGCCGACCTGGAGGTCGACGATCTCGGTGATGTCCTCGCGACCGAGCCGGTGGAAGATCACGGTCTCGTCGATCCGGTTGAGGAACTCGGGCTTGAAGGTGTTGACCAGGACCGCCTCGATCTTCTCCCGGATCCCCTCGTCGATGGCCTCGGCTGCGATCTCGGACGAGCCGACGTTCGAGGTCATGATCATCACCACGTTCTTGAAGTCCACGGTGCGGCCCTGGCCGTCGGTCAGCCGGCCCTCGTCCATGATCTGGAGCAGCGTGTTGAAGACATCGGGGTGGGCCTTCTCGATCTCGTCGAGGAGCACGACCGCGTAGGGGCGGCGGCGCACGGCCTCGGTCAGCTGCCCGCCCTCGTCGTAGCCGACGTAGCCGGGAGGCGCCCCGATCAGGCGCGCGACCGAGTGCTTCTCCATGTACTCGGACATGTCGATGCGGACGATCGCCTGCTCGGAGTCGAACATGAACTCGGCGAGCGCGCGGGCGAGCTCGGTCTTCCCGACGCCGGTCGGCCCGAGGAACAGGAAGCTGCCGATCGGGCGGTTGGGGTCTGAGAGACCAGCGCGTGAACGGCGGAGAGCGTTCGCAACGGCCTCGACCGCCTCGTCCTGCCCGATCACGCGCTCGTGCAGGCGACCCTCCATGTGGATCAGCTTCTCGACCTCGCCCTCCATCAGGCGGCTCACCGGGATCCCGGTCCATTTGGCGACGACCTGGGCGACGTCCTCCTCGGTGACCTCCTCGGTCAGCATCGATCCGCCGCCCGAGTGCAGCTCCTCGAGCTGCGCCTGTTGGTCGGCGACGGTCCCCTCGAGCTCCGGGATGCGGCCGTACCGCAGCTCGGCGGCCTTCTCGAGGTCGGCGTCGCGCTCGGCCCGCTCGGCCTCGCGGTGCGCGGACTCGAGCTCGGCCTTGGCTTCCTTGATCGCCTCGATCGCGCCCTTCTCGGTCTGCCAGCGCGCCTTCATCTCGGAGCCGGACTCGTTGAGGTCGGCGAGCTCGGCCTCGAGCGCCTCGAGCCGGGCCTTGGAGGCCTCGTCGGACTCCTTGCCGAGCGCCTGCCGCTCGATCTCCAGCTGCTGGATCCGGCGCTCGACCTCGTCGATCTCGACGGGGGAGGACTCGATCTCCATCTTCAGCCGTGAGGCGGCCTCGTCGATCAGGTCGATCGCCTTGTCGGGCAGGAAGCGGTCGGCGATGTAGCGCTCGGAGAGGGTCGCGGCGGCGACGATCGCAGGGTCGGAGATCCGCACGCCGTGATGCACCTCGTAGCGCTCCTTGAGCCCGCGGAGGATCGCGATGGTGTCGGTCTCCGACGGCTCGCCGACGGTGACTGGTTGGAAGCGGCGCTCGAGGGCGGCGTCCTTTTCGATGTGCTTGCGGTACTCGTCGAGCGTCGTGGCGCCGACCGCGCGCAGCTCGCCGCGGGCGAGCATCGGCTTGAGCAGGTTGGCGGCATCGACAGCACCCTCGGCAGCACCGGCGCCGACGATCGTGTGGAGCTCGTCGATGAAGAGCACGATGCGCCCCTCGGCCTCCTTGACCTCGGCGAGCACGGCCTTGAGCCGCTCCTCGAACTCGCCGCGGTACTTGGAGCCCGCGAGCAGCGAGCCGACGTCGAGGGCGATCACCCGGCGGTCGCGGAGCGACTCGGGCACGTCGCCGGCAACGATGCGCTGGGCGAGCCCCTCGACGATGGCGGTCTTGCCCACGCCGGGCTCGCCGATCAGGACCGGGTTGTTCTTCGTGCGCCGGGACAGCACCTGGATCACACGGCGGATCTCCTCGTCGCGGCCGATCACCGGGTCGAGCTTGCCGCTCTCCGCGGCCGCGGTCAGGTCCTGGCCGAACTTCTCCAGCGCCTGCATGGTCTCCTCGGGATTGGGGGAGGTGACCTTGTGGGGGCCACGGACCTCGGCGATCGCCTTGGCGAGCGACTCGCGGTCGGGGAGCAGGTCGGCCAGGCCGGTCGAGGAGTCGACGAGCGCGAGCAGCAGGTGCTCGGTCGAGATGTACTCGTCCTGCATCGCCGCCATCTCCTGCTCGGCGCGCTGCAATGCCTTGATGAAGCCGGGGGAGGGGCGGGCCTCGGCCTCGCTGTCGCCGCTGACAGTTGGCAGATCGCCGACCGCGCTCTCGGCGCGGGAGCGGATCGACGGGACATCTGCGGACAGTTTGTTGAGGACCGGAACCACCAGGCCCTCGTCCTGCTCGAGCAGTGCGAGCAGCAGGTGGGCGGGGGCGACCTCGGTGTTGGAGCGCTGCGCGGCAAGCGCCTGCGCGGCGGCCACGGCCTCCTGGGACTTGACGGTAAAACGGTCTGCTTGCATCGGTACGTGCGATTCTACGTGGTTGCCTGGACCATGTCAAGAAATCTAAGTGGCAGCGACTAAGGGTGGTGATCGCGCCGGTAGCGCCGTACCAAGCCCGCCCGCCCGCCCAAGCTGCGTGCATCACAATGGG
>DATFLZ010000220.1:0-9775 GCA_035267205.1 Solirubrobacterales bacterium | reverse complement strand
GTTCATGGCCGGTTACCTCTTCAACCCGGGCGACCTCGAGCCCCCGCTGCCGCGGCGGGATCCCGTCGACGACACCTTCCTGTTCGACCAGGGTCCGACCCGCGGCCTCTCGAAGATCCAGTTCGCCGACTGGTTGGAGACCTACAAGCGCTTCGAGCACGTGCCCAACGTCGCGGTCTTCACCGAGCAGGCCGCGTCGCTCAAGGACCTGCTGACCACCGCGCCACCCGACGAGCACCAGCAGAAGGACCTCGACTATCTGCTCACCCTGGGCGAGCTGTTCAGCCTGATCCCGTACGGGCAGCTGATCCTCGAGCAGGCCGAGCTGACCGAGCTCGCCACCGACACGCTCGATCAGATCTTCGACGTGTTCGTGCGCGATTTCTCCGCCTACGCGATCGAGCTCCACGGCAAGAACTCGGCCACGGCGGAACAGCAGGACTGGGCCCTGCGCGCGGTGACCAAGCCGGCCACCGACGAGGCCCGGTTCGAGGCCGTCGTCGAGAAGGTCTGCGCGCTCGCCGGCGCCTACGAGATGAATCCCTAGGGGGCTTCCCCGCGAGGCCTACGCCGGCTCGGCCTCCAGCTCGGCCTCGGCCGCGCGCACCGGGGCCGGGGTCAGAGCCGCGGCGAAGACCACGAGGCAGAAGGCGAGGATGCGGATCGCGAAGCCGACGGGATCGTCGGGCATCGGCTCACCGAAGACGATCGGGCCCGCCGCGATCGTCAGCGCGTTGGCGGCCACGCTGGTCAGCGCGATCACGGGGACGGCCTTGCCGATCTGCAGGCTCTTCGCTGAGATAACGAGACCGATCAGCGAATAGACGGCGATCATCAGGCCGAACGGGCTGAGCACGATCAGCAGCACGCCCTCGCTTCCGATCGAGTCGCTCGCCGCCTTGATCGTCGTATCCGAGGCGGCCCAGAAGATTCCGGCGGAGGCGCCGAGCGCAACGCCGGCGTGATGCGTGCGCTGGCCGAAGTAGGCGACCAGCGTCGCTGCGATCGTGAGCGCCACCAGGTAGACGGCGAGGCGCGAGCCCTCGAAGCCCGAATAGGCCTCCGAGGCACCGCCGTCGAGGGTTGCGGCGAGGAAGGCGAGCCCGAGCGCTGCGAGGCCGACGCCGATCCACTCGCGCCGCGTGACGCTGTGGGCGAAGAGCCGGTCCGCGGTCACGGTGAGCAGGACGAGGCCACCCGCGATCACCGACTGGACCAGGGAGATCGGCGCCAGCGCCAGGGCGGCGACGTGGAAGCCCCAGCCCAGGGTCGCGATCACGATCCCGAGCGAGTACCACGGGTTGCGGAAGAGCGCGAGCGAGGTACGGATCGGGCGCCGCCACTCAACATCGGGCGAGTCGACCGCGCCACGGTGCTTGTAGAGGAAGCCGAGCACCGAGGCGAAGGCCGTGGCCACCGCGAAGAGCAGCCCGATCTGAACGGAGAGGGACATGAGGGAGCGGCAGGCTAGAGCAGCGCCGTCAAGGCGCTCTCAACGGCGGCGAGAGCGCCGCGCTGCGGCTAGGCGGCCGACGGCCCGGGGCCGTCGTCGGGGCTCGGCTCGGGTCCCTCGTCGTCGCGATCGAGAACCGCCGGGGCGCCGCCGCCGTTCAGCTCGCGCTCCAGTTCGGTGTCGAGACTGATGGCGCGCATGGCGTGCTCGTCGGGCAGCTTGTCGAGAACGTCCCTGATTACCCGATGGACGTCCGACTGCTCGTGCCCGAAGTCGTCCAGCAATGAGTGCAGCGCCGTATGGGTGATCTTCAACTGCGCCGGCGTCAGCTCCAAGTGGTAACGGAAGGGTCCAGGGCTTGGTGTCTGGCTGTCGTCGCTCATTGCTTCCGTTCCCATCTATATGTCGGCTGCGGCGGTGGCTAGCTTGAGGATTGGGAGGCCCGCTCCACGACGCCCGGTTCTTCCCCGCCGTCCCGCTCCGCCTGCTCGGCGGCCTCGAGCAGCGCCTCGACCTCGGCCTCGACGCTCTCGCCCACCGCGATGATGTCGGGAATCGCGTCGTAGTCGGCGAGAAGGCCGAAGTTGATGCCGCCGTTGTAGGACATGATCGCGATCGCCAGCGCGTGGTTCTCGGGGAGAAAGGCGACCGGGAACACGTCCTCGAGCTTGCGACCGAGCACGTAGAGGGGAATCTGCGGGCCGGGCACATTGGTGACGATCAGATTGAAGAGCCTCGTGGAGAAGTTCAGCCGGGCGGCCTGAGCCAGAAGCGTCGGGGGAGCGAAGTCGTTGAAGCGGGAGATCACCTCGGCGCCGATCGCCTGCTTCGACTCCTTGACATGGCCCATCTGTGCTCGGACGACGCGCAGTCGCTCGGCCGGATCCTCGATGTGGACCGGGAGAGGGCCGCGGACCGCCGCCAGCTCGTTGCCGAGTTGCCCGTGCTCGTTTTCGGCCCGGATCGAGACGGGGACCAGCGCCCGTAGATCGAGCCTGTCCGTCGCGACGCCCCGGCTCTCGAGCCAGCGCCGCAACCCGCCCGAGACTGCGGCCAGCACCACGTCGTTGACGGTGCCGCCGAGAGCCGTCTTGATCCGCTTGAAGCGGTCGAGGTCGGAGCGGACCCAGACGAATCTCCGATGGCTGCCGATCTCGGTGTTGAGTGGCACGTCGGGTGCCGGGTCCGTGAGCGCCCTGGCGACGTCGCCGACACCCTCGACGGCCTCGACGGCCACCGAGACCGCGGTGCGAGGACGGCGGGCTGCCGACTCGAGGCGTCGCGCCAGCTGGAAGGGGGTTCGCGCCAGCCCCTCGATGCCACGGGCCGCGAGCTGGGCGTTCGTCGGCGGGTGCCTCGGCGTCCACTTGACCTCGGTGCGGTCGGGCTCGGATTTCGGCTCGACATCGAAGAGCACGGTCGCGATGTCGACCCCCGCGATCCCGTCGATCACCGCGTGGTGCGTCTTCGAGATCAGCGCGAACCGCTTCCGCTTCAGCCCCTGAACGAGCCACAGCTCCCACAGCGGCTTGCCGCGGTCGAGCTGCTGGGAGAAGATCCGAGCCGCGGTGCGCCGGAGCTGGTCCTCGCCGCCGGGTGCCGGCAGCGCCGAATGACGCACGTGGTAATTGATGTTGAAGCGACCATCATCGATCCAGAACGGGCGGCCGGTCTCCGCGGGCGGGAACGCGAGCTTCTGTCGATAGCGCGGGACCAGATACAGCCGGCTGTTGATGTGCGCGACGAGGTCCTCGTAGCTCGGAGGCGGGCCCTCCAGAACGATGACGGCACCGATGTGCATGTGGCTGGTGCTGGTCTCGTTGGCCAGAAACGATGCATCCACCGACGTGAGACGGTCCATGTGGCCCTGGGACATGGGCCTAACGTACCGGGAGTGCGTCCGATTTGGAAGGCCCGATACGCCCTCGTTCTCGCGCTGCTGCTGATCGCGGGCTGCGGCGGTGACGGCGGCGAGCGCGCGGCTGCGCCGGAGGGTCGCTTCGATGCCGAGCGGTCGTTCGATGACCTCCGCGCGCAGGTCGAGATCGGCCCGCGCCCGGCTGGCTCAGCCGCGAGCGCGAGGCTCACCCGTGCTCTGGCGGCGAAGCTCGAGGCGGCGGGCGTGGAGGACGTTCGCATTCAGGCGCCCCTGAGGAACGTGGTCGGCACCATCCCCGGCGCCGAGGACGGCTACGTGGTCGTCGGCGCCCACCACGACACCAAGGACGACGTCGGCCCTGATTTCGTGGGCGCGAACGACGGCGCCTCGGGCGTCGCTGTGGTGCTGGAGCTGGCCCGTAGCCTCGAGCCACCGCTGGACGGCCCCTCGATCGCGATCGCGCTCTTCGATGCCGAGGAGGCCCGCGGGGACCGGCCCTTCACCGAGGACGGCACCCGCGGTAGTCGCCAGTACGTTCGCTACGCGGAAGCCGGAGGCCGGCAGGCCTCGCCCCCGCTGAGTGAACTCCGGGCGATGGTCCTCTTCGACCTGGTCGGGGACTGTGATCTGCAGCTTCCGCGGGAGGCCAACTCCGACCCGGCGCTCTACGGCCTGTTCGCCGAGGCGGCGGGCGGCGCGCCGTTCGAGGGGGAGTCCGGACCGGTCGCCGACGATCACGTCCCGTTCCTCGAGGCCGGGATCCCGGCGGTTGACCTGATCGACTTCACCTACGGCCCCGGCGGAACGCCGGGTGCCTGGTGGCATACGCCCGAGGACACCCTCGACAAGGTCTGCCCGGAGAGCCTCGACGCGGTCGGCGAGGCGGCGGCGATCGCCGTTCCCCAGATCCGCTGAGCGGGCCGGAGCCCGCCGCCCGCGCCCATAGACTCCAGCTCCGATGGCCGATCCGCCGACTACCAGCGAGCAGTCCGGCCGCCGCGACGATCTCGCGACCAGGGTGCTGGGCGGCGGCGTCCGCGCGGGGCAGCGGATCGCCGGCGCGACCGGAGTCGATCACGCCATGGACGCCGCGGTCGAGGAGGCGATCGTGGGAGCGATGGAGAGCCCGGCCGTGGAGCGGGCGCTGATCCGGCTCGCGGAGGACGGCAAGCTGCAGACCGTGCTCGAGCGGGCGATCGCGAGCGCCGATATCGAGGACGCGGTCTCCCGGGGGATCGACAGCGAGGCCGCCGATCGGATCTGGGAGGAGATCCTCGCCTCGGACAAGGCCCAGATGCTGGTCGAGCGGGTCGCGGAGGCGCCCGAGGTGCGCGCCGCGATCGCGCAGCAGGGCTTCGGGCTGATCAGCGACATCGGGCGCCAGGTCAGCAGGTTGACCGAGGCACTCGACGACGTGGTCGAGCACGTCCTGCTCCGACTGCTCGGGCGCAAGGAGCAGGACGCGGAGACGAACCAGGTCGGCCTGATCACGCGAATCGTCGCCGCGGGGATCGATCTCGCGATGGTCGCCGGCGTGCTCTCGGTCAGCTCGGCGCTGCTCTCCTCGATCGGCTCGGCGGTGTTCGGCTCGAACAGGGGCCTCTCGGATGCTGCGATCGCGAGCTTCTCAGTGCTCGGACTGCTGATCGGCGGCAGCCTCTTCGTCACCTTCTGGTCGCTGGTCGGGCAGACCCCGGGGATGCGCTTCCTGGGCATCCGCCTCGACGCTGACGGTAGTGCCGGGATCGGCCTGAGGCGCTCGATCCGGCGCCTCTTCGCGATCCCGCTCTCGCTGATCCCTTTCGGTCTCGGCTTCCTCGCGATCATTCCCTCCGCGGAGCGACGCGCCTGGCACGACCGGATCGCCGGGACCAGCGTGATCTACGACGAGTCGAGCGCTCCCTGGTCCTCGATGCCACGCGAGTGGGCAAGGGGCGAGGGCGGAATCGGGGGAGCGCCCGATGGCGGCGATCGCAGGGACCGCGCGAGCTCTTAGCTAGCCTGTGGGGCGATGCCCGCTACCGCTTCTCCCAGAAGTCGGGCGCCCAGCCGGGTGCTGCTCGCTGCTCCGCGCGGTTACTGCGCGGGAGTGGATCGTGCCGTGCAGGCAGTCGAGCACGCGCTGGACATCTACGGGCCGCCCGTCTACGTTCGCAAGGAGATCGTCCACAACAAGCATGTGGTCAGCCAGCTCGCCGAGCGCGGCGCGATCTTCGTCGAGGAGGAGACCGAGGTGCCCGAGGGCGCTCACGTCGTCTTCAGCGCTCATGGGGTTTCCCCGTCCGTGCACGAGAACGCCGCCGCCCGCAACCTGCGGACGATCGACGCGACCTGTCCGCTGGTGACCAAGGTCCATGTCGAGGCGCGCAAGTTCGCCGCCGACGGCTACACGATCGTGCTGATCGGCCACGATGGTCACGAGGAGGTGGAGGGCACGACCGGCGAGGCACCGGACTCGATCGTCCTCGTCGAAACCGCCGACGACGTCGCTGACCTCGAGGTCGCGGATCCCGATCGCGTTGCCTTCATCACGCAGACGACCCTCTCCGTCGACGAGACCGCCGGAATCATCGCCGCGCTGCGGGAGAAGTTCCCGAACATCACCTCGCCGAAGTCCGATGACATCTGTTACGCCACCACCAACCGGCAGCTCGCCGTCAAGCAACTCGCGCGCGAGTGCGATCTGGTGTTGGTGATCGGCTCCAAGAACTCGTCGAACTCGAACCGGCTCGTCGATGTCACCCGTGAGCTCGGGACCGCCTCGCACCTGATCGACAACGCCGGCCAGGTGGATGAGGCGTGGCTCGAGAACGTTGAGACGGTGGGCATCACCTCGGGCGCCAGCGCTCCCGAGGAGCTCGTCGAGGCGCTCGTCGAGTTCTTTCGCGAGCGCGGCGCTTCCGAGGTCTCCGAGCTGCGTACGGTCGACGAGGACGTGCGCTTCATGCTCCCCAAGGAGATCCGCACCGAGCTCGCGGCGCGGGGCTGATCGGGCCGCTTGGTCCGGGCTAGTCCTTGCGGAGGGCCGCCAGGCCCTCCTCGACGGTGATCCGGGGCTCGTAGCCGAGCTCCTCGCGCGCCTTGGAGATGTCGATCGTGACCTCGTTGGCGATCAGGAAGTAGGCCAGGCGCGTGATCGGGGGATCGCCGGGGAACGGGAAGGCGCGCCAGGCGGACTCGAGCGTCGAGGCCAGGACGCGGAGGGCGATCCGCGGTGTGTTCTTGTCCGGCGGGGTCACCCCGCGCGTCGCGAGCAGGTCGGTGATGAAGCGACGGAAGCGGACCGGCTCGCCGTCGGTCACGTAGTAGGCCTCGCCGGGTCGCCCCCGCTCGGCCGCGAGGCGCAGGCCGTGCACGCAGTTGTCGATGTGGGTCGTCGAGGTCAGGTGGCGACCGTCACCGACCCACGTGAATCGCCCGGTCTCGACTGCATCGGCGAACCCCGGCAGGATGTTGGGATCACCCGGTCCCCAGACCAGCCTGGGGCGGAGGGTCACGGTCTCGAAGCCGGGCGCGTTGGCGGCGACGACGAGCTGCTCGGCCCTGGCCTTGGTCGAGGAGTAGAGCACCTTCGAGCCGGGCTTCAGGGGTTCCGTCTCGTCGATGTCGACCAGCGGCTGCATGTCGAAGCAGGCGGCCTCGGTGCCGACGTGCACGAAGCGCTCGACTCCCGCCTCGCGACAGCCGGCCAGGGCGTTTCCCGTGCCCTGCACGTTGGCCCGCTCGAACTCCTCCCGCGATCCCCACTCGGCCGGCAGGGCCGCGGCGTGGAAGGCGACTCGGCACCCGTCCGCGCCGGCGGCGATCGCGCCGGGATCGTCGAGGTCGCCCCGCACCGGCTCGGCGCCGCGCTCGGCGACCTTCGCGGCGGCGCCGTCGGATCGGGCCAGCGCCCTGACCCTCCAGCCGTCGGCGAGCAGTGACTCCGCCAGGGCGCCCCCGACGAAGCCCGATGCGCCGGTGACGAATGCGGTCCGCTCGTCGGCCATGCGTTCAGCCTACTTCGGCCCGGGCGTGAAGCCGATGGACCAGACGCGGACCTCTCCCTCCAGCTCGAGCCGCACCTCGTGCATGCCGTGGCTGCCGTGCTCGGAGAGCTCGTACATGCCGGGAGCCTCGACCTCGATCCTGCGGTCGGCCGGCTCGCCGTCGACGCCCACGCGGACGGTCCCCGAGCCATCCAGGGCCGCCCAGGCGCCGGCCCCCGCGTAGGAGACCTCGAGCGGCTCTCCGGGCTCGGGCGTCCACGGCCGGTCGTGGGAGCCGCCGGGGAACACCTCGTCGCTCGGCTTCGCCAGCTCGCGCTTGCCACTGGGCGGGCCGGCGAGCGGCTCCGGCAGCTCGCGGTCCTCATCGGCGCCGCGTAGCTCGGTGCGGATCGCCTCCTCGGTGGCGGGCAGGTCCGCGATCCCGAAGTGGAACCAGCGGAGGCGCCCACCCCGGCCCCAGAGGAACAGAGAGGGCCAGCCCTTGCAGCCGTAGGCGTGCCAGACCAGGTAGTCGTTGTCGCCGCAGACCGGGAACCGGAGGCCGAGGCGAGCCACCGCGGCGGCCAGGGCCTCCGGGGAGCGGGCGAGGTCGGAGCGTGGGGTGTGGACGCCGATCGTGCTCAGCCCCGCGTCGGCGTAGTGGTGCGCCCAGCGGTCGATATGGGTGAGGCTGCGGACGCTGCTCAGCTCGCCCGCCTCGAAGAAGTGGACGATCAGCGGCCCCTTCGCGGTCAGTCGTTCCGCGGCCTTCGGCTCCTCGCCGACCCATGGCATCCCGGGCGGAAACGGGGGTAGCGGGATGTCGGGGCGATGCGGGCGCACGGAGCGGCATCGTAGAGCCCCGCGCCGTGGTCGCCGAGCGCGCCCACCTTTTCCGCAAATACCGGGAATCAAGCCCGGTTGTCGTCGCTCGGCGACGATATGCTGCGCTCCCTTCGCGACCGAACTACGAGGAGTTGGCCACCGTGCAGAAGACCGTCTGGGACCGCATCGAAGAAGCCCGCAGCCGCTGGAACGTGCTCGAGCACCCGTTTTACGTCGCCTGGTCGTCCGGCGCGCTCAGCGAGGATCAGCTCGCGCACTACTCGGGCCAGTACCGGCAGGCGGTCGAGGCGATCGCCGGGCTCTCCGGCTACGTCGCGGGCGAGCTCCCCGACCGCCCCGAGCTTGCCGATCACGCGCGCGAGGAGGCGGAGCACGTCTCGATGTGGGACGGGTTCGTCGATGCGGTCGGCGGCGAGCGGGCGGCGACCGCCAACCCCGAGACGGCCGATTGCGTGGCCGAGTGGACCCGTGAGGACGGCGCTGTCGCCGCGCTCGCCCGGCTCTACGCGATCGAGAGCGGCCAGCCCGACATCTCGCGCACCAAGCTGGAGGGCCTCGCCGAGCACTACGGCGTTCCCGAGGGCCCGGGCACCGAGTACTTCACGGTCCACCGTGGCAGGGACGTCGAGCATGCGGCCGAGGGCCGCGAGCTGCTCGCGAGCCTGCTCGCGGCCGACCCGGAGGCCGCCGAGGGTGCGGTCGAGGCCGCCGAGGCCGCGATGCGCGCGAACTGGAAGCTGCTCGACGGCGTCAACTAGGGGGCCTTCGGCCCCGGTCGCCGGCGGGGCTGAACCCGCCCACAAGCTAGCCTTGGTCACGGCATGAGCGGGACCGATCGCATGATCGGGATCGCGCTCGGCCTCGTGATCGGGGTCGTGGCTGTGGTCCTCTTCGTATTCCTGGGCGGCGCGAGCTCGCTCGACGCCCCCTCGCTCGATCCCCCGCCGGGGATCGAGCGCGAGGCCGACGGCCCCGGCTCTGGGGCCCAGGCTCCGGCGGAGGGTGGGGGCGGTCGCCCGTGAGTGCGGCGCGCCTCCGCCTGATCGCCGCACTCGTCCCAGCGGGTTTGCTGCTGCATGAGGGGACCTATGCGCTCTCCGGGGGCCCGCGTGTGGGCTCGCACGGCTATCTCGAGCTGGCCGTTCCGCTGCTCGTCCCGCTCGCCGGCGGGCTCGCGCTGGCCTCGCTGCTGCTGCCCCTGATCGGCGCCACCCGCGGATCCTCGCGGGCCGCCCTGACCCCGTTCGCGCTCGCGGGCGGCCTGATCGCAGTCTTCGCTGCCCAGGAGCTGATCGAGTCGCTGCTGTTCGCGGGTGGGCTCGCGGCCTTCGGCGAGGCACTCGCCGCGGCCTGGCTGCTGCTCCCGCTCGCGCTGGCGCTCGGCCTGCTCGCAGTGTGGCTGATCGAGGCCCTCGACCGCACGGGCGAGCTGCTGCTCGAGGCTGTATCCCGACGCCGTCCGGCCGGCGCCGCTCCGGATCCGGCCGCTCCGGCGCCGGCCTGGGACTCGCAGGGGCCCGCCGGGCTCTCGCCTCTCGCATTCGGTCTCGCCCGCCGGCCGCCGCCTCCGGGGCCTGCACGCAGCTAGCTTCCGACCGCCCCGGCGGCCGGCGAGATCCGCCCGCCCGG
>DATFLZ010000219.1:0-19710 GCA_035267205.1 Solirubrobacterales bacterium | reverse complement strand
CGGCCGGATCGAGCTTGACTACTTCGCTCATGACCGCAACGGAAGCTAGCAGTCTGGCCAGCCAGCTAAATGCGGCATGCCCGCCCCAGATCTGGTAGAGCCACCGCCCGGCGGGGCGCGCGGAGACGACCGCTACCATGGCGTCGATGCGGGTGAAGGTGGGACTGATCGCGCCGATCGTCGCGCTCGCCGTGGCGGTGCCGACCGTGGAAGCGGGCGTGGACCAGCCGCGGGTTTCCGCGCTGCCCGGCCCCGACCTGCCCGGCACCTCGAGCCCAGCGCTCGCCCGGGCCTCCGCCAGCGGCACGATCAGCCGCTCGAAGCTGCGCAAGCGACTCAGGTCGCTGGCCCGCCAGGCCCCCGGCGCCAGTGGCTTCTACGTCTACGACACCGACGCCAGGTCCAGGCGCGTGCTGTTCGACCGCAAGGAGGGCAAGCGGCGCAAGCTCGCATCGAACACGAAGCTGTTCACGACCGCGACCGCTCTCCACCGCCTCGGCGCCAAGCGCCGGATCGAGACCAGGGTCCACGTGCGCGGCAACATCAACGGCAAGGGCCGGCTCAAGGGCAACCTCTATCTCGTGGGCGGGGGCGACCCGACGCTCGGCAGCTCGGAGATCAACTCCCTCGCCAAGCAGGTCAAGCGAGCGGGGATACGGCGCGTCAGCGGCAAGCTGATCGCGGACGACAAGGTCTTCGACCGCAAGCGCGGCGTGCCCGACTCGGGCTTCGGCCCGAGCCCCTATATCGCCCCGCTCTCGGGCCTGGTCTACGGCGGATCGACCTACGCGACCGATCCGGCGCTGGAGGCGGGCGCCAAGCTCAGGGCGAAGCTGAAGAAGCGCGGCGTCAAGGTCGGCGGCAGGGTCAAGGTCCGCAAGACCCCGAAGCGGGCACGCGGACGGGCACCCGTTGCGACCGTCAGGTCCCCGACGATCGCGGCGCTCGCGGAGGCGACCAACGAGCCCTCGAACAACTTCTACGCCGAGATGCTGCTCAAGCGCCTCTGGGCGACCCCGACCCGCAAGGGCACCACGAAGGGCGGAACCAGGGCGGTCGAACGCTTCGCCCGCGCGCGGGGATCGCGGGTCGACGCCAAGGACGGCTCGGGCCTGACCGACGGCAACCGGGCCGCGCCGCGCGACGTCGTCCGGCTGCTGAGGGCGATGCGGACCCACAAGGCCAGGCAGGCCTTCTACGAGTCGCTGCCGCGCGCCGGCAAGGAGGGCACCCTCGACCAGCGGATGGAGGGCACGGCGGCGGCGGGCCGCTGCCGGGCGAAGACGGGGACGATCACCGGCGTCTCCGCCCTCTCGGGCTACTGCAAGGCCGGCCGCGGCAAGGTCGCGTTCTCGCTGCTGATGAACGGCGTCCGCAGCTACGACGCGGCTCGCAACATCCAGGACCGGATGGTGATCGAGATCGCGCGCTACAGGCCGTGACCGGCCCGCCGGGCCACGGGTAGTCTTCCCCGTCAGCATGGCGGGCGCCGGTAGCGGACACGGAGAGAGCGGCGGCGCAATCCTCGCGGCGTTCCTCGCGAACCTGGGGATCGCCGTCGCCAAGGCAATCGGCTTCGTGATCACCGGCTCCTCGGCGCTGCTCGCCGAGTCGATCCACTCCGTTGCCGACTCGAGCAACCAGGCGCTGCTCTTCCTGGGTGGACGCCGGGCCCAACGGCCGCCGACCGAGCTCCACCCCTTCGGCTTCGGTCGCAGCCGCTACTTCTGGGCGTTCGTCGTCAGCGTCGTGCTGTTCAGCGTCGGCGGCCTGTTCAGCGCCTACGAGGGCATCCACAAGATCCAGCACCCCGAGGAGATCGACTCTCCCGCTGTGGCCTTCGCGATCTTCGGCTTCGCGATCGTCTTCGAGGCCCTGGCCCTCAGGACCGCGGTCAGGCACGCGACCCCCGCCCGCGGGCGCCGCAGCTGGGCCACCTACATCCGCACGTCGCGCAGCCCCGAGCTGCCGGTCCTCCTGCTGGAGGATTCCGGGGCCCTGATCGGGCTGCTGTTCGCCACCAGCGGCGTCGGGCTGGCGGTGATCACCGGCAACCCGGTGTTCGACGGCATCGGGACGCTCGCGATCGGGCTGCTGCTGATGGGGATCGCGGTGGTCCTCGCGATCGAGATGAAGAGCCTGCTGCTGGGCGAGGCGGCGGCGCCCGAGCACGTCGAGAGGATCGAGGCGGAGCTGGGCTCGGTCCCGTCCGTGGTACGCATCATCACCGTATTGACCCAGCACCTCGGGCCCGATGAGCTGCTCGTCGCCGTGAAGGTGGAGCTCGACCACTCGCTGACCGTGTCGCAGGTCGCGGCCGCGATCAACGAGTGCGAACGGGAGATCAGGGAGGCGGTACCGATCGCGAAGCGCATCTACATTGAGCCCGACCTGTTCGAGCCGGAGCTCGCGGGAGGCGCGGGCGAGGAGGAGTAGCCCTGGGCGCGGGCGAGCGAGGCGGGACTACTCGAGCTCGGGCGGCAGGGCCCGCGGGCCGTCCGGATACAGCTCGCGCAGCTGCTCGTCCGTCATCTCGAGCGTGTTGGCGAGCTCCTTCGGCGCGCCGACCACGAGCCAGAGCGCGTCGGCGTCCGTGTCGTTGAACACCTGCCTGGTCACCGGCGGCGCGATGCGCAGGGAGTCCATCGGGCCGAGGGTGAGCGACTCGTCGCCGACCCGGATCCGGCCCTCGCCCTCGAGCAGGACGTAGAGCTCCTCCTGCGTGCCGTGCCGGTGCCGGGTGGAGGCCTGTCCCGGCCGCAGCCGCCACAGGCGGGCACCGAGCGACTCCGCCTCGAGCTGCTTGGCGAGATCGGTGTTCTCGACCTTCATCTGGTTGGACGGTCGCCAGTGGGCGTCGGACGCGCGCAGCAGGATGTAGCCGGGATCGCTCATGCCTACATTCTGAACACTCCGTAGCCGAGCTTGCCGAGCCCCGCGGGGGCGCAGGCGGCGAGCGCCTTCGCGAGCACGTCGCGGGTGTCGCGGGGGTCGATCACGCCGTCATCCCACAGTCGCGCGGTCGAGTAGTAGGGGTTTCCCTGCGCCTCGAACTGGTCGCGCAAACCCCGCTTGAGCTCCTCCTCTTCCTCTTCGCTCCACTCCTCGCCGGCGGCCTCGGCACGCTCGCGGCGGATCGTTGCCAGCACCGTCGCCGCCTGCTCCCCGCCCATGACGCTGATCCGCGCGTTCGGCCACATGAACAGGAAGCGGGGCGAGAAGGCGCGGCCGCACATCCCGTAGTTGCCGGCGCCGTAGGAGCCGCCGATGATCACGGTCAGCTTCGGCACTCGCGCGCAGGAGACCGCGGTGACGAGCTTTGCGCCGTCCTTGGCGATCCCGCCGGCCTCGTAGTCGCGGCCGACCATGAAGCCGGCGATGTTCTGGACGAAGACGAGCGGGATGCCGCGCCGGTCACAGAGCTCGATGAAGTGGGCGGCCTTGAGGCTCGACTCGCTGAACAGGATCCCGTTGTTGGCGACGATGCCGACCCGATGTCCGTCGATGTGAGCGAAGGCGCAGACGATCGTCTCCCCGTAGAGCGCCTTGAACTCGTCGAGCTCGGAGTCGTCGACGACCCGGCGCAGGACCTCGCGCACGTCGTATGGAGTCCGGGAGTCGAGCGGGACGACGTCCAGCAGGCCGTCCGGGTCGGCTGCGGGGGGCCGCGACTCGCGACGCTCCCAGGAAGCCTCGGCCTGCGCGGGGAGGGTGGCCGCGATCGAGCGGACGATCTCGAGCGCGTGCTCGTCGTCGGATGCGAGGTGGTCGACGACCCCGGACTCCCGCGCGTGCACCTGGCCGCCGCCGAGCTCCTCGGCGGTGACCTCCTCGCCGGTCGCGGCCTTGACCAGGGGCGGGCCGCCGAGGAAGATCGTCCCCTGGCCCTCGACGATCACCGTCTCGTCGCTCATCGCCGGCACGTAAGCGCCGCCGGCGGTGCAGGAGCCCATCACCGCGCTGATCTGGGCGATCCCCCGCTCCGACATCGTCGCCTGGTTGAAGAAGATCCGGCCGAAGTGCTCACGGTCGGGAAAGACCTCGTCCTGCATCGGGAGGAAGGCGCCGCCCGAGTCGACCAGGTAGATGCAGGGGAGGTTGTTCTGGAGCGCCACCTCCTGGGCGCGCAGGTGCTTTTTGACCGTGATCGGGTAATAGGTGCCGCCCTTGACCGTGGCGTCGTTGGCCGCGACCACGCAGCGCCGGCCGGCGACCACGCCGACGCCGGCGACGATTCCCGCCCCGGGAGCGTCGCCGTCGTACATGCCCTCGGCCGCGAGCGCCGACAGCTCCAGGAACGGCGCGCCGGGGTCGCAGAGGCGCTCGACACGCTCGCGGGCGGGCAGCTTGCCGCGGCCGATGTGCCGCTCCATAGCCCGCTCGCCCCCACCGCCCCGGACCCGGTCGATGCGCTCGCCGAGCTCGGCGATCAACTCCTCATGCAGCTCCCGGTCACTCATGTCGGCTCCTCCCGGTCCGGATCGACGACGACCAGCGGGTCGCCCTGGCTCACCTGCTGTCCGCGCTCGACGTGGAGCTCGGCGACCGATCCCGCAAGCGGGGCGCTGATCTGCAGCTCCATCTTCATCGACTCGAGCACCAGCAGGACGTCGCCCTCGGACACCGCGTCCCCCTCCGAGACCTCGATCGCGAGCACCTTGCCCGGCATCGGGGCCTCCAGCGATCCCGAGCGCGGGTCGGCGTCGCCGACCGCGCGATGGGTCGGCTCGAGCTCGAGGTGGTGTCCGCCATGCGCGACCCAGACGCGCTCGCCCTCCACGAGCGCCCGATAGGTTCGGGCCACGCCGTCGAGCTCGCAGAGCAGCCGGCCGTCACCGGTCCACCGCGCCGAGGCCTCCTCGGCCTCCACCGTTCCGCGCAGGCGCCGGTCCTCGATCCGCAGCTCGCCCCCGTCGCGGAAGCTCCGCCGCCACGGCCCGGGCTTGACGCCCAGCTCCGCGGTGTCGGCGAGGTAAAGCGCCAGCGCGCCGGCTGCGAACAGATGCGCGGGGGGCGCGAGGTCATGGCCGGGAAGGGTGCGCTCGAGCAGGTCCGTATCGAGACGCCCGGCGCGCACGTCCGCGTCGGCGAGCAGCGCCCGCAGATGAGCGGCGTTCGTGGTCAGGCCGAGGAGATCGAGATCGGCGAGCGCTCGATCGAGACGCGCGAGGGCGGTGGCGCGATCGGGTCCGTGGGCGATCAGCTTCGCGAGCATCGGGTCGAAGTCGGTCCCCACCGCCATCCCCTCCGCGATCCCGGCGTCGGTCCGGAGCCCCGGGCCGGACGGCGGCCGCCAGCGCCGCACCGTGCCCGTGGCGGGAAGGAAGCCCGCCGCCGGGTTCTCCGCGTAGAGCCTGGCCTCGACCGCGTGCCCGTCGGGATGCCGCCCTTCGGCGGGTCCCTCGACCCTGAGCTCCTCCCCCGCCGCGACCCGGAGCTGCTGCTCGACGAGGTCGACCCCTCACACCAGCTCGGTGACCGGGTGCTCGACCTGCAGGCGGGTGTTCATCTCCAAAAAGAAGAAGTCCCCCCCGTCCCCCGGCGCGATCAGCTCGACCGTCCCGGCGCCCTCGTAGGCGCAGGCGCGAGCGAGCGAGACCGCTGCCTCCCCCATCCGGGCCCGGAGCCCGGGATCGACGGCCACGGACGGCGCCTCCTCCAGCACCTTCTGGTGGCGGCGCTGGAGCGAGCACTCCCGCTCCCCGAGGTGGATCGCGTTCCCGTGCCTGTCGGCGAGCACCTGAACCTCGATGTGCCGCGGGCGGTCGAGATAGCGCTCGGCGAGCACCCGGCCGTCCCCGAAGGCCGCCTCGGCCTCGCGCCGGGCGGCGGCGAGAGCTCCCTCGATCTCGTCCTCGGAGCGCACCACGCGCATCCCCTTGCCGCCTCCCCCGGCCAGGGCCTTGATCATGAGCGGCATGCCCTCCGCCGCGGCGAGCGCGCGGATCTCGGCCTCCCCCGCATCGCCACTGCCGGTTCCGGGGATCACCGGGACGCCGGCGTCGGCGGCGAGCTCCTTGGACCGGCCCTTGTCCCCCATCGCCTCGATCGCGTCCGGCGGCGGGCCCACCCAGACCAGCCCCGCCTCCGAGACCGCGCGCGCGAAGGCCGCGTTCTCGCTGAGGAACCCGTAGCCGGGGTGCACCGAGCGGGCGCCGGCCCGGTCCGCCGCCTCCAGCAATGCGGCGGCGTCGAGATAGGAGTCGATCCGCAGCGCGAGGTCGGCGGCGAGCACGTGCGGCGCACGGGCGTCCGCAGCCGTATACACCGCAACGGTCTCGATGCCGAGCCCGCCGGCGGTGCGCTGCACCCGCACGGCGATCTCACCGCGGTTGGCGACGAGCAGCGGGCCGAGCTCTTGCAGGGACGGGGGAGCGGTCACGATCGTGGTCGAATATACCGAATGATGGTTCAAAGTTCGAATATCCGTTCGGTCTTTGGGATATGATTCGCGCGTGGCGAGCAGACCCACCAGGCCGGCGCTTCGCGAGCGCTACGACCGCAAGCGGGGCGACGTCGTCGAGGGCGCCGCCCGCGTCTTCGCCGCCCGCGGCTACGCGGAGACCTCGATGGCCCAGCTCGCCTCCGAGCTGGGGCTCGCGACCGGGGCGATCTACCACTATTTCGCGGGCAAGGAGGAGCTGCTCGTGGAGATCTGCGACCAGCTCATGGATCCGCTGCTCGCCTCGGCCGAGGAGCTGCTGGAGGCCGAGGCCGGCCCCGAGGAGCGCCTGCGGGCGCTGGTCGGCCTGTGGGTGGGCCATGTGGTCGCCCACCGTGATCACGTCCTGGTGTTCACCCAGGTCCGGCACGTCGTCGACCACGGGGTGCGATGGCGGGGTGTCCGCGCGAGCCGCAAGCGCTTCGAGGAGCTGCTCGCCACGGCCCTGGCTGGCGCGGGCGTCGCGAACCCTGATCTCGCCCGCTACGCGCTCCTCGGAATGGTCAACCACACCGCTCAGTGGTACCGGCCGAGGGGCCCGCTCTCCCCGACCGAGATCGCCGACGGCTACACCGATCTGGTGCTGGCCCCCCGGCCCGCCTGAACGGCGGAGCGGCCCCGGGCGGCTGGGTCCGGTCCGGTCAGGTGCCCAGCAGGGCGCGAAATCCCGCCTCGTCGAGGATCTCGGTTCCGACCTCCTCGGCCTTGGCGAGCTTCGATCCCGGACTGTCGCCGGCGACGACGTAGTCGGTGTTGCGGCTGACCGAGCCGGTCACCTTCCCGCCGGCGGACTTGATCATCGCGCTCGCCTCGCCCCGGGTGAGCTCGGGCAGCGTCCCGGTGAGCACGAACGTCTTGCCCTCGAGCGCGCCGCCCTGGGCCCGGCGCTCGGACTCCGCGAGCTCCAGCCGCAGGCCCCGCTCGCGGAGGCGCTCGATGAGGGCCGAGACGCGCTCGTCCGCGAGCTGCTCGGCGACCTTCTCGGCGACGATCGGCCCGACGCCATCGACCTCCTCGATCCGATCAGGTTGGGCCCCTACGAGCTCGTCGATCGAGCCGAAGTGCGTCGCCAGCGCCTCGGCCGTGACCGAGCCGACGTCGGCCAGCCCGAGCGCGAACAGCACCCGCGGGAACGGCTGCCGCTTGGACTCCGCGATCGCCTCGATCAGATTCCGGGCGGAGACCTCGCCGAAGCCCTCGAGCTCGGTGAGCTGCTCCTCGCGCAGGTCGTAGATGTCGGCTGCGTCCCGGATCAGCTCGTCCTCGAGGAATCGCATCGCCTGCTTCTCCCCGAGCCCCTCGATGTCCATCGCCCCGCGATGGACGAAGTGCTTGATGTGCTGGAAGGTCTGGCCGGGGCACCCTGTCCGGTTGGGACAGATCGTGAAGACCGAGTCCTCGGGCTTGACCGTCGGTGTCCCGCACACCGGGCACTCCTTCGGCGGCCTGGGCTTCCGCAACCGCCTCCCCTTCCGGCGTTGGATCACCGGGGCGACCACGCGCGGGATCACGTCCCCGGCCCGGGTGACGATCACCTCGTCGCCCTCCCGGGCATCCTTGCGCAGCAGATCCTCCTCGTTGTGGAGGGTCGCCGTGCTGACCGTGACCCCGCCCACGTGGACCGGATCGAGCATCGCGAAGGGGACCATGTGGCCGGTACGGCCGACGTTCCACACGATCCGGTCGAGCTTCGTGGTCACCGTCGTCGGCGGGAACTTCCAGGCGATCGCCCAGCGCGGCTCGCGGCCGGCGCTGCCGAGCTCGCGCCAGAGCCGGCGGTCGTCGACCTTGACGACGACGCCGTCGATCTCGAAGTCGAGCTCGTCCCGGCGGCCCTCCCACCACTCGCAGCGGGCGACCACGTCCTCGATCGTCGTGTGCCGCGCGATCTCCGGCTCGACCCGGAGTCCTCGCTCCCGCAGCCACTCGAGCTCGTCGCTGTGGGTGGCGTGCTCGACCCCCTCGCGATAGCCGATCGCGTAGGCCCAGATCTGGAGGGGCCGGGATGCCGTCAGCTCGGGGTCGAGTTGGCGCAGGGTCCCGGCGGCGGCGTTGCGGGGGTTGGCGAATGTGGACTCCCCCGCCTCCGCCCGCTGTTCGTTGAGGCGATCGAAGCCCGAGCGCGGGAAGTAGATCTCGCCACGGATCTCGATCTTCGGCGGGGCCTCATCGATCCGGAGCGGGATCGAGCGGATCGTGCGCAGGTTGGCCGTGACGTCCTCGCCGACCCGCCCGTCGCCCCGGGTGGTGCCGCGCGTGAAGATGCCGTCCTCGTAGGTCAGCGAGATCGCCAGGCCGTCGATCTTGGGCTCGGTCACGTAGGCGATCTCGCCGGCATCGATATCGAAGCGCTTGAGCAGATTCGCGACCCGCTGCTCCCAGGCGAGCAGCTCCTCGGCATTGCGAGCGTTGGCGAGCGAGAGCATCGGCTCCGCGTGCTCGTACTGCTCGAACCCCTCGAGGGGCCTGCCGCCCACCCGCTGCGTGGGGGAGTCCGGGGTTCGGAGCGCGGGATGCTCGGACTCCAGCTCGCGCAGCTCGCCCAGCAGCTCGTCATAGACGTGGTCGTCGACCTTGGGGTCGTCGAGCACGTAGTAGGCGTGGTCGTGGTCAGCGATCTCGGCCCGCAGCTGCTCGGCGCGAGCGGCGGCAGCGTCCGCGGCCGGAGTCAAGCGCGCGCCCTCGCCGCTGCGAGCATGCCGTCGAGGTCCCAGCCGCCGACCGTCTCCAGCTCGCCGTGGTCGGTCAGGTCGAAGTGGATGGGCGTGACCGCCACCTTGCCGCGGGCGACGGCGGCGAGGTCGGTGCCGGGCTCGTCCTCGAAGCTCGGCTCGAAGCCGTAGATCTCGTACCGCCGGCGGCCGTCGTTCTCGCTCTCCTCGACCAGCTTCAGCTCGTCCTCGTACAGCCGCTTGCCGAGCCGGGTGACCTCGACCTCGCTCGGCTCCCCGGCCGGAGCGTTGACGTTGACCAGGGTCCCGGCCGGCATGCCGTGCTCGATCACGTGCCCGACCAGCTCGGCCGCGAGCGGCGCCGAGTACGTGAAGTCGAACCGACTGCCGAGGCGGAAGTCCATCTCCCGCTTGTCGGACTGCTGGGAGACCGCGATCGCCGGGAGCCCCAGCACGATTCCCTCGAAGGCGGCCGCGACCGTGCCGGAGTAGGTCACGTCGTCGCCGAGGTTGGAGCCGTGGTTGATCCCGGAGACGATCAGCTCCGGTCGTTCGCCGAGCAGGCCGAGATCGGCGAAGCGGACGCAGTCGACGGGCGTGCCGTCGGTCGCGTAGCCGGCCGTGCCGTCGCCGAAGCTCACCTCCTCGACCCACAGCGGCGAGCGCGTGGTGATCGAGCGGGCGGTGGCACTGCGGTTGGAGTCCGGCGCGATCACGTCCAGCTCGATCCCGTCGAGCTCGAGCAGCGAGCGCCGCAGCGCCTGCAGGCCTGAGGCCTGGAGGCCGTCGTCGTTGGTGAGCAGGACCCGCATGCCGGCCCAATCTAGTTCACTGCAAAGCTCCTTCGCATGGCCGCCACCAGTCCCTTGATCTCGGTCGTGATCCCGACCCGCGACCGGCCCGAGGCCCTCGCCCGCTGCCTCGAGCGCCTCCGGGACGAGCCGGGAGTCGAGGTGATCGTCGTCGACGACGGCTCCTCGGCGCCCGCTCTGAAGCGCGTCGAGGAGCTGCTCGGCGGCGCCTCCGCGCGCCTGCTCCGTCCGGGCCGCGGCGGGCCCGCCGCGGCCCGGAACGCCGGCGCGGAGGCCGCGGGCGGCGAGTGGGTCTGCTTCGTCGATGACGACTGCGCCCCCGAGCCGGGCTGGCCCCAGCGGCTGGCCGCCGCCGCGGAGCGGTCGCTTGGGGTCGCCGCCGGCCG
The DNA here is from genome assembly GCA_035267205.1 of Solirubrobacterales bacterium. GTDB lineage: Bacteria > Actinomycetota > Thermoleophilia > Solirubrobacterales > 70-9 > CAXMST01. The sequence goes on along the minus strand of DATFLZ010000219.1, from coordinate 9,398 downwards.
GACGTTGCCGCCGCCGGACGCGGGACCGGCGGCGCTCGCCTCGCAGACGATCATCGACCACCTGCAGCTCGACGGCGCCGGGCCGGACGGCCTCGCGTTCGCGCCCAGCTGCAACCTCTGTCTGGGCCGGGACGTGGCCGCCGAGCACCGCTTCGACGAGAGCTTCCTGCTGGCCGGCGGCGAGGACCGCGAGCTCTGCGACCGCCTCGCGGCGGACGGACGAGCCCCGGCCTACGCGCCGGACGCGGTCGTCGTCCATCACCAGCGCGAGGGCCTGCGGGCGATGCTGGCCCGTCAGTACCGGTACGGGCGCGGCGGGTCGCGCTATCGCAGGGGCGGGGGCGCCCGCCCGCCGGGGCGCTTCTACGCCGGCCTGCTGGCCCGAGCCCGGCGTCGCGGCGCGGCCACTGTGCTCTGCGTCGGGCTCGCCCAGCTGGCGACCGTGGCGGGAGCGCTCCGCGAGCGGCTCGGACGCCGCTGAAAGACCGGGGCGCGCGTCAGCGGGCCAGCAGCGGCTCGCCGGCGAGATCGCCGTGCTCGCGCCCGAGCAGCTCCAGCGCGGTGACGCCGATGTCCTCGATCCGGGGCGGCCGCGAGGGCTCGTTGAAGCCGGCCGCCCCCGGCGCCAGCACCGCCCACGCGTCGCCGTGGGTGTGGTTGCCGGAGCGGCCCGAGCCCGCCCCGTGGCGCGCGACCGTGCCGAAGCGCTCCGAGACCAGGCGCTCGGGCCCGATCGAGGGGCTGGCGCTCCAGCGCACGGTGAGATCCGGCAGCTGCTCGAGGCTACGGCCCTCGTAGCGCTCGTCGGTGCGGACGACAGCCTCGATCGCGGGGCCGCCGCCCTCGAGCCGAAAGCTCTCGAGCCCCTCGCGGATCCGGGCCAGCAGATCCTCGGCCTCGGCCCCGGGCTCGACGATGCCGAGGCGCTCGCGCCCGCGCAGGTTGAGTCGCACGTATCCCTGGTTGTCGCCGGGAGGGGCGAAGGCCCGCGTCTGCGCCCAGTCCCTGCCGCGGGTCTCGAGCCGGGCCGTCAGCCCGAGAGCGATGCGATCGGGGATCCCCTCCGCGACCGCGCGCCGCAACGAGCGCGGCACGCGGGAGCGCAGGCCCCAGATGCCTCCCTGCCGGCCGTCCTCGGCGGCCGGCTCCCCGCTCAGCACGGCCTCCAGCATCGCCGGCAGCATGTCGGTCCGTGAGCAGTTGGCCTCCATGCCCACCGGCGAGGTGACGATCAGATCGGCGTCGTCGGGCAGTGCCTCGACGATCGCGCCGATCGCAGCATCGACCTCTCCGTAGAGCTCTTCGAGGGCGCCGTCGAACGACTCGCCGAGGGCATCCAGGACGACCTCGCGGTCGACCGAGCTCCCGTCCCAGAACGCGTGGCCCCCCAGATGCCCGCTGCTGAGCGTGATCCAGGCGAAGTCATGGGACTCCGCGGCGAGCCGCTCACGTGCCAGCGCCGCGGTCCGCGCGGGCGCGGCGAGCAGCGCCTCGCGGAGGCGGGAGAGCTCCTTGGGGTGCCGCTCTCCAAAGACCTCGGTGGCGCCGGGCGTGCGCCCGTAGCGGCGCTCGAGCCGGCGGCCGGCGGCGTGCGGGCACGACCAGCGCGGCAACACGACGCGCTCCCGGAAGCCCCAGCCGCTGATCAGCAGGCCCTGGAGCTGCTCGGCGGATGGGAGGCGGCTCTCGTACGGGTCCACGACGAGGATCCGCTCCCGCCCCCCGTCCAGGCGCTCCCAGACCGCCGGCGGCGCCGGGAACGCCGACGCGACGCGCACCCGTTGCTCGGCGGGCGAGAACTGGAACGGGTAGACCAGCCCGTGGTCGGCGACGTCGATGCCGCTGTAGAGCGAGTAGAAGGCGCCGGCCGGGAACTCGGAGGCGCTGGTCGTCAGCTCGAGTCGGCGGCCCCGGTCGATGATCGCGGCCATGCTCGGCAGGGCTCCCTCGGCGAGCATCCGCTCGAGCAGCGAGATGCTCGCCGAGTCGAACTGCAGCACGCAGATCATGCTGAGCCCTCGGCGGCCCGCTCCAGCAGCTCCATGACGCGCACTCCTGCGGACGCATCGGCGAGCGGCCCGCCCTCGGTGGCGCTCGCGCGCCCGGCCCCGAGCGTCGCGAGCCAGGCGTCCAGCTGAGCGCCGAGCGACGCGCGCAGGGGGTGCGGGCCACGGCGGCGGAACAGCGCCGCGAGACCGCCGTGGCGGCGCTCGAAGCGGACCTCGCCCCCGGGCTCGCGCAGGACGGCAAGTTCGCGGTAGGGCCGGTCGGTCCTGCCGCGCAGCCGGGCCCTCAGCCCATCGGCCTCGAGCTCCAGCTCGAATCTCTTGGCCTCGCTCGTCGCGGCGGCGACATCGAGCCCGGCCCCGGCGCCGGCGGCGATCAGGGCGAGATCGGCGAGATGCGGGCCGAGGTCGGCGAGCGCGTCCCCCAGCGCGCCGACGGGGTCCCAGGAGCGGCGGCGATAGCTGATCGCGAGCTCGAGCTCGAGCGGGCCGCCCTCCGGGTGCCGCGCGCGGCACCCGGACGCGGCCTCGGCGAGCCCGGCCCCGAGGCCGAAGCGGCGGTTGAACCCGATCGCGGGGACCGGGTCCAGGGCGGCCAGCGCCCGAGCCCCGTCCACGTCGTCGGCCGGTGGCTTCTCGACCAGGGCCGGCAGCCCGGCCCTCGCCGCGTGCTCGGCGGCGGCGAGGTGCGTGGACGGGGGCGAGGCGACGACTACGCCGTCGACGCCCCCGTCCGCGCAGAGATCCTCCGCGGATCCGTACAGGCGCACGCCCGGCAGGCGCCCGCCGATCTCCGAGCGCCGAGCCGGATCCGGATCCGCGGCGGCGGCCACGACCACCCCGGCGCGTCCGGCGATCACCGGCAGGTAGCCGCGCTCGGTGAGGCGGCCGCAGCCGATCAGCCCCAGCCGGATCGCGGTCCCTGCGCCGGCCACTTTCTCCTCGCGTCTGTCGGGCACGTTCACGGGCGCCGGATGGTTGCACGCCCCCCGCACTGGTACCCTGGCCCACCCTGGCAGCGCCCGCCACAGAAGAGCAAGCTGAGCGTGGGCCGGCGAGTTGGGTCGGCCGCCTGATCGCATTCCTCGCCCCTCTCCCAGAGGCGCGCTGGTTCGCCTACCCCGCCGTGCTGGTGGTCCAGATCCGCGCGATCTGGGGCATCTGGGACCGCGACCTCGACGGGGGCGACACGGCGAGCTACTTCTCCTACGCGGACCAGTGGGTGGAGAGCCTCGCGGTCGACATGGCCTGGTCCCCCCTCTACACCGCGTATCTGGGAACGGCCAACCTGTTCACCGACAGCCCGGCGACGGCCGAGCAGGCCCACCGGGCGTTCGTCGTCCTCGCGGTCGCGGTGCTCCTCCTCGCCCTGCTGCGCCGCCTGCTGCCGCCATGGGCCGCCCTGGCCGGGGCCCTCTGGTGGGCGGTCAACCCGATCGTCTTCGCCACCAAGGACACCATCCACCTGTTCGCCGCGATCCCGCTCCTGTTGGCGGCGCTGCTGCTCACCGACGAGCCGGGGCCGTGGCGCAAGGGGGCCGCCGTCGGCGTGCTGCTGCTCTCGACGGTCGCGGTCCGCAACGAGGCTGTCGCGGTCCTCGCGCTGCTGATCGCCGCCTTCGCGGTCGCGGCCTGGCGGCGGCGGGCCGGCCCGGGGGAGGAGGCGGGCAGCGGGGCCGGCGTCGGGGATCGGCCCTCCCGACGCCTCGCGCTCGGCCTCGGCGTCCCGGTGGTGCTGGCCCTGCTCGTGATCGGGTTCCTCTACCAGCGAGCGGACGCCGGGGATACGCCCCAGGATTCCTTCGACGCCAAGCACTCGCTGAACGTGTGCCAGGCCTACCGCGTCAACCTCAATCAACGCGAGCCGGGAACGGTTGGTGATCGCGACTGCCCCGAGCTGATGGCGGACGTCTTCGGCGAGCCCTCGCCCGGCCTCCTCGGCGCCTGGCTCTCGAACCCCGGCGAGATGACCGAGTTCGCGGCGTGGAACGTCCGGCTGCTCCCGGCGGGCGTGCAGCTCGCCCTGTTCAGCTCGGCCGCGGGCGACACGAACCCGGGGTACGAGCAGGCCACGCTGGGGCGCTGGCAGCCGGCGGTGCTGCTCGTCGCCGTACTGGCGCTGCTGATCACCGGCGCCTTGCTCCTCCGCCGCGACAGCGCTCGCTGGCGGGCCCAGCTTCACCGGCAGCGCTGGGCCTGGATCGCGCTCGCCGCGATCGCGCTCGGGGCGCTCGCGGTGATCGTCTTCGGCCAGCGGCCCCGCCCGGCCTACATGTTCGGGCTGACCGCCGGGCTGCTGGCTGCGATCTGGCTCGCCGTGGCCGTGATCGCCCGGCGGCTCGGGATCGAGCGCTGGGCGGCGGCCGGCGCGGCGATCCTGCCGCTGGTGCTGCTGTTGGTCATCCCCACCCGGTTCGGCGTCGCGCCGACTCCGGTCAACAACGCCTACGAGCGCCTGAGACCGCTGATCAACCAGCCGGCCGACTTCCCGGGCGACGAGCCGGTTCTCGGCGCCCGGGGCTGGGCTCCGAACCTCTGTGACTACCTACTCCCGAGCGAGCCCTGCAGGGGCGTCAACCTCGGGCCCAACCCGGACTCCAGGGCGGGGGCAGGCGGCCTCGAGACGCTGCTCGACGAAAACGGGGTCACGGTCGTCTACGTCGACGAGGGCGGCGCGGGAGACCCCGAGCTGAACGGCCTCGCCCGGAGCGATGAGTGGCGGCGGCTCGCGTCCGGTCGCGGCGCCGGCGGGCCCTGGGCGATATTGGCCCGCGCGCCGCAGCAGGAGGGACCGGCGGAGCCGGCTCAGTCCGGCTGAAAGGGCTGGGCGATCTCGGCCCCGAGCTCGCTCTCGACCACGTCGGCCTCCTCGAGGTATTCGTCGCCGACGTTGACCCCCCAGACGTCGTGCTCGGACCCATCGAGCAGGTTCAGCGCCGCGAGCACGGCCGTCCACATCGAGTGGTCCTGGTTGTTGTAGCGATGGAGCCCGTTGCGCCCGCACGTCTGCAGGTTGTCGAAGCTCTCGAGGTAGCCGCGCAGCTCGGCCACCGCCTCGCGGTACTGGGCGTCGTACATCGGATAGGCCCTGGGGACTGCGACCTTGACCCCATCGACCACGCGCGCCGGGTCGATCAGCCCGATCGATGCGAGCTCATCGGTGGCCAGCCGGACGGCGTCGGCGTCGTCCATCTTCCAGATGTCGTCCTCGGGGAAGCAGAAGTACTCGACCCCGAGGCAGCCGGCCCCGGGCTGAACCATGTCGGGGCTCCAGGCGCCGAAGTTCTGCACCCGGCCCGCGGTCACCGCCGAGTCGTGCAGGTAGATCCAGTTGTCGGGAAAGGGTGCGTCCTCGTCGAGGATCAGGGCCACGAGGCAGAGGTTGCGATACCTGAGGAGCTCGGCGGCGTCCCGGACGTCGGCCGGTGCACGAGGCTCGAGCGCGAGGACCAGGTCCGAGAGCGGCATCGTCGAGATCAGCGAGTCGACCGCCACCTCGCGCTCGGTTCCACCCTCGCTGACGCACATCCCGGTGACCCGTGAGCCCTCGTGCATGACCGCCTCCACCCGGTGGTTGAGGCGCACCGGGACGCCGGCCCCGGTGATCTGGTCCGCGAGGCGCTCCCAGAGCTGGCCCGGGCCGAGGCGCGGGTAGTGGAAGCTCTCGATCAGGGTCTGCGCGTGCTCCCGCCGCAGGTTCAGGATCCCCAGGACCGCCTGCCAGAGGTTGAAGCTCTGGATCCTCTGGGCCGCCCACTCGGAGCGGATCTCGCTGCCCGGGATCCCCCAGACCTTGAGCGTGTAGCTGCGGAAGAAGTCGTCGTAGATCCGGCGGCCGAAGCGGCTGACGACCCACTCCTCGAAGGTGTCGGGTTCGAGGTTGCGGAAGCGCCACTGTGCCCACACGTAGGAGAGCGCGCAGCGCGCCGACTCGACCGGGCCGAGGCCGCCGAACACGTCGCTCGCCGTGAGCGGGTAGTCGAAAAAGCGCTGCCGGTAATAGATTCGCGAGAGCCGCTCCCGCTCGAGGAACTCCTCGCCCAGCACCCGCTCCCACATGCGCTGGACCGGCGCGAGCTTGGTGTAGAAGCGGTGGCCCCCCAGGTCGAACCGGTAGCCGCGGAACTCGACCGTCTTCGCGATGCCCCCGACGATGCCGTCGGCCTCGAACACGGTCGCCGGCGCACCTCTGCCCGCGAGCACATGCCCCGCCGTCAGGCCGGCCGGGCCGGCACCGATCACGCCGGTGCCGATCGAGCCCTCCGTTTGCTTTTCAGCGCCCATCGCAGCCGCCATCATAGGACGAGATCGCAGCTGCATCTAGGGTGGTCGCGTGAAAGCGCAGCCCTCGCTCACCGTGATCGTGCCGGCGACCGACCGCCCGCCGACGCTACGGGCATGCCGAGCGGCGATCGAGCCCTCGCTCGAGGAGGGCGACGAGCTGATCGTGGTCACCGACGAGGACAGGCCCGGCCCGGCCGCCGCACGGAACGCCGGAGCGGCACGGGCCCGCGGCGGGATCCTCGTCTTCGTCGATGCCGACGTCGTCGTGGCGCCGGACGCCCTCCCCCGTGTCCGCTCCGCCTTCGCCGAGGACGCCGAGCTCGGCGCGCTGTTCGGCTCCTACGACGAGGAGCCCGCCGACCCGGGCCGGGTGTCGCGCTTCCGCAACCTCCTCCACCATCACGTCCACTCCAGCTCGGCCGGGCCCGCCTCGACCTTCTGGGCCGGCCTCGGCGCGATCAGACGCGCGACCTTCGCCCGCCACGACGGCTTCGACGCCGAGCGCTACCCGGAGCCCGCGGTGGAGGACATCGAGCTGGGCATGCGGCTCGCGGCCGCCGGGGTTCCGATCCGCCTCGACCCTGCGGTCCGGGGAACGCATCTGAAGCGATGGAGCCTGGGCTCCATGCTGCGCACCGATCTCCTGCGCCGCGGCATTCCCTGGGTCGAGCTGCTCGCCGAGCGCCGCGGCTCGGCCGGGCCGCGGGCGCTGCCGCTCAACCTCGCAGCTCCGAACCTGCTGAGCGCGGTCTCCGCCGGCGTGCTCCTCGCCGCGGTGCTCGTCGGGCGGACGCGGGCGGCCCTGATTGCGCTGGCGATCCTCGCCGCCCTCAACCGCCGCCTCTACGCGCTGCTTCTGCGCCGGGACGGCCTCGTGGGGCTGCTCGCCGGCCTCCCTCTCCACGTCGCCCACCTCCTGGCTGCGGCCGCCTCGGTACCCCCGGGGGTCCTGCGCGGGCTGCGGCGGCGGCGCTCCGCCATCCCGGTTGCGCTTGCGAGCGAGCGCGCGCGGTGATAGGTTCGCGCCACAGCCATCAGCGAAGAGAAGGAAGGCGATGACAGACTCACCGTACGAGCCGCCCGAGGTCGAGGAGACCAAGAGCGATGAGCAGACGGTCGTGACCGCGGCCGGTGCCACCGGCACCCTCGACAGCACGACTGAGGAGTGAGGAAGCCGATGGACGAGCGTGACTACGAGCCGCCCGAGGTCGAGGAGGCCGCCAGCGACGAGCAGACGGTCGTGACCGCGGCCGGCACGACGATCACCCAAGACAACCAACCACCGGTCTGAGGTGGCGCCGATGGACGAGCATGACCGTGACTACGAGTCGCCGGAGGTCGAGGAGGCCGTCGGCGACGCGGATCCCGATCCCGCAGTGACGGCCGCCGCCGACACGATCACCGTCGACGGTGACACGCAACAATGACTGAACGAGGGAGGATCGAGATGGACGATCGTAAGCCCGAGGACGAGGGCGCCTACCGCGCGCCTGAGGTCGAGGAAGCGGGGAGCGACGGTGAGCCGGCGGTGACCGCGGCCGGCAGCACGACCACGACTACTACGACCATCGGAGACGCATGAGCGCCGACGGCAGCACGGACGAGGTGGCCTACGAGGCGCCCGAGATCGAGGAAGCCGGCGGCGAGGACGCCCCCGCGGTGACGGCGGCCGGGGACTCGCCCTACCAAGAAGTTCCCTAAGCCGGCATCGGGGGCGAGCATCCTCTCCTTCCTGGAGCAGAGCTTCCGCCTGCGGCGCATCGCTGCGCGGCTGGGCATCTGGGAGCCCGCGCAGGTGCGCGAGCATGCGCCGTCCCGTCCGGTCGGGGCGAAGCTCGAGCTGCTCTACGCGTGCAATCTGAGGTGTACCTTCTGCTACACGGACTCCCCGCGGCACACGGTCGCGGGCACCGCGTCGCTCGCCGACGGCGACTGGCGCCGCCTCACTGAGGAACTGCTCGAGCTCGACATCGTCGAGGCGGTTGTCACGGGCGGCGAGCCGCTGATGCGCGCCGATCTCGCCCTCGAGCTGGTCCAGCGACTGGCCGAGGAGGGCGTCGGGGTGACGCTCAACACCAACGGCTGGTTCCTGGACGACGAGATCGCCGACCGGCTCGCGGAGGTGCCGGGCCTCTCGGTCCACGTCTCGATCGACGGGCCCTCCCCGCGGGTGCACGACGCCGGGCGGGGCGTGCCCGGAAGCTGGCACCGGGCGGTGCTTGCCGTCGACCGGCTGCTGCAGCGCGGCATCGGGCATCAGGTGGTCAGCGTCGTCACGCCCGAGGTCCTGCCCCTGCTCGAGCAGCATCTGGCGCTGATGAGCAGGCTCGGTGTGGATTCGATGCGGATCACGCCGGTCGCCGAGATCGGCGCGGCAGCCCGCCTCCGCGGCCAGCACGTGCCGCGCAAGAAGCTCCTGGACGCGATCGAGCGCCATCGCCGCTCCCACGGCGAGCGGATGCGGATCTCAGCGCAATACGGAAACGTCGGCCTGGTCCCGGTCCGCGACCGGGTCGCGCCGGCCGCGCTGCTGATCCGACCCAACGGCTCGGTCCTGACCGATTCCCAGCAGCCGTTCTCGTACGGGAACGCGGTCTCCGACGGTGTCGCGGAGTGCTGGGAGCGGATCCGCCGCGGCTGGAGGGATCCACGGATCAGCGAATGGGCGGGTTCGATCCAGCGGTCTGGAAAGGTCCGCGACGCCGCCGTCGTCCCCTACCTCAGCGACGAGCTCGACCTGAGCTCCACCGAGGACGGCGGCGACGGTCCGGTCAAGCATCTCGACGACCCGCTGCCCCGCCGCGCCGAGGCGAAGGACGGACCGGTCGACCCGCCGGAGCTGATCCGCTCGCTGGCCCTCGCCCGGGCCTACCGCCGGGAGCCGGCGAGGATCGGCGGCGGCGAGCGCTCCACCTACGTCCGCCGGCTCTCCGACGGGCGCATCGTCCGCGTCAACCAGACGGCGCTCGAGATCCTCGAGGCGCTCGACGACGCGAGCTGTGCCGACGCCGTTGAGCGGCTCGCGGAGCGCTACCCGGGCGTCTCGAGGGAGCGGCTCGCCGACGACGCCCTCGACACCGCGGCAAGGCTGCTCGATCGCGGCTTCGT
>DATFLZ010000218.1:0-2037 GCA_035267205.1 Solirubrobacterales bacterium | reverse complement strand
TCAGCGGTCGCCGCTCGCCCGCGGAGCTCAAGATGACTGCCCCTCGTCGAGCAGAGCCGCGACGCCCGGCAGCTCCTTGCCCTCGACCAGCTCGAGTGAGGCCCCGCCACCGGTCGAGAGCCAGCTGACCTGGTCGTCGAGGCCAAACTGAGCGAGCGCGGCCCCGCTGTCCCCGCCGCCGACGATCGTGGTCGCGGAGGTCTCGGCCACCGCCTCGGCGACGGTGCGCGTCCCGGCGGCGAAAGGCTCGAGCTCGAACGCGCCCATCGGCCCGTTCCAGAACACGGTGCCGGCGTCCGCGATCGCCTCCGCATAGGCCGCAGCGGTCTCGGGGCCGATGTCGAGCCCCATCATCCCGTCGGGCACCTCGGGCCCCTCGGAGGCGGTTGGCTCGGCCTCGGCGCTGAAGCTCTCCCCGAGCACGAGATCGGTCGGCAGGAGCAGCTCGCAGTCGGACTTCTCGGCCCGCTCGAGCACCTCTGCCGCGAGCTTGATCCCCTCCTCCTCAACCAGCGAATCGCCGGTTTCATGACCCTGAGCGCGGAAGAAGCTGAAGCACATCGCGCCGCCGATCAGGACCTTGTCGGCCGTCTCGAGGAAGCGATCGATCACGCCGATCTTGTCGGAGACCTTGGCGCCACCGAGCACCACGGCCAGCGGCCGCTCCGGCTCTGTCAGCACCGACGTCAGCTCACGGACCTCGCGCTCGAGCAGCAGGCCGGCGTACGCCGGGAGATGGGCGGCAACGCCGGCGGTCGACGCGTGAGCGCGGTGGGCTGCGCCGAACGCGTCGTTGACGTAGACGTCGGCGAGGTGGGCGAGCGCCTCAGCGAAGTCGGGATCGTTCTCGGTCTCGCCCGGCTCGAAGCGTGTGTTCTCGAGCAGCAGAACCTCGCCGGCGTCGAGCCCCGCAGCGACCGCCTCGACCTCGTCCCCGACCACGTCCGGCGCGACGGCGACGAAGGTCCCGAGCAGCTCGGCGAGGCGCGCGGCAACAGGCGCCATCGACAGGTCGGGGTCGTGCTCACCGCCCGGCCGGCCGAGATGGGAGCAGAGCACCACGGAGGCGCCCTCATCGCGGAGGTGTTCGATCGTCGGGACCGCCGCCTGGATGCGGGCGTCGTCGATGACCAGGTCACCGCTCAACGGAACGTTGAAGTCCGCGCGGACGAGCACGCGCTTGCCCGACACGCGCGCGTCCCGAACCGACGCCTTCTCGAAGGACCCCTTCCGCTCGAGCGCCTTTTCTGATGCTGCCATGGGAGTGCCCGCCCGCGGCGGCTAGGCCAGCACCTGTTCGGCCAGCTCGACCACGCGATTCGAATACCCCCACTCGTTGTCGTACCAGGTGACGGCCTTCACCATCGAGCCCTCCATGACCATGGTCTGACCGGCGTCGAAGATCGAGCTGTGCGGATCCTTGACGATGTCGGTCGAGACGATCGGATCCTCGGTGTAGGCGAGGATGCCCTTGAGCGGGCCCTCGGCTGCGGCCTGCACCGCCTGGTTGAGCTCGTCGACCGAGGTGTCTCGGCCGACCTCCACGGTCAGATCGACCACCGAGCCGGTCGCCACGGGAGCGCGCACGGCACAACCGTTCAGCTTGCCGTTCAGCTCGGGCAGCACCAGCCCGACGGCCTTGGCGGCGCCGGTCGTCGTCGGGATCAGGTTGAGCGCCGCCGCCCGCGCCCGGCGCGGGTCCTTGTGCGGCATGTCCTGCAGGCGCTGGTCGGCCGTGTAGGCGTGGATCGTGGTCATCAACCCGCGCTCGATCCCGACCGTGTCGTTGAGCACCTTGGCCAGCGGCGCCAGACAGTTGGTGGTGCAAGACGCGTTCGAGATGATGTGGTGCGAGTCCGGGTCGTAGTCGTCGAAGTTGACTCCGAGGGCGACGGTGACATCGGGGTCGGTCGCGGGCGCCGAGATGATCACCTTCTTCGCGCCGGCCTCGAGGTGCTTGGCGGCCGAGGCCCGATCGCGGAAGAGCCCGGTCGACTCGATTACGACGTCGACGCCCAGCTCGGACCAGGGCAGTTT
>DATFLZ010000217.1:0-24061 GCA_035267205.1 Solirubrobacterales bacterium | reverse complement strand
GACGGCCAGGTGAAGAAGGCGAAGAACGAGTTCCTCAACGGCGCGGGTTCCTCCGGCCAGCGCGGTGGGGAGAAGGCGACCGAGAAGAACGACGGTGAGAAGAAGAAGAAAAAGAAGAAGAAGAAAAAGAAGGACAAGGATCCGACCGCCGGCGCCAACGTGATCGACACCGAGGCCGTGACCGATCAGAAGTTCCCGACCCTCGCCGATCGGTTCGCGGCAGACGCTGCCAAGAACTCACGCCGGCTCGGGATCCCGGTCTTCTACCCGACTCGGGTCGCGCCCGGCTCCAGCTTCAGCACCGGCTCGCGGACCTACGAGTACAAGAACGAGGACGACAAGAAGGAATCCGGCTACAAGACCGTGATCCAGTACCAGCCCTCGTTCCAGACCGAGTACTACGGCGTGATGGGTACGACGTGGGACGATCCGCCGATCCTGCGCAACCCGTCCGAGACGCGCAAGATCGACGGCCGCGAGTACCTGCTCTTCTACGACGGCGGGCGCCTGCGCCTGGTCGGCTGGAGGCAGGACGGCAACTCCTACTGGCTCAACAACACGCTGGTGCAGAGCATCGGCGAGGCCGAGATGCTCTCGATCGCGACGACGATGCGCGAGGTCTGAGCCGCTGCCGACAGAGCGCAAGTTCTGGCTGCGGTTTCTGGTCGGCTCGCTCGCGATCGTTGCCACCTGCGCGACCGCGACGGCCTCGGCGGGCCTGATCATCTTCGATGACGCGGCCGACAAGATCCGGCCGATCAACGACATCCGCGAGGCTGACGTTCCCGAGCCCGAGCCGGGCGATCCCTACACGATCCTGCTGCTCGGCTCCGACCGCAGGCCCAGCCTCCCCGACGAGCGTTCCGACACCACCATGCTCCTGCGCCTCGATCCGGGCCGGGACGTGGTCTCGCTGCTCTCGTTTCCGCGCGACATGCTCGTCTCGATCCCCGGCCACGGCTACGACAAGATCAACGTCGCCTACACCGCGGGCGGCCCGAAGCTCGTTCTGAGGACCGTCAGGACGCTGACCGGCCTCGAGATCAATGCGGTCGTCGACGTCGACTTCCAGGGCTTTGCGGACGCGGTCGACGCGGTCGACTGCGTCTATATCGACGTCGACCGCGAGTACTTCGCGCCCCCCGGTGCCGGCTTCGCCGAGATCGACATCAACGCCGGCTACCAGCGCCTCTGCGGGCTCAAGGCGCTGCAGTTCGTTCGCTTCCGGCACACCGACAACGACATCGTCCGCGCCGCGCGCCAGCAGGCCTTCCTGCGCCAGGCACGTCAGCGGGTCGGCGTCGGCGCGATCATCGGCGGTGGCGGCCGCGGCCTGATCGACGCCTTCACCGAGAACACCAGCTCGACGATCAAGGGGGCGGGTGAGCTCCGCGAGATCGCCAGGAGCATCTTCGACCTGCGGGGCGCCCCGTTCCAGCAGGTCCGGATCGTCGGCGACCTCGGCGAGGAGGACATCCGGGTCGGCTTCCGCGAGATCGACCGCGCGGTGGACCGCTTCCTCGAGGGCGTGGCCCCGGAGCCCGAGGAGCCGGCGTCCTCGACCCGCGAGGGGGCCGAGCGCAAGAGGAAGCGAAGCGAAGGGGCCAAGACCGCTGCCGAGGCCCTGCCCGAGGCCGATCCGCAGTTCGGGCGCTACGCCGCGACCGCCAACCGCCGCCTCGGCATCCCGGCCTTCTACCCGACCCGTCTGCCCGCCGGGAGCGGCTTCAGCCGCGACTCGCGGACCTATGAGTACGACGACGAGGACGGCAGGCGCCAGGCCGCCTACAAGCTCGTGGCCACCAAGTCGCACCCGCAGATCACGACCGAGTACTACGGCGTGACGGGCACGACGTGGAGCGACCCGCCGATTCTCCGCGATCCCTCCGAGGTTCGCCGGGTGGACGGCCGCGACTACCTCCTCTCCTACTCCGGCAAGACGCTGAGCGTGGTCGGCTGGAAGCGGGACGGAAAGTCCTACTGGGTCTCGAACTCGCTGCTCGGCTCGCTCAGCGAGCAGGAGATGATCGGGATCGCCATGTCCGTCGCCGAGGCTTGACCGATTGCCGGTCAACGGGGTGGGGGCGCGACGCCCCCATGCCGCCGTTCCTGACAGCATTCTCCGCCGATGAGCGACAGCAGCACCAGCGTGAGCGGCGACGCCGAGGGGCGAGAGGCGATTGGCGTCATCGGCGTCGGCTGGGTCGGCCTGGTCACGGCCGCCTGCTTCGCCGAGCAGGGCCACGATGTCTGGGCCATGGACATCGACGAGGCCAAGGTCTCGTCGCTCGCAGCCGGTGAGCTGACGATCCACGAGCCCGACCTCCCGGAGCTCGTCAAGAAGAACTCGGACCGGCTCAACTTCACGACCTCGATGGACGACGTGCTCGTCAACGCGCGGCTGCTGTTCTGCTGCGTGGACACCCCGCCGACCTACTCCGGTGACGCCGACCTCTCGCGCGTTCGGGCGGTCGTCGACAAGCTCTCCGGGGACTCGGAGCACGCCCTCGTGATGAAGAGCACCGTGCCGGCGGGCACCGGAGACTCGATCCGCCGGGACCTCCCCTCGCTCTCCTACGTGTCGTGCCCGGAGTTCCTCAAGGAGGGCTCCGCGGTCGCCGACTTCCTCCATCCCGACCGGGTCGTGATCGGCTCCGACCCGGGTGACGAGTGGGCGGCCGAAGCCGTCGCCGGCGCCTACCGGCCGCTCGGCGGCGAGATCGTCCACACCGACGTCGCCAGCGCCGAGATGATCAAGCTCGCCTCGAACGCCTTCCTCGCGACCAAGATCAGCTTCATCAACGAGATCGCCAACGTCTGCGAGGAGGTCGGCGCCGACGTCACCGAGGTCGCCCGCGGGATGGGCCTCGACAAGCGCATCGGACCTAAGTTCCTAAATGCAGGCATCGGATATGGTGGATCGTGTTTCCCTAAGGACGTAACCGCTCTCAAGCAGCTCGCCGGGAACACCGGCTACCACTTCCAGCTGCTCAACTCGGTGATCGAGGTAAACGAGCTGCAGAAGCGCCGGGTGCTCGGCAAGCTCAACAAGCGGCTCGGCTCGCTCGTCGGCAAGCGCATCGTGTTGCTCGGGCTCGCCTTCAAGCCCGAGACCGACGACATGCGGGAGGCCTCGAGCCTGGTGCTCGCGGCTCGGCTGCAGGGCGAGGGGGCGAGCGTCGTGGCCTATGACCCCGTCGCATCCGGCGCCGCCTCCGAGCTGCTGCCGAGCGTCGAGATGGCGGACTCCGCCGAGGAGGCGCTGAAGGGCGCCGATGCGGCAATCCTGGTGACCGAATGGCCAGCCTTCGCCGCGCTCGATTGGCCGGCGGTTGCGACGTCGATGCGCCAGGCCGTGCTGGTCGACGGCCGCAACTTCCTCGACCCCGAGGCGCTCCGCGCCGCCGGCTTCGCTTACGAGGGCATCGGCCGCGGCGGAGCCGGCGAGTAGCGGGTCGCCGGTCCCCGGCCGGGGTCGACGGAACTGATAGACACCACCTCGCACTTGAGCCGCACACGCGCGCCCGATCCAAGAAGGAGAGAAATTGCAGGCCCTGATCCTCGTCGGAGGACACGGAACCAGGTTGCGACCGGTCACCCTGACCCTCCCGAAGCCGGCGATCCCGCTCGTCGACCGGCCCTTCATGCGCTACATGATCGACTGGCTCGCGCGGCATGGGGTCGATGACATCGTCATGGCCTGCGGCTTCCTCCCCGACGAGATGCGCGAGACGCTCGGCGACGAGATTCCCGGCGGCCCGCAGCTGCGCTACGTCGAGGAGCCCGAGCCCCGCGGCACGGCGGGTGCCATCAAGTTCGCCGAGGACCTCCTCGAGGACCGCTTCTTCGCTCTCAACGGCGACTCGCTCACCGACCTCGACCTCACCAAGCTGCGTGAGCGGCACGAGGCCAGCGACGCCCGCGCGACGCTCGGGCTCTACCCGGTCGAGGACCCCAGCGCCTTCGGTCTCGTTCGCCGCAAGGACGATGGCGAGATCACCGAGTTCCTCGAGAAGCCCGATCCCTCGGAGATCGACACCGACGAGGTCTCCGCCGGCGTCTACGTGCTCGAGAAGGAGATCCTCGATCTGGTCCCGCCGGACCAGGATGTCTCGATCGAGCGCGAGGTCTTCCCGAAGCTGGTCGGCAACGGGCTGTACTCCCAGCGCCTCGAGGGCTACTGGATGGACATCGGCACGCCGCCGCGCTATCTCGACGCCTGCTGGGACATCCTCGAGCGCCGCGTCGAGAGCGAGCCCGGCAAGCGGGTCGACGGCGACGGCATCTTCATCGACGCCGACTCAGAGGTGGCGGGTGACGCGACGGTGGGCGGCCCGGCGTTCGTGGAGGCCGGCGCCTCGATCGGGGCCGGCGCCCAGATCGGCGGTCGCGCTGTGATCGGTGGTGGCGGCTCGATCGGCGAGCGCGCCCGGGTCGTGGGCTCAGCGCTGCACGCGAACTGCCGGGTCGGCGCTGGCGCGACGGTGACGGGCGCGATCCTGTCGGCGGGCGTTGAGGTCGAGGAGGGGGCCACGGTCCCGGAGGGATCAGTGATCGGCGAGGGAGCGACGATCACCGCCTCCGCGTCGCTGGGGCCCGGAGCCAGGGTTGGACCGGAGGAGACGGCATGAGCGATCTGCAGAAGCGCCTGGAAGAGGTCGATTCCGGGGACCAGTACTCGGCGACGATGGCGTTGCCCGACCATCTGCGCGACGCGCTGTGGCGGTTCTCGTCCGCGAAGATCGAGCCGTTCGACTCGTCGGGCCTGCTGGTCTGCGGCATGGGAGGGTCGGCGATCGGCGGCGATCTGGCGATGGCCGCCCTCGGCGGCCGGCTCGGCAAGCCGCTCGACGTGGTCCGCGGCTACGGCGTACCGCCGTGGACGCCGCCGGACCGCGCGATCTTCTGCTCCAGCTACTCGGGCAACACCGAGGAGACGATGGCGTGTTACGCGGCGGCCGAGGCCGTTGGCGCCAAGCGCGTCGTCGCCACCACGGGTGGAGTGCTCGCCGAGGCCGCGCGCTCCGATGGCCTGCCCGTGGTCGGCATGCCCGCCGGCCTGCAGCCGCGGGCCGCGGTCGGCTACACCTTCGCGCTCGCGGCGGAGGTTGCGGCGGTGGCGGGTGTCGGGCCGGCGATCCGGACCGAGATCGACGGTGCCGCCGCGCAGCTCGAGGACCAGGCCGATGCCCTGCTCGCGACGGCCGCTGAGCTGGCGGGCCGGATCGAGGGCTCGGTGCCGCTCGTCTACGGCTGCGGGCTCACCGCCGCGATCTCCTACCGCTGGAAGTGCCAGATCAACGAGAACGCCAAGCTGCCCTGCTTCCACCACGTCCTGCCCGAGATGGACCACAACGAGATCGTGGGCTGGGCGGGCGGCGCCGACGGCGGGTACACGGCGATCTTCCTCGAGGACGAGGACCAGCATCCCCGTGAGCGCCAGCGCGTCGAGCTGACCGCTGAGCTGATCGGCCCCAAGGCCCACGACGTGATCCGTCTCGAGACGCGGGGCGAGACCCGCACCCACCGCCTGCTGTGGACGGTGATGCTCGGTGACCTGATCTCGCTGGAGCTGGCCGCCCGCGGCGGCACCGACCCGACCCCGGTCGGGGTCATCGAGTCGCTCAAGGATCGACTGGGCCGGCCCTAGAGCGGCCAGGCGCAGCGCTGACCGGTCAGGTCAGCTGCCGCACGAGGTCAGGCCGTACTCGCCCGCGAGCTCCGAGGCGCCGGTCTCCTCGCCGGCGAGAACTGCGGCAGGCTCGTCCCTGGCCCTGTCGATCAGCGACTGGAGGCTGTCGAGGATCTCGTTGAGCTGCTCCTCGTCCGCATCGGGCGCATTGAGCTCGCGAATCTGGTCGAGCTGACTCTGGAGGTTGTCCGCGACGGTGGTCGAGATGAACTCCTCCTGCTCCTTCTGCGAGGGCGGCTCGGTGGCGCTCCCGAACTGCTCCTCGGCGGCCGCGGTGAGCTCGGCCTCGCCGTCGGTGCAGATCGCATCGGCCTGGGTGATGAACTCCTCCTTCGTGAGCTCGGGACTGGAGTCGTCGCCCCCGCCGTCGTCGCTGCCGCAGCCGGCGGCAATCAGGGCGACGGCGACGCCGGCGCAGAGCAGGATCAGCTTCAGATTCGGTCTCATCAAGGTTCTCCCGGGGCCCGGTGGGATCGGCGGCGACACGGGGCCAATGCGCCGACCGCAGCGGCCACAATAGCCGCAAAGCGGATCGGGGTCCGCGGTCTCGGCGGCGAGTCCCATTGGCTATGGTGGCGGCGCAATGCGAGCGATGGTCATGGCAGCCGGGCTCGGCACGCGCCTGCGGCCGATCACCTGGGAGATTCCCAAGCCGATCGTGCCGGTCTGCAACCGGCCGATCGTCGGCCACCTGGTCCAGCTGCTCGGCACCCACGGGGTCGAGGAGGCCATCGCCAACCTCCACTGGTTCCCCGACACGGTGAAGGGCTGCGTAGGTGATGGATCCGACCTCGGGGTCGACGTCAGCTATCGGTATGAGGAGCAGCTGCTGGGAACCGCCGGCGGGGTGCGCAACGTCGCGGACTTCCTGACCGGCGACGGCGATGACATCTTCCTCGTGCTCGCCGGCGATGCGCTCACGGACGTGGATCTCGGCAGGCTGGCGGAGGCGCACCGGGCGAACGGCGGCGTCGCGACGCTGGCCGTCAAGCAGGTCAGCGACGTGAGCCAGTACGGCGTGATCGTCACCGACTCCGACGGCCGCATCCAGGGCTTTCAGGAGAAGCCGGACCCCACTGAGGCGCTCTCCGACCTCGTGAACTGCATGGTCTACGCGTTCAGCCCCGAGATCTTCGACTACTTCCCCGGCGATGACCCCAGCGAGCCGATCGACTTCGCGCACGACGTCTTTCCCGCGCTCCTCGACGCCGACGTGCCTTTCCACGTGCATGAGATCGACGCCTACTGGAACGACATCGGCACGCTGCCCGAGTACATCAACGGCAACATCGACGCGCTGACCGGAGCCGTTGGCTTCGAGCGCGTGGGACGGCTCCATGAAGGCGAGGAGGAGACCGCCGGCGGCGGGAAGCTCGAGGGACCGGTCCTGATCGGCGACGACGTGGAAATCGGCGAGGGCGCGAGCCTCGTCGGGCCGCTCGTGGTCGGCGCCGGGACGCGCATCGGCGAGGGCGCGAGGGTGCGTGAGGGGGTCCTGCTGCCGGGTGCGGAGATCGCGCCCGGGGGCGTGTTCGCCCGCGGCATCGCGGCGGGCGCCGAGCGCCTCGCCTCGGCCGATTGGTAGCCGGTCATGCGTTCGGCGACCGGGTTTGCGAGTGCGGGTGACCGCGAGGTCTGTCCGGAGTGCGGGCGCGACGCCTACGGAGCCTGGTGCGACTGCGGCTTCGAGCTGACGTCCGTTGAGCGCCTGCCGACCGCGGACGAGTATGCGGCGGGCGGCCGCGGGGACACCAGTCCGCCGACCGGGGCTCCCGCCCCTGACGCCAGTGCCGTGCGGCGGATGGCGATCATTACCGCTGTGGTCACGCTGGTGATCGGCGCCGCGATCGCGATCCTGCTGGGCGCCGGCGTCGAGTCCACGAGCGGACCGTGAGCTCTGCTCCGGGCGTCGAGTTCCTCTGGTGGCGTGGCTGTCCCTCCTGGGAGCGGGCGTTGAGCGACCTCCGGTCCGAGATGGACGCGGCGGGCCTCGACCCCGGCGCCGTCGCGCTCCGTGAGGTGGAGACCGATGCGGACGCCGAGTCCGAGCGCTTCGTCGGCTCGCCGACGATCCGGATCGCGGGCCGCGACATCCAGCCGCCCGCCGAGGAGGCGACGGGACTAACCTGCCGCGTCTACAGGCTGCGTGACGGCCGGATCTCGGCGCTCCCGGACCCGGCCGACGTGCGCGAGGCACTGGAGCGCGAGATCGGAGGGAAGGCGTGAGCGACGACAGCGAGTTCTCGATCGGCGATCAGGCACCTCCGCTGGAGCTGTCCGACACCGAAGGCTCGACCCACGCGCTCCCCGGGCCGGGAGAGGCGCCGGCCACGATCGTCATCTGGACCTGCAACCACTGTCCGTACGCGCTCGCCTGGCACGACCGGCTGATCGATGTCGCCAACGAGTACGGGGGGCGCGGGGTGCGGACGCTGAAGGTCAACTCCAACGACGCCGAGCGCTATCCGGCGGACTCGCCCGAGGCGATGCGGGAGCGGCACCGCGCGGAGGCCTGGCCGGTCCCCTACCTGCACGACGCCGAGCAGGATGTGGCACGCGCCTGGGGCGCCCGCACGACGCCGGACGTCTTCCTGCTCGACTCCGAGCTCCGGCTCGCCTATCGAGGCGCTCCCGACGCCGACCACCAGCGTCCCGAGCTCGAGGCCGGATACCTGCGCGCGGCGCTGGACGCGGTTCTCTCCGGCGAGGAGCCCGCCCGCGCCGAGACCGAGCCGGTCGGTTGCTCGATCAAGTGGCGGCCGTGACCTCCAGGCGCCGCCAGGTCCGCGTGCCGGCCTCCTCGGGGAACCTGGGGCCGGGCTACGACGTGCTCGGGGCCGCGCTCTCGCTGTTCTGCGAGGTCGACGTCAGCGAGGCCGAGGACGGCGAGTTCTCGATCGACCCGGGGGGAGAGGGGATCCCGGCCGATCGCAGCAACCTGATCGTCAGCTCCTTCGAGCGCCTCCATTCCGCCGACGGCCTCCGCTTCGAGGTTCGCAATGAGATCCCGCTCGCCCGCGGCCTGGGCTCTAGCGCCGCCGCGATCCTCGCGGGGCTGCTCGCGGCCGACCACCTGTTCGAGCTCGGCAACTCTCGCGAGGAGATCTTCTCCCTCGCCTGCGAGATCGAGGGCCATCCGGACAACGTGGCCGCCGCGCTGTACGGAGGGATCTGCGCCTGCGCGCCGCCGGGCGCCCCCTTCCGCGAGACCCCTCCGGACCCGATCGAGATCGGATCCGGCGCCGTCCCCGCGACCCGCGTGCCCGTCCCGGCCCGCCTCTCCCCGCCGGAGGGGATCGAGCCGCTCGTCGTGATTCCGGCCGATGAGGTTTCCACGGAGAAGGCCCGGGCCGCGATGCCGGCCGAGGTCCCGATCGCCGACGCCGCCCACAACGTCGCAGCCGCCGCAAGCCTGCTGATCGGGATCGAGCGCTCCGACCTCACCCTGATCGAGCGCGGGCTCGCGGACCGCCTCCACCAGCCCTACCGGCGGCCTCTGTACGAGCGCTCGATGGAGGTCGTCGAGGCGGCGCGCGACCTCGGAGCGATCGGAGCCACGATCTCTGGCGCCGGGCCGACGGTGCTGGTGTGGAGCTACTGGCAGTCGAGCACCGAGCTGATCGCCGATCTCGCCGCGACCGCGGGCGAGTGGGCCGAGGTGATTCGGACCCCGTTCAGCCCGCTGGGCGCGAGCGTCGAGATCGTCTGAGCCTTGCCCTCCGGGCGCCGGGTCCGAGCGCTACTCGCTCACCTTCGTCAGCAACTCCGCCAGCGTGCGCTGCTCGGTGGCGCTGAGGCGGTCGAAACCCTCCGGGGGCGTGTAGAGCATCTCCAGGGCGCGCTCGCGGAGCTGCTCGCCGGCGCCGGTGAGGCCGAGGAGCTTGACGCGGCGGTCCGCGGCGCTGGGGCGGCGCTCGATCAGCTTCCGCTCCTCCAGGCGGTCGACCATGTCGGTGACGTAGGAGGCGTCGCAGTAGAGGCTCGAGGCGATCTCGCGCATCGGCAGGCCCTCACTGCCGGGCTCGAGTCGCCACAGCACGCCGAGCTGCTTGGGGGAGAGGTCGAGCTCCATCGCGACCAGCGGAAAGCGCGGGGCGACCCGCGAGCCCCATCCGACCAGCTCGAGGATCGACTTCCAGGCTCCCACCGCGGGATCCGCCTTCTCCGTGCTCGCAGCCATTGCCCGGAATATTACTGGGCTGAACCGATAGTTACAACAGAGCGACGATTGCACTACCGCAACTAATTCTGCTACGCTGCCGCGCCATGTCGGCAGCGATCGAAGTCAGCGACCTCGTCAAGCAGTTCAAGAAGGGTCCCCGAGCGGTCGACGGGATCGACCTGCGCGTCGAGGAGGGAGAGATCTACGGCTTCCTCGGGCCCAACGGCGCCGGCAAGTCGACCACGGTCCTGATGCTGACCACGCTGCTGCCCCCGACCTCCGGCAGGGCCACGGTCGGCGGCTTCGACGTCGCCAAGCAGGGCCCACGGGTCCGTGAGGTGATCGGCGCCGCGCTCCAGGAGGCCGCCCTCGACATGCACCTGACGGCCCGCGAGCACATGCGTCTGCAGACCGGCCTCCAGGGCCTGCCGAAGAACGATCGCGGGCGGATCGGGGACGACCTGATCGAGCGCGTCGGCCTCGCCGAGGCCGCCGACCGCCGCGTCGGCGGGTATTCCGGCGGGATGAAGCGCCGCCTCGACCTCGCGCTTGCGCTCGTGCACAGTCCCAGGATTCTCTTTCTCGACGAGCCCACCACCGGCCTCGACCCGCAGAGCCGGACCTCGCTGTGGGAGGAAGTCGAGCGCCTCGCCCGCCAGGAGGGGATGACGGTCTTTCTGACCACTCAGTACCTCGAGGAGGCTGACGCGCTCGCCGATCGCGTCGGGATCATCGATCGCGGCGACATCGTCGCCGAGGGGACGCCGGCCGCGCTGAAGGCGGAGATCGGCCAGCCGAGCGTCGAGGCGATCGCCTCCGACGCCGCCGACCACGACCGGCTCGCGGAGGTCCTGAACCGGTTTGCGGGGCCCGGCGACTGCGCCGAGTCGACCGCCGAGGCGGTCGGCGTGCGGCTCGCTCCCGGCAACGACGGGCTCGCGGGCGTCATCCGTGCGCTCGACGCGGAGGGCATCGAGCTCGCCCATCTGCAGCTCCACGAGCCGACCCTGGACGACGTCTTCCTGGAGAAGACCGGCCGGACGCTCGAGGGCGCCGACGAGGGCGCCGGGCCGGAGACCGGGGAGGGGGAGGCCGTCGAGCCCGCCGCCGCCCGCGCCGGAAGCTGATCATGCCGACCCGGTATGAGGGCATCTTCGAGGTCGCTCGCCGCTCGTTCCTGCGCGCGCTGCGCCAGCCCGCGGTCGTCTTCCCGTCGCTGATCTTCCCGCTGTTTCTGCTGGCGGTGAACGTCGGCGGGCTCGATGCGAGCACCGAGCTTCCCGGCTTCCCAGCCGAGAGCTATCTGACCTTTGCGCTCGCGGTCCCCTTTATCCAGGGAGCGATCTTCGTCCTGCTCAACAGCGGGACCGACCTCGCGACCGACATCGAGACCGGCTTCCTCAACCGTCTGGCGCTGACCCCGATCGGCGGCCGCTCGCTGCTGGCCGGCGGGCTCGGCGGAGTCCTCGCGGTCGCGATCTTCCAGACCGGCTTCTACCTGGTGGTCGGGCTGCTGGCGGGAGCCTCGTTCGAGGCGGGGCTTGCCGGCGTCCCGGTGCTCTTCGCGCTGTCGCTGGCGATCTCGCTGGCAATGGGGTCGATCGGCGCGTTCGTCGCGCTCCGGGTCGGCACGAGCGAGGCCATGCAGGGCATGTTCCCGATCTTCTTCGTCTTCCTCTTCTTCTCCTCGATGGCGCTGCCGCGCGATCTGATCGAGCAGGACTGGTTTCGGACGATCGCGACGATCAACCCGGTCAGCTACCTGATCGAGGGCATCCGCAGCCTGTTCACCACCGGGATCGACGGCGAGGCTCTCGGGCTCGCGTTCGGGATCTCCGCGGTCCTCACGCTCGTCTTCCTGAGCGCCGCGTCCGCGGCGTTGCGCACGAGGCTGGTGCGCACATGAGCTCCCGCTTCACCTCGGTCGCGGCGGCCGTCGGCTGGCGCAACCTGCACAACTTCGTCACCAACCCGGCGCTCCTGCTTCCGGCGCTGCTCTTCCCGCTGTTCTTCTTCAGCGCCTTCGCGGGCGGGCTCAGCGGAATCGAGGAGACGCCCGGGTTCGACTACCCGAACGGCTACACGGCGTTCGAGTTCGCCTTCGTCCTGCTTCAGGCGTCGGCGTTCGGCGGCGTCTTCACCGGCTTCGGGATCGCCCGGGACTTCGAGTCCGGCTTCGGCCGGAGGCTCCTGCTCGCCGCTCCCAACCGCCTCGGCATCCTCGCGGGCTACGTCGGCTCGGCGCTGGTCCGGGCGACGATGGTCGGCGCGATGCTGTTCGCGATCGCGTTGCTGACCGGGATGCGGGTCAGCTCGAGCGTCGTGGACATGGTCGGGCTGATCACCCTGGCGCTGTTCGTGGCGCTGGCCGCTGCCCTGTTCGCGGCCGGTGTGGCGCTTCGCTTCCGCAGCATGCAGGCGGGGCCGCTGATGCAGACGCCCGTCTTCCTGATCCTCTTCCTGGCCCCGGTCTACGTTCCGTTCGACCAGCTCGAGTCGTGGATCCAGTCGGCCGCCTCGGTGAATCCGATCACGCCGATCGTCGAGGCCGTCCGCAGCCTGATCGCCGGACAGCCCGACGAGCTCGGGGTCGCCTTCGCCGCGGCCGCGGGCCTGGCGGCGCTGTTCACGGTCTGGGCGGTGCGGGGCATCCGCAGCGCCGAGGCCGCCGGTGGCTGAGTCGGGCTGGCGGTGCGGAGGGGATTGAGGCTAGGCCAGCGTGCCGACCGGCTCGGTCTGCTCGAGCACGCGCGGCGGCAGCGTCTCCCGGCGAACCTGCTCGAGCTGGGCGAGCTTCTCGGGCATGCCGAGGCGCGAGATCACCTCGGCGGTTAGCGCCAGGTAGTCGCAGCCTCGGTCGGGCTTGAACTCGATGATCGGCACCGCGCGCTCGGCCGACTCCGCGTAGGCGATCGACTGGCGGATCACGGTGTCAAACACCTTCCCCGGGAAGCGCTCGTCGAGGGCCTCGAGCGTCTGGCGCGCGTGGCGCGTGCGCATGTTGGCGATGTTGAGGACCACGCCGAGCAGCTCGAGCTCCGGGTTGAGCGTGTCGCGGGCGAGGTTGAAGATCTCGACGGCCTGCTCGACGCCCTGTAGCGAGAAGTGCTGGGCCTGGGTCGAGAGGATCGCGTGCGTGGAGGCGACCAGTGCGTTGACCGTGAGCAGGCCGAGCGTGGGCGGGCAGTCGATCAGCACGACGTCGTAGCGGCGCTTGACGTCCCGCAGGGCGTTGCGAAGCGTGACCTCGCGGCCGATCTTGCCCGCGAGCACCAGCTCGGCCTCCGCGAGGCCGAGGTTGGCTGGAATCACCGAGCCGTGAACGGCGTCGGTGGCCCGCGCCTGGCCGGCGAGCACCTCACCGAGCGTCGGCTGCGCCTCGGGGTCGACGTCGAAGTAGTCGGAGAGATTCCCTTGAGGGTCGGCATCGACGGAGAGCACGTCGAGGCCCAGGCGGCCGAGCAGATCGGCGAGGCTGCGCACCGTCGTCGTCTTCCCGGTGCCGCCCTTCTGCGAGAGCACGGAGATCGTCACCGACATCGCGGTCCCCCGGGGTCGGGCGGGAGGGCTGAATCTGATCCCAGAGCCACGCCGCGACTATAGACCGCGCGCGCGGCCGGGAACCTCCTCACGCGGGCGGCTCAGGCCGTCGAGTGGTGGGCGGCGGTGGCCGCGACAATCAGCCTGACGTCGCCGAGCAACAGCTCATCGCCGTCATCCAGCTCGGCCCAGCTCACGCGTCTGCCGTTCACCCGAATGCCGCTGAGGCTGCGGTCGTCGATGACCTGCAGCCCTCCGTCCGTCGCCCGCACGATCACGGCGTGCCGCCGCGAGACGCTGGGATCATCGAGGTGGATGTCGGCGGCGGGGCTGCGCCCGACCCGGCTCCAGCCGACCGGGATCGGAATCCCCCGGGTCTCCCCGCCGTCCCGTGCGAGCAGTAGCGCGGGGGCGGTGGGGGCGTCCACGCCGCGGTCGAGCCCGGGACGCTGAAAGCGCGAGCCTCGCGGGACCTGGGTGGAGGGATCGCTGTGACGACTAGTGATCATCGTCACGAGGAATAGTAGCCCGGATCAGCCCCCGGCGGAAGCCCGTCGAGGCGGAAAAAGTCGCTCCTAGCGGAGATCAGGCCGTGCGCCGGACGTTCATCGCGCCGCCGAAGGAGCGGATCCGCGCATGCTCGGTGGCGGGCCCGATGCGGTCGCCGCGCCCGGCGGCCTCACAGCGCTCGCAGACCCAGCCGCTGCGCTTGCGGCCGGTGTGGAGGACGACCAGCTCGCCGACCAGCGGCAGGCGCTCGCAGGCGGCGCAGCGAGCAACCCCGTCGATCGGGTGGCCCGGACGTCCGTCGGTGTTTGCGGTCTCGGAGGGGGCAACCGGCAGCGCGCCGTCTCGGGTCAGCAGCGGGGCCCCTGTTGTGGTTGCGGCTTCCATGCCGATTGCTTCGCCGCGCCGCTCGCGCCTCCTCCCGCCCTCGCCCCCGGATAGAATCGCCGCGCCGATGGGTCCAGTGATCGCAGAGGTCTCGATCGACGCGCCGCGCGAGCGCGTCTACGAGGCGATCGCCGATCTCGCCAACCGGCCGGCGTTCTGCGACCACTTCCTCGAGCAGTTCCACCTGCAGCGCCTCGAGTCAACCGGGCTCGGTTCCGCCGCCCGCTTCCACGTGCCCGCGAGGCGATTTCCGATCTGGATGGAGACGGTGATCAGCGAGCTCGATCCGCCGCACAGGATCGTCGAGTCCGGGCGCGGCTCTCGAGCCGACCGGATGCCCGTCGGGACCGCCTGGGAGCTGGTCGAGGGCCCCGCCGCGACGACGAACGTGACCCTCACCTTCTGGGCCGACGCCGACAACGCGGTCGACGCGGCGAAGGGCAAGCTCGGCGTTGACCGCTGGTACCGCCGGCAGTGGAAGAAGGCGCTGGAGCGCCTGCGAGACAAGCTCGAGCAGGGCGAGCCGCTGGAGCCGGTTCGGGTCGCGGGCGCGAGCCGAATCTGAGACGCCGCCTATAGACTCACGCCCTCGATGACCCGGACTGCAGCGAAACTCCTGCTGATTGCCCTCGCCCTGTTCTCCCTCGGGGCCCTCGCCGCCTGCGGCAACGAGGAGGAGGAGCTGCACACCGAGGAGGGGGAGCCGCTCGAGCTCGGAGAGCTCCGCTACAACGTGCAGATCACCCGGTTCCTCAATCCAGACTCGGTCGAGGATGCCGCCTACCTCAGGGGCGAGCCGCCACCGCCGGCGGGCAAGGACTATCTCGCCGTCTTCATACGGATTCAGAACGAAGGCGAGGAGGGCGAGCGGATCCCGCTCACCTTCCCGGTCAAGAACGGCCGGGAGGAGGAGTTCCAGGCGCTGCCGATCGACAATCCCTTCGCGTTGGACCTCGGCACCGAGATCCCCGCGGGCGGCCAGCTCCCGGCGATCGACTCGCCGGCCGCGAGCGGCACGATCAAGGGCTCGATGCTGCTCTACCTGATCGATGAGGCCGCGACCGAGAACCGACCTCTCGAGCTCGAGATCGACGCGCCCGACGGCGAGACCGGCACCATCGAGCTCGATATCTAGCGGCGCTGACCGCGGTTACCGTCGTGGCCGGGGAGATCAGAGGCCGGCGGCGAGCACCTGGCGCGCGATCGGCGCGGCGATCACACCGCCGTCGCCGTCGGCGTTGACGATCATCACCGCGATCGCGAGCTTCGGGTTCTTGGCCGGGGCGTAGGCGGTGAACCAGGCGTCGACCTCCAGCTCGGGCTCGGCGTCCGGGTTGCTGGGGTCGAACTGCTGTCCGGGCTTGGGGCCGAGCTCCGCCGTTCCGGTCTTGCCCGCGACCGCCGCGTTCGGCAACGAAGCCGCGCTGCCGGTCCCGTTGCTGACGACCTCGACCATCATCTCGCCGACCTGCTCGGCGATCTTCGGAGTTGTCACCTGCACCGGCTCCATCTCGGGCCCGAGGCCCGCCCCCTTGACCAGCGGCGTGGGCGAGCGGACGCCATCGGCCGCGATCGTCTGCGCGACCGACGCCATCTGCAGCGGTGTCGCCAGCACCTTCCCCTGGCCGATCGCCGAGACCCCGACCTCGACCGGATCGCCGATCGGATCGGGGATCGTGCTCGCCGGCGGCTGCGTCGCGGCGAGCGCCGCGTCGTTGTAGATCGCGGGCGGGGCGTTGAAGCCGAAGGCCTCGGTGTACTCGAGCAGCTTCTCGGCGCCGAGCTCGACGCCGAGCGGGGCGAACACCGTGTTGCAGGATTTGGCGAAGCTGACGACCAGGTTGCCGCCGCAGGGCTCCTCGTGAGCGTTGTCGATCTCCCGCCCTCCGGCGTCGGCGGAGGTGACCACCGGATACTCCCGGCTCGGCTCGGTCAGCCCTTCGGCGAGGCCGCCCACGGTGGTGATGATCTTGAAGGTGGAGCCGGGTGGCTGTGGCGCCGAGAACGCGATCCCGGACAGGGCGCGGATCTCGCCGTTGCGCGCGTCGAGGACCGCGACCCCGCCGAACTGGTCTCCGAGCGCGTCGGCGGCTGCCTGTTGCAGGCCGGGGTCGAGCGTGGTTCGCAGGGGCTTGCCGGGCGCCGGCTTGCCGGATGCGAGCTCGCGACGGCCGGCGTCGCCTGCTGCGAACAGCGTGCCGCCGGGAGTGCCGGCGAGCACGCCGTCGAAGGCGAGCTCGAGGCCGCTGTTGCCCGCGAGGGTGCCCTCGGGAAAGCCCTGGCGAGCCATCTGCTGGGCGCGCTGCTGGGGCGCCGCGCCGATCTCCCCGGTTACGATCCCGCCGGCGCCCACGGTCGTGCGTCCCTCGGCCGGCCCCTCGGCCAGCGGGGATCGGTCCTTCGCGAGGATCGGCGCGCGTTCGGGCGCTCGGGTCTGGCGCTCCAGCTCCTCCCCGGGCTCGAGCCCGGGGAAGACCAGTTCGGACCGCCACTCGACTCCCTCGTCGCTGACGGGGATGGCCAGCTCCCCGTTGACCGTGCCGAAGGAGTCGGTCGTGATCTCGAGCTTGATGCCGACGACCTCCTCGCCGTCCTGATCCAATGGTCCGCGGGCTTCACCGATGTTGACCTCGGCCAGCGATGCGGTCCGCTGGGCCCGGGCGTATGCACGCGTGAAGTCCTGCTCGGAGACCTCCGCAGCCGCGGCCGGGCTCAGCTCCGCGTACATCGCTGCGAAGTCCTGTTGCTCCCATGACGTCGCGAAGCGCTCGGCGGCGTCCCGCTCCGAGGACCCTCCGGCGATCACGACGCCGGTCACGAAGGCGACGATCGCCAATATGGCGACCGGTACGACGCGCAGAAGGATGTTTCGCCGGCGTCTGGCCTGGGGGGAGATACGGCTCATCTGTGTTGCTACCTTGGCCGCGCCGGTGTGGGACGGCTTGGCCGGCACTCGAAAGGCTACCCATGCGCACCAACGGACCCGCCAACCGCCGGCACAAAGCAATGACATGAGCGCGATCGACTGGGTCATCGTCGCCTTCGCTCTGCTCATGGTCCCGGTCGGGTATCGGCAGGGCGCGATCGTGGGGGTGCTTTCGCTCTGCGGCTTCGCGGCCGGCGCGTTCGCCGGGTCCCGGCTCGGGCCCCTGCTGCTCAGCGAGGGCTCGGAGTCCCCCTACGCGCCGGTGACCGCCCTGCTCGGCGGGCTGCTGATCGGCGGCATGCTTGCGCTGATGCTCGAGGGCGTCGGCGTCGGGATCCGTGATCGCGTGCTCCGGGGTGGTGTCTCCCGGCGCGTCGACGGCGTAGGCGGCGGCCTCGTGCTGGCCGTGCTGGCGCTCGCGATCGCCTGGGTGGTCGGGGCGGTCGCGCTCAACGCCCCGGCGCTGAAGCAGTACCGCGACGACATCCAGCGATCGACGATCCTCTCCGCGCTCAACGAGACCTTCCCGCCGTCCGGCCCGCTGCTCAACTCGCTCAACAGGATCAGTCTCACGCCGGAGCTGCGGGGTCCGAGCGCCGACGTCGAGCCACCGAAGAAGGGGATCCTCTCCGATCCGGACCTCCAAGCCGCCTCGGGCTCCGTCGTCAGGATCCTGGGAACCGCCTGCGGGCTCAACATCTCGGGGTCGGGCTGGGTCGCGCAGCCCGAGGTGGTCGTCACCAACGCGCACGTGGTCGCCGGCGTGGCCGAGCCTCGGGTCGAGACCCGGGACGGTGCTTCGTTCCCTGCTACGCCGGTCGCGTACCGGCCCAGGGACGACCTCGCGGTGCTCGCCGTCCCGGGGCTGCCGCTGGCGGCGATCCCGCTCGCCCCGGAACCGTCGCGGGGGACCCCGGGCGGGGTCATCGGCTTCCCCGGCGGTGGGGAGTTCACCACCGCCGCAGCGCGGCTGGGAACGACGGGGACGGTCAAGAGCCAGGACTCCTACGGCCGGGGCCCGATCGAGCGGGAGATGACGTCCTTCCGCGGCGAGGTGATCAGCGGCAACTCCGGGGGACCGGTCATTGACGCCAAGGGCCGCGTGCTGACGACCGTCTTCGCCTCCACGGTGGGCGCGAACCCGCCGGAGGGCCTCGGCGTGCCGAACGAGGTCACCGAGCGGCTCCTGGGCCGAGCGGACGAGCCGACCGGCACCGGCGCCTGCGCGTAGCCGGCCGGCCCCAAGTCCGGCGGCAGCTCGAAGGCCGAACCCGGCGCTCCGCTAGTCTCAAACGATGTCCTCCAGTTCGGCGGAACGCGCCGCAGGCGAGGGGAACGGCGCTCGTCAGGGGCCGGAGCCGGTCTGTCCACGCTTCCACGCGGCGGTCGAGCTCATCGGCCGGCGCTGGGCCGGCGTGATCCTCTTCAGCCTGCTCTCCGGGCCGCTGTACTTCCGCGAGCTCGGTGCGGCGGTACCCGAGATGTCGGATCGGCTGCTCTCCCAGCGTCTGCGCGAGCTCGAGGCCGAGGGCCTCGTGCAGCGGTGCGTGCATGACGGGCCGCCGGCGAGGGTCTCCTATGCGCTCACCGACGCCGGCCGGGATCTCGAGCCGGCGATCGCCGAGCTCCACGACTGGGCCCAGCGCTGGGAGGCGGCGAACCCGCCCTCCGAGTCTCCCGCCTGACCGCGCCGCCCCGGGCTCACCACTCGCGCGGGTTGCCCTCCGGAATCCGATCCCGCACCAGCACTCCGTCGATCACCTCGGCCGGGTAGGGAAGCGTCGTCCGCCGGTACTCATCGGCCGCGGCCGGGCCGAACAGCTCGAACGCGGCCTCGGTCGCCTCGGCGTAGCGGCGCAGGATCACAGCTCCATCCGGAGGCTCGATCGCGAGGTGGCCGGGCTTGGCGACGTAGGTGATAACCCGGTCGAAGCGGTTCCGATCGCCGGCGCCGGAGGGCTCGATCTCAGCTGTCACCTCCACCCGGTCGTAGCGGATCTCGCGCACGTCGAGCCGGGCGAGCTCCGCCTCGGTGACCGCGATCAGGCCACCGTTCGGAGCCTCCTCCGCGTCGGCGTTCCGCTCGACGTTCAGGCCGAGGATCCAGGCCGGAATCGTCCCGTCGTCGGCGCGGGCGAACGTCTTCTCGCAGGTGGCGTTGTCTCGGGCCTGTGAGAACCGCCGTCGCCAGCCCCGCAGGCGCGCCGGCACCACCTCATCGACCTTCCGCCCCAGCGTCGCCGAGGCGCTCGCCGGGTCGACGAGCGAGCCGTAGCCGAAGACCGCGATCCGGGTCATGCGTTGAATCTAGATGCCCGTCGGCTGTGCGGCTGCCGGCGCCGGGACCGGAGAGGCCGGCGGCCGCGGAGCCAGGGTCAGCTCGCGCGGGTGCGGACAGAGCCTCGCCCGGGCCGGGCAGTCGTGGCAGAGGGCTGCATGCGGCCGATCGGTGACGGGAAAGCTCCGCTCCCGGATGCGCTCGGTGAGCGCCTCGATCCGCTCACGCCCGGCGGTGATCTCCTCGGCGTCCAGCTCCCGGAGGAGGGGGGAGCCCGCCCGGGCGAGGAAGACGTAGGCGCTGCCGA
This sequence comes from Solirubrobacterales bacterium, assembly GCA_035267205.1. Taxonomy (GTDB): domain Bacteria; phylum Actinomycetota; class Thermoleophilia; order Solirubrobacterales; family 70-9; genus CAXMST01. Next base: position 4,262 of record DATFLZ010000217.1, on the reverse strand, counting down.
CCGAGTCGACCCCCAGCGCCTCGGCGATCGCGTGCGCGTACAGCGAGCGCTGGATCTCGTAGCCGGGGGCCAGCTGCTCTCCGTCCGGGGCGACGCTGTCGGTCTTGTAGTCGATCACCAGCGGCGGCCGGCCCGGCACCTCCGCGAGCAGGTCGATCGTGCCGCGCAGCACGGTGCCGGCGCCGAGCGAGATCCGGAAGGCGAGCTCGGGGCGGAACCGGGCTCCGGCCTCGCGCAGCTCGGCGAGCAGCGGAGAGGTCAGCCACGCCTGGACCATGGCCAGCGCCCGGGCGGCGTCCCCGGGATCGCCCCCCTCACGGCCGAGCGCCGCCTCTACCTCCTCAGGCCCAGGCTCCCGCCAGTCCTCCCGGGCGCTCAGCTCGAGCAGCTCGTGGACCGCGCGCCCGAACCCGAGGCGGGAGTGGCGAAAGGCGGCGCTCTCGGCGGGCGAGGGCCCGTCGTCGCCGGTGCCCGGGGGCGCCTCCGGCTCCTCGTCGAAATCGATCACCGCGCTGGGCTCCTCGGCGGCGTCGGGCTCCATCGGCCCGGCCGCCTCCGCATCGAAGCCCAGGCCGAGCACGCGCTCGGTCAGGAACCGGTAGCCGCATCGGCTGTAGTCGGCGAGCGCCGCGTAGGAGAGGTTGCGAGCCGCGCTGCTCCCGCGCTCGGCGAGCGCCAGCATCGGCGGCCGGCCTCCGGGCTCAGGCTCGGGCTCCAGCTCGCCGACATCGAGCTCGTACGCAAGCTCGGCGGCCAGCTCCGGGCTCGCTCGGAAGATGCCCACCCGCGCTCGGGCATCGGCCGCTTCGAGATCGAGCCCGTCGCGCGGCGCCGGCGCCTCCATCGGCACCGGCTCGCCGTCGGAGTCCTCCTCGATCCCGAGGGCCGGGAGCAGCCGCGCCAGGACCGAGTGCTTGGGCTTGAACTCGTCGGGACCGCCCTCCAGGTCGACCGGGTCGAAGAGGCCGCTCAGGACCAGGCGCTCCCGCGCGCGGGAGGCGGCGACGTAGGCGAGCCGTCCGGCCTCGCGGGAGTCGGCGAGCGCGGCCGTGTCGTTGATCTCCTTGTATCCGTGGAGGGTCAGCGCCCCGGCGCCGGCGCGGGCGAGCCGGAGGCCGACGCGCGGCTCGCCGTCACCGTCGCCACCCTCGGCCTCGCCGGGGTCTGCGGACTCGCTGCCGAACGCGAGCCGAAGCTCGGACGGGGCGCCCGGGTTGGTCATGCCGCGCCCGAGGTCGCCGACGGCCACGCAGCCGAACTCGAGACCCTTTGCCGCGTGGACCGTCATCACGGTCACGCCGTCGTGGTCCTCGGCCGCGATCGTTGCCTCCGCCTCGCGGTCGGAGGCGGCGGCGCGATCGGCCGCGTAGGTCAGAAAGCCACGCAGGTCGCGGCCCTCGTGCGACTCGAACTCGGCCGCGAGCCGGATCAGCTTCAGCAGGTTCGCGGCGCGCCGCCGCCCTCCGGGCAGCGCCAGGGCGGCGAGGTCGTAGTCGAAGCACTCCATCGTGCGCTCGACGAGGGCATCGAGCGGGAGTTGGGCGGCGCCCGCGCGCAGTTCCCGGAGCCGTCCGGCGAAGCGCACGAGGCGCTCCCGGTCGGCGTCGGGGAGCTTCGCCGCCCACTCGCCCCCCGCGGCGAATCGTTCCGCCTCCTCGGGATCCTGATCGGCGTCGGGTGGATCGTGGAGGTCGAGCAGATGCGATTCGACGGCGGGCCAGACTTGATTCCGCCTGCCCGCCGCCCGGCGCAGGATCCAGAGCGCATCGGGGCTCGCTCCGCAGGCGGGCGAGGCCAGCGCGCCGAACAGCGCCTCGTCGTCGAGCGGGTTGGCGACGCACGCCAGCAGCCGCAGGGCGTCCTCGACCTGCTGGGAGGACCAGTAGCCACGCCCGCCGACCACGTAGGGATTGAGTCCCGCCAGCTCGAGCGCCTCCGCGTAGGCGTCGACGTGGGAGAAGGCCCGCAGGAGCAGCACCATCGATCGTCGCGGGACCCCGGAGTCCGCGAGCTCACGGAGCCGACGGGCGAGCACCCTCGCCTCCGCGATGCGGTTTGGCTCGGTCTCCGTCGCCCCCGTCCGGATCTCGATTCCGTCGTCCTTCCAGCCGGCGCGCTCGGTGAGCAGCAGCTCGACCGTGGGCTCGGTGGGGTCCGGGCCGCCGGCATCACCATCGCCACCGGCCTCCCTGCCGACCTTGAGCTCGCGGAAGTCCTCGAGCAGGCAGCGGCCGATCGCGTTGACCGCGGCGACCACCTCCGGCGTCGAGCGGAAGCTCCCGGTCAGCGGCAGCACCGAGCCCGGCCCGCCGCGCTCCCTCATCCGCTCTCGCTCCTTGCGGAAGCTCTCGAGATCCGCGCCGCGGAACGCATAGATCGACTGGAACTCGTCGCCGACGACGAACAGGCGCGTGCCCGGCCCGCGCAGGGCCCGGACCAGGCCGACCTGCAGTGGGCTCGTGTCCTGAAACTCGTCGACCAGCAGGTGGTCGAAGCGCTCGCGGTAGCTCTCGGCGAGGCCCCGGTTGCGATCGAGCAGCTCGAGGGCGATCAGCTGCAGGTCGTCGAAGTCCACGCCCGAGCGCTGCTGCTTGACCGCCTCGTACTCCTCCCCGAAGCGCTCGAGCAGCCTTCCCAGGGCCCGGTAGGAGGAGTCGGCGAGCGCGATCTCCCCCTCGTCGGGAGGCTCCTCGCCGCGACCCTCGAACGCCGTGATCTGAAGCGGCGGCAGCCGCGGGTGGCGCCGGCCCTGGTTGCGGAGCTCCGAATGGGCGCCGCGGATCAGCCCCGCCAGCCGGAACCGATAGCCCGCCGCGACCCGGGCGACATCGTCGTCGGAGGCGGCGCACGCCTCGAGGGCGGTCGCGAAAGCGATGCCCGCGAGCCGGGTCGCTTCGTCGGCGTCGAGGACGCGGAAGCGCGGATCGAGGCCGGCGGCGACCGGGTGGGCGCCGAGCAGGCGGCGGCAGAAGCCGTGGATGGTGGTGATCGGCGCACCCTCGCCCGCGCGTGCGGCACGGGTGAGGCGGCTGCGACGCTCGCCGTCCCCGGCGGCGCGCGCGCGCCGCATCAGCTCGACCCGCACGCGCCTGCGCATCTCCGCGGCGGCCTTCTCGGTGAAGGTGAACGCGAGGATCCGCTCGGGCTCGACGCCGTCGAGATCGACCGCGTCGCAGTAGCGATCGACCAGCACGCGGGTCTTGCCGGTCCCCGCGCCCGCCTCCAGGAAGATGTCGCGATCCCGTCCGTCGATGGCCGCCGCCTGCTCCGGCGTGGGCGGGAACGGGCTCGGAATCGCCTCGGTGGTGGACTCAGGTGGCGCGTGCTGTCCGTTCTCCTCGCGCGGGCCGGCGGGGGCGGACTCGAAGCTGAGCTGCTCGGGCTCCTCGCTCACCGAGCGTCCTCCTCCTCTTCCTCGTCCGGGTCGATCACGGCGCGCTCCATGCGGCAGATCGGCGCGAAGGCGCACCAGCGCGGGCACTTGCCGCCCCTGGGATTGCGCCCGACCTGCCCCGCCCTGATCCCGCCGACGATCTCGCCGGCGCGCTCCACCGCGTCCTCGATGATGTCGTCGAAGGACTCGTCGTCGAGGAAGTCGGTGCGGACGTGGGCGTCCTTGTGGTCCGGCACCAGAGCGCCCTTGTGCTCCGCCGCCAACAGGCCTCGCGGACGGTCGTCACGGGTGGCGCCGAGCGGGTGGTAGAGGCCGCCGATCGGCTCCAGTCCCATGCCGCGCACCGCCTCCATGTAGAGCGGCAGCTGCAGCTTGCCCTCCTCGAGCAGCTTCGCGGCGGCGACCACCTTCGAGCTGAGCTTGTAGTCGCGGATCAGCGCCTTGCCGTCGGTCGAGACGTCGATCCGGTCGACCCGGCCGTGGAGCTTGAAGTCGCCGATCTCGGCGGGGGGGTGGGGATCGTCGGGCCCCAGGCCGAAGGCGGCCTCGAGCAGCTCCGAGTCGGGCTGCATCGGGCCACCGGTCTCGGCGTCCCGGCGCAGGAACCTGGCGATGACCGCATCGAGCCGGGCGAGGGCGATGCGCGCGCGTGGGCTCGCGAGGTCCCACTCGCGCTCGGTGGCGGACTCGCGCAGCCTGCTCCGCCCGGCCTCGATCCACCCTGAGAGGCTCTCCTCGGTGGGCCGTTGCCCGGCGGGGGGGTCGGCGTAGAGGTGCTCGAGGGCGTCGTGGACGATCCCACCGGTCTCGAGCGGCTCGGGATCGGGCTCGATCGGCCGGGGGTTGAGCTCGTGGTTGACGAACCACC
>DATFLZ010000216.1:0-11180 GCA_035267205.1 Solirubrobacterales bacterium | reverse complement strand
AGCACCTGTTCCGGCGCTGCGGCCCGATCTGGCTCACGTTTGCCGCCGCGCATACGACCGCGGCCATCCGCGGCGCCGATGCGGACTGGTGGGCGCTCGCCTGGCTGCGGGCGACCGAGATCGGCACGGACGCCCTCTGGGCCCAGTCCCCGGCCGTCAGCCGCCCCGGCGCCAAAGCCGGCCTGTACATCGCCGGGCTCGCGAATCTGGCGATGGCGATCGGCTTTGGCGCGCTCGCGCGGCGCGCCGCGCGTCGCTGATCGGTGACCGTGGCGCGGGCCTCCGGGTAGGCGCGTTCAGTCCGCTCGGGCCACCCCGGCGCGCCGGCGGAGCTTGGTCAGGACGATCCGGAGCCGACGCGAGATTCGCATCTGCGAGCCGCCGAGGCGCTCGGCGATCTCAACCTGGGTCTGCTCGAGCCCGAACCGCCGAGCGAGTAGCTCCCGCTCGGGATCCTCGAGGTTGTTGCTGAGGTAGGCCAGCAGCTCGCGGCTCTCGGCCCGGTCGAGCTCCGGATCCTCGGCGCCCAGCACTTCCCCGAGCTCCAGCGACTGCTCGCCGACCGTCGACTGCAGCGACGCCGGGTGCGCGCTGCGGAGCAGCTGCTCAGCATCGCGCACCCGCTCGACCGACAGGCCGGTCGCAATCGAGAGCTCCTCCTCGCTCGGAGGCCTCCCGAAGCGGCCCTCGAGCTCGAGCCTCCGCGACGTGACGAGGTTGGCCGCGTCATGCAGGCTGCGCGGGATCCGCAGCTTCCAGCTCCGGTCGCGGAAGTGCCGCTTGATCGTTCCCGAGACGGTGGCCGACGCGTAGGAGGGAAAGGATCCACGATCGGGGTCGAAGCGTGCGATCGCCTCGAGCAGGCCGATCAACCCGACCTGGATGAGGTCTTCCAGCTCCTCGGAGCCGCCACGACCGTGGAGCCGGCGGGCGATCCTGACCACCATCGGCCTGAACCTCTCCACCGCCTCCTCCAACGCCTCGGCGTCGCCGTCTCGCGCATCCGCGAGCAGCGCGCGCTGCGCCCCCTTCGACCGATCGCTGCGCAACCGTCGCTGAACCTGGCTGGATCTCATCGCCGTCCTTCCGAAATCGCAACGCGGGATTGCGTCGCAGGACTGATGAGCTCCGGGGGTGTGGAGAGCCCGATGGGCGCGCCGGGTTTCTAGGGCAACGCCGTAAGTGACTCTATCAGCGGGCAGCGGCGCCCGCGCACGCGACTCAGACGGGCTCGGTGGCCGGGCCGGCCGAGAGCAGCTCGCGAGCCGTCACCACCGACGCCGCGACATCCGCGACGCGCAGCTGATTCGCGCGGGCGTGCTCGCGAATCAGGTTGAAGGCGGCGACGGAATCGATCCCGTGACGCTCCATCAGGATCCCCTTGGCCTGCTCGATCGTCGACCGTCGCTCGAGCACTCCGTCCATCTCGCCGAGCCGCCGCTCGAGCCCGACCCGATCCTGGAATCGTTTCGCGGCGAGATCGATGACCTGTCCGACGGTCTCGGGCGAGCCCGGCATGTGGAGGACCTCGAGCGACTGATCGGCCGCCTCCCGCAGCGATCTGTCGCTGATGTCCCGCGCGAGGATCACGAGCGGAATCCCGGCGAAGCTGTTGATCTCGGCCATCAGGTCGAGCGCGTGCTCCTCATCCTCCTCGATCAGGATCATCGCCATCGTCGGCTTATTCTCGATGATCGCGTCCCCGGCCTCACCGACGGAGATCGCCAGATCGGTGACCTCGTGGCCCGCCTCCCGGACGAGGTCCGCGAGTTCGGCGAGCTCGTCCTTGTCCTGGTTGGCCAGCAGCACCTTGTGGCGTTCGTCGGTCATCGCTGTGTGATTCTCGCACTGTTCCGATGTGTGTGATCCAGCGAACCCGGGTATTGAGAGACCAGCCCGTCACCGTACGGGCCTTCCATCGCAGATAGCTCAAGGAGGAATCACATGTCTGAGGACACGAAGGGCAAGGTCGACGAAGCCAAGGGCAAGGCCAAGCAGGCCGCCGGGGACGCAACCGGCGACGACGAACTGCACCGTGAGGGCAAGGTCGACGAGGCGACCGGCGACATCCGTCAGAAGGTCGGCGACGCGGCCGACAAGGCCGGCGAGGGCGTCGGCGACGCGGCCGACAAGGCGAAGGACGCGCTGAGCTCCGACGACAGTTCGTAGCCCGCCGCAGCCGGGGGTCGAGGGTCGGGTTCATGGACGAGGCCGAGGCCCAGTGCGGGCCGAGGCCGCGTGGCGTCCCCGAGCCCGGCACCGGCGTCCGCTAGCTTGGGCGCCGTGGGCACCGAGACCGAGATCACATGGGACCTGGACCATCTCCTCGACCTCGAGGCGGCGGGCGTCGCCGGCACGGGGCCGAGAACGCCGGCCGAGTCGGTCGATGCCCTGCTCAGCGAGGCCCAGCGCCACGCCGAGCGGTTCGCCACCGAGCATGAGGGCCGCGTCGCGGAGCTCGACGGCGACGGGCTGCGGGCGGCGATGGAGGAGCTCGCCGGGATCAGTGACCTGGTCGGCCGGGCGCTCAACTACGCCCATCTGAGCTTCGCCGCCGACACGGCCGACCCCGAGATCGGCGCCCTGCTCCAGTCGGGCTCGGAGCGAGCGACGGCGATCCAGACCCAGCTGCTGTTCTTCGAGCTGGAGTGGGTCGCGATCGACGACGACCGAGCCGAGGAGCTGCTCGCCACCGATGGGCTCGAGTTCTGCCGCCACCACCTGCGGCTCGAGCGCCGCTACCGGCCGCACCTGCTGTCAGCCCCGGAGGAGCGCATCGTCTCCGAGCTCTCGGTGACCGGCGCCGGGGCCTGGAGCCGGCTCTTCGACGAGCTCACCTCGGCGATCGAGGTCGAGCTGCCGAGCGCGGAGGAGCCGACGACTCTCGACGAGGCGCTCTCCAACCTCTTCAACCCTGATCGCGATGTGCGTCGCGGTACGGCGCAGGCGGTCACGACGGCGCTCGAGCCGGGGCTCCGCACCCGGGCCTATGTCTTCAACACCCTGCTCCAGGAGAAGTCGATCAAGGACCGGCTCCGCAGCTACCCCCACTGGCTCGCGACCCGCAACCTCTCCAACGAGGCCTCGGACGAATCGGTTCAGGCGCTGGTCGAGGCCGTCAAGGCCAGATACGAGCTCCCGCGCCGCTGGTACCGGACCAAGGCCAAGCTGCTCGGCATCGACCGGCTCGCCGACTACGACCGGATGGCGGTTGTCGGGGCCGACGACACCGAGATCGGCTGGGAGGACGGCCGCGAGATCGTGCTGGACACTTTCGGCTCGGTCTCCGGACAGATGCGCGACGTCGCGAACCGCTTTCTGACCGAGAGCTGGATCGACGCGCCCCCCAGGGAGTCGAAGCGCGGGGGTGCCTTCAGTGCCTCCACCGTGCCCAGCGTCCATCCCTACGTGATGCTCAACTGGACGAACCGGCGGCGGGACGTGACCACGCTCGCCCATGAGCTCGGACACGGCATCCATCAGTACCTGGCCCGCGACCAGGGGATCTTTCACCAGTCGACGCCGCTGACCGTCGCCGAGACCGCGTCGGTCTTCGCGGAGGAGCTCGTCTTCGGCAGGCTCCTGGGCGAGACGGAGGACGCCGGCGCGCGGCTCGGACTGCTCGCCGAGGCGATCGAGGGACAGATCGCCACCGTCTTCCGCCAGATCGCGATGAATCAGTTCGAGGACCGCGTCCACACCTCTCGCCGCGAGGAGGGTGAGCTCAGCGTTGATCGCTTCGGTGAGCTGTGGATCGAGACGCAGTCGGAGCTGCTCGGCGACTCCGTCGAGCTGACCGACAACTACCGTTGCTGGTGGAGCTACGTGCCTCACTTCATCGGGTCGCCGGGATACGTGTACGCATACGCCTACGGCCAGTTGCTGGCGCTCAGCGTCTACCGCACCTACGAGGAGCGCGGCGACGAGATCGTTCCCGGCTACCTGGAGATGCTCAGCGCCGGCGGCTCCCGCTCGCCCGAGGACCTCGGCGAGCTCGTCGGGGTCGATCTCCGTGATCCGGGGTTCTGGGACCGCGGCCTCGATCTCGTCGCCGAGCAGCTGGACGCGGCCGAGAGCGCGGCCGAGGCGGTTCTGGCCGAGCGGTCCTGACGCTCCCCTTGGGCGTCAGCCGAGCTCGGAGAGCTCGACCCCGGCGGTCTCCCGCGAGCGCCGGAGCACGAGGATCGAGACGAGCGCGGTGACGATCACCAGGAGCGCCGGCGCCCAGTCGAGCCCGGTCGCCTGATACAGCGCGGTCGCCGCCAGCGGCGCCAGGCCGCCGAAGATCGCGACCGCCGTGTTGTAGCCCAGGGCCAGCCCGGTGAACCGGACGCGGCTCGGGAGCTGCTCGGGGATCGAGACGGCGTTCACAGCGCTCCACGCTCCGGCGGGAACCGCGAGCACGAGCACCGCCGTGAAGGCGATCGCGCCGCTGCTCGCACCCAGAAACGCGAAGAGGGGCCCGGTGGTGAGCACGAGGGTGGCGACCAGTGCCCAGAGCACGGGCTTGCGACCCCAGCGATCCGCGGCCAGGCCCGCTAGCAGCGAGACACCGATCACCGCGGCCGCCGCGATCGTCCCCCAGCGCAGCGACTCGGCGTGCGTGACGTTGCCGATGCTGTCGAGGAAGCTCGGAACGTAGGAGATGTTGAGGTAGTAGGCCACCGAGCCGACCGCCGAGATCACGAACGCGTAAACCAGCCCGAAGCGGGCGCTCGAGAGCGCCTCGCGGACCGGGCTCTCCACGACCTCGCCCTCCTCCTTCATCCGCTCGAACTCGGGGGAGGGCTCGAGCCCGCGCCGCGCCAGCAGCAAGGCGAAGGCCAGGACGGCGCCCAGCGCGACCGGTATCCGCCAGCCCCAGTCATCGAGCTCGGCCGGTGTGACCAGCGTCGCCACCAGCGCCGTGATCCCGACCGCGAGCAGCGTGCCGACACCACTCATCGCCGGGGCGAGGCTCGTGACCAGGCCCCGGCGCCGCGCCGAGGAGCTCTCCAGCAGATAGGAGAGGATGCCCGAGTACTCGGCTCCGATCGCGAAGCCGGCGACGAGCCGGCTGACCAATAGCAGGATCGGGGCGAGGACGCCGATCGCGCTCTCGGTCGGGATCGCGGCATTCCCGGCCAGCGCGACTCCGATGATCGCCGCCGAGAGCACCAGCGCGTTGCGCCGCCCGGAACGGTCTCCGTAGCGCCCGAAGACCAGCGCCCCGACCGGCCTGGCGAGGTAGGCGATCGCGAACACGCCGAAGGTGAAGAGCAGGCCGGATTCCTGGTCCCCGCTGAAGAAGATCCGCGCGTAGACCGGGGCGAGATAGAGATAGAGGCCGAAGTCGTACCACTCGACGATCGTCCCCATCGAGGCGATCGTGAGCGAGCGCCTGCCCGGCCCGGGGGCGCTCACCGTCCCGCTCTCCTGCTGATCCCGCATGCGGCGCGACGCCGGAGGGAGCGGCTACTCCTCCTCGTCGACTCCGGGGCCGTCCTCAGCCAGGTAGTCGATGTAGAGGGGCTTGAGCAGCTCCGCGGTCTCGCCGCGGCCAGAGTCGGTCAGGTCGTCGACGTGGGCGACGGTGCTCTGCAGGTCGGCATTGGCCTCGTCGTAGTGGCCCGCACCGGCCTCGGCCAGCGGCAGCGCCTCCATCAGGTTCCAGAAGAACTTCAGGTCGAGATGCTTCATCGCCCGCCGAACCGCGAGGTCGTGCAGGTGCTCCCCGCTCATCCTTGTCAGCTCTTCGCGCGTGGCCATCCGCGCAAAGCCTACATAGACCGTGCGTACTGCCCGTGGAAGCTGAACGGAATGTGATGGGGCGCCTCGGCCCGGGCCAGCTCGCTGAGGTCCGCGGCGTCGAGGACGAGCAGGAAGGAACGCTCCGAGCGGGAGTCCAGCACCACCGAGAGCAGCACTCCGTCGTCCTCGGAATCGCCGTCGGGGGTGGCGACGAAGACCGCCTCGCCCGGGTAGCAGCCGGGCTCCGACCAGCCGGTGGTCGTCCGCTGCTCGAGATCAGCGCGGACGATCCGCTCAAGCCACCCGGAGGCCCCGGCGCCAATCCCCCACACGTATCGGTAGGGCCGCTCGTGGCAGCGGCCGTAGTTGATCCGGGGCAGCTCGAAGTCGTCGTCGACCAGCGTCTCCCACTCGATCGACTGCTCAGCGGGGCGGATTCGCACGCGCCGCAGCTCGGCCGGCGGCACGCCGCCGCTGCTGCGGAGCCGGTCGAGGTAGAGGCTGTCGATCACGGACGCGTCCTCGTAGACGCACATGTCGACCACGATCTCCCCGTTGTCCGGATCGTCAAAGGCGTTGACGTGATGGAAGCTGAAGAACGGGTCGGTCACGAACGGGCCACTCTGATCGCCACTCTCGCGATCGATCAGCGTGATCCGCGTGCCGCGCTCGGGCAGCCAGCGGTAGTTCTCGATGTAGGGACGGCGGCCGCTCGCGAGCCGCATCGGGTTGACCGTGAACGGGAACTCCGCGAGCACGAGGTAGCGCTCGGTGAGGCCGAATGAGTGCATGTAGGCGGGCTGGTCCACCGGCAGCGAGGCGATCACTCTGGGCTGCTCGGCGCCGGGCTCGAGCAGGAAGAACCGGTACTGGTTTCGAGGCCCGAGCTTTGCGGCGTAGTTGAGCATCCCGCCGCTCGCCCGATCTAGGTGCGGGTGGGCGGTGGTGAGCATCCCCGGCACGTCGTAGGCGACGCCCGCCGTGGCCAGCGTCTCGGCGTCGAACTCGACCGGAATCGGCGTCTCGGTCATCGCGATGAAGCGCTCCCCAAGCTGGACCAGGTTGACGTTGGCGTTGTCGGAGAGCTTCGGACTGAAGAGCGCCATCGCCCTGCCGAACAGCGACCGGCATGGATCGGTCGCGAACTCCGAGTACGAGATCTCTCCCTTCTCGGTGGCGTCGAAGGCCTTGGTCCGTAGGAAGCGGCTCGCGTAGGAGACGGAACCCTCGCCGAACCCGAAGCGATGCAGCATCGCCTGCCCGTCGAACCAGTGGTTGAAGCTGCGCTCGCCGGCCTCGAAGCGGGCGGGCCCGGTGCGAATCAGCGATCCCGTCAGCCAGTCCGGCAGCGATCCCGTCAGCGGCAGCTCATCAACGCGGACCTCGTGCTCGAGACCCAGAGACTCGAAGCCCTTCAGATAGCCCGAGTCAGGCACTCGATCTTCGGTGGGGGCCTCCACGCCTGACTCGGCGGTCGTCCTCTCCATGTGCGGAAGAGTACTCCATTCCCCGCGGGCCCGCTCAGACGCACGCCGGCCGCTGGGGAGCGCTCAGCTCCCTCGCGGCGCCGTCTCTGACCCGGTATCCGATCGGATCCGGGGTCGCGGGAACGTCCACGAGATCGCCGTCGACCTCGATTCGCATCGAGCCGTTACCGAGCCCGATCGCGAGGCTCTGGCCCTGCCTTGGCTCGAATGGGCCGCGCTCGTCCCCGGCTGCCAGCACCTCGCCGTCGACGAGCGCCTCTCCACCGCTCCGCTCGACGCAGACCCAGACGCTGCCCGTCGCCTTCAGCACCACCGTGGTCCGGCCACCGTTGCCGCCGCCCCCGTCCTCGCCGGCGGACGCATCGCCGTCCTCCTCGACCGGCGCTGGGCTCGGCGCGGGGTCCTGATCCTCCCCGGGGGTGGCGCCCGCCGCGTCGCCCTGATCGCTCTGCGCTGAGCGCTCCGGCGCGGGCTCCCCCTCACCGGGATCGGAGTCGCTGAGCAGCCCCCAGGCCATCACGCCGGCGACGGCGATGACGACCAGGGCGGCGACCGGCACCCGCCGCACCCGCAGCCTGCGCGGCTTCGCCAGCTGGCCGCGCTGCGGGAGCATGTCGGCCGGAATCGGCTCGATCTCGTCCTTGGACCCGGGGCCGCTCTCGTAGGAATCAACCAGACCCTGGTGCTCGAGGCCGAGGTAGTGGGCGTAGGTGGCCAAAAAGCCGCGGGCGTAGGCGTGGCCGGGCAGATCGTCCCAGCGATCCTCCTCCATCGCCCGCAGGTAGACGAGCCGGATCTTCAGATCTCGGTGGACCTCCCCCAGCTCGATTCCTCTGGCCTCGCGGGCCTCGCGCAGGGCTGCTCCGAGCTCGCGCGTCATCGATCGACTCCTGGTGACTGTTTGCTTGTGCCAGTGCCCACGCGGGTTCGCGTGGAGTCCAAGGGTAGAGGGCCGGGAGCCTCGATACCGACCCTGGGTTCCTCGACGGCGCCACCGCCGTGCTCATCTTCAATGCGATCTGGTTCGCGCCATCGATCGGAGCGCTCGTCTTCTCGATCCGCCGCCCGAAGCAGACGCGCGCCTTCATCGGGGGGCTCACCGGATGGGGTCGCCGTCACGGACGCACGCTGGTCCTGATCCTTTCCACGCTCGTCGGCGCCTACTTCACGATCAGGGGCGCGACCGATCTACTCGGCTGACCCGGCCCGGCGCTCGGCCTCGAGCAGATCTCGCAGCCAATCGCAGGAGTCCGCCCCGGGTCGCGTGATCACAACCGAGCTGACCTCCGTCGTCGTCAAGTCGGGTGTGAAAGTGACCTTGACCTTGTGGCCGTGCCTCGTGCCCGTGATCGAGCCGAACGCGCGGGAGAGCCCCAGTGGCGCGAGCGCGAGATCGACCGATGCGTTTACTCCGCGCAGCATCGGCCGCACGGTAAAGGCGGCGAGGACTACGGCCCCCGCCGCGATCCAGGCCAGTGGGCTGAGGCGGATCTCATCGTCACCGCCTGCCTGCCCCGCGATGTCGAGGATGACGACAACGCCGATCAGCGTGATCAACGCCCCGAAGCCGAGCAGCGCGAACCCGACGCGATCGGCCATCGCGAGCAGCCGGGGCCCGTCGACAGGCGCCTCGGAGGATCCCGCGAGCTCCGCGTAGACGCCCTCTAGACCTGAGCGGTCGCGCGGGCGCCGCTGCCACATACCGGCCCCGAAGACGGGGACGAAGAACAGCAGCGCCCCGATCCCGAACACGCGGAGCACGCGCTCCCCCGCTTCGGCGGGCTCGGCGCTCGCCGCGGTCGCGACGGTCGCGCCGATCAGCGCCGCTACCCCGAGCAGCGTGTACAGGCGCCAGAACGTGGTCCGCTTCATCGGCTCCCCTCCATGGCGCGATGGTACCCCGCCGGCCCGCACCCACGGACGCCGGGAAACCCCGGATGCGGATCCGCGGATTTCCCCCGTGACCCGGGCATCTCGGTCCTCTAGTTTCGGGATGGACCAACCCGCGACGAGGAGGACCCGCAATGACCGATGTGGCCGAGGCGAAGGCCGAGGACGTAATGCAGCAGTTGCTGGCCAACTGAGGTAGCGGGATGCGCATTCACAGACCACACCTGTTCGAGCGGAATCACGACACCGACGGGCGCGGCGAGGACGCCGGCGACGGGGACGGGGACGGGGACGCCCCGCTACCTGGGTACGAGCAGATGAGCCAGAAGGAGCTCGTGGCCGAGCTTCATCACCACTCACAAGCGGAGCTCGCCGAGATCGAGCACTACGAGCGTGCGCACGGGAGTCGCACGCGCGTCCTCAACAAGCTCCACTACCTTCGGCAGAGCGAGCCACTTCCGAGCTATGACACGCTCAGCCCCGAGGAGATCGCGGCGGCGCTGGAGAAGGCCGACCTCGCGACGATCGACCACGTCCGCGCCTACGAGCGGAAGTTCCGGGATCGGCCCGGAGTCCTCGACGCGATCTCCGCGATCCGCCCGCGCGTGGCCGAGATGGAGGCGCCCCGCGAGCCGGCGACCTACCGGCACACGAGCTACGGCCCTTCGGTCTCCGCCGCCGGGGCACGCTCGCCGGGACCCGGCGAGCTCGCCGCGAACAAGGCGCTGGTCACCAGCCTCTACGCCGAGGCCATCAACGACCGAAACCTCGACGCCGTCGACCGGCTCTTGAGCGAGGAGTTCATCCACAACGGCCGACCGCGTCCACGGTCCGAGCAGAAGGCGGAGTTGGGGAAGCTCCTCGAAGGCTTCGCGGACCTCGCGACCGAGATCGAGCTGATCCTCGCCGAGGGAGACCTCGTCGCAGTCCACCAGCGATGGACCGGCACCCACGGCGGCTCGGTCGCCGGGGTCGACCACGGCGAGCAGGTCGAGTTCACATCGACGGCGGTAATCCGGATCCGCGACGGCCGGATCGCCGAGGCGTGGGATGAGGTAGACATCGAGGGGCTGGCAGACCTCTACACCAAGACTGGCTGAGCCGAGCGGCACTCGCCTACTTCGTCGCGGACTCGTGCAGGCCCACCTCGGCCTGTTTCGCCTCGATCCGCCGCAGGACGTCCTCGACCGCCGGCCAGGCCTCGGCCTTCACCCCGGCGAGGCCGCCGCCTTTGATCTTGCCCTTCCGCATCCGCCCGACCCGCAGCATGTAGTTCCCCTTGCGGTCGGGGCCGTTCAGCTCGTGCCCGAACGCCCGGACGTGCCACCGCTTGACCTCCGGGAAGCCGAACATCTCGACGACCCGCCCGTCGAACGCCAGGCAGTTGTCGTCGAACCAGGCCTCGTGCACTTCCTCCGACATCTCAACGCTCCTCGCTTCGCTCCTTGTGTCGACCGATCCGCGGCCGGCGGCGTTCCCCGCCGCGATCGTATCCGCGGGCGCAACATCCGGCCAGGCCGAGAGCGCCGACCTCCTACCCTGGCGACATGGGCGGTTGACCTGCGTCTCATCGCGAGTACGGTGTAGCCACAGGCAAGAGGGTCGGCGCGGGCGGCGCGAGGCCGCCTGCTCGGGCCCTCACTCGAAGGGAGAGCGATGTCGCGAATCAGGAACCAGTCCCCTGCCCTGGTGGTCGCCGTCATCGCCCTGATCGCGGCCCTTGCGGGCACCGCGGTCGGTGGCGTTGCGGTGACCGCGCTGAACAAGCAGGAGAAGAAGCAGGTCAAGAAGATCGCCAAGCAACAGGGCAAGCGGCAGGGGCGGAAACAGGCCAAGCGGCAGATCACCAAGCGCGAACCTGACCTCGATGTTCGCAGCGCCCTCTTCGCCGGTCAGGCGAACGGCGCCGACACCGCCAACGGGGTCCGGCCGGTCCCCGTCAAGTTCCGGCGCGGCCCGTCCAGCGGCCCCGTCCAGCTCCTCAGCGCGGGCGGAGCGCTCGTCGAGGGCGAGTGCGATCAGTTCGGAAGAACGTTGCTCACCCTGACCTCGACGGCGAACAACAGCTCCCGA
>DATFLZ010000215.1:0-20496 GCA_035267205.1 Solirubrobacterales bacterium | reverse complement strand
AGGATCTTCCGGACATCAACGGCCCCGCGGCGGCGCCGGGCCCGGCCAGCCCGAGGGCGGGGGTGACCCCGTGAGGAAGGCGATCCGCACCTACCTGCGCGACTTCGTCGCCCTGATCCTGCTCGCGATCATCGGTCTCCTGACCCTGTTCGTGATCCTCTCCCAGCAGGCCTCGGCGCTCCCGTCCTGGTTCCCGATTCTCGGCGAGGAGAGGTTCGAGCTCAAGGCCGAGCTCGAGACCGCACAGGCCGTCACCCCGGGCCAGGGCCAGACCGTGAACATGGCCGGGGTCAAGGTCGGCGACATCACTACGGTGGACCTGGAGGACGGCGTGGCCGTCGTGACGATGGAGGTCGACAACGAGTACTCCGGGCTGATCCACCCTGACGCCTCGGTGCTGCTGCGTCCGCGCACCGGCCTGCAGGACATGACCGTCGAGCTCGACCCCGGGACCGAGAGCGCATCTGTCGAAGAGGGCTTCACGATTCCGCTCGCATCGACCAAGCCCAACGTCAACCTCGACGAGATCATCGCCTCCCTCGACGGTGACACACAGGCCTACCTACGGCTGCTCCTCGCCGGCGGCGCCGAGGCGCTCGACGACCAGGGCTCGCGTGAGCTCGCCGCAACGCTCAGGCGACTCCAGCCGACCGTGAGGGACATCGCCAAGGTCAACGGCGCGCTGGCCAAGCGTCGCGCAAACCTGCGACGGGTGATCACCAACTTCGGGCGGATCGCCACGCGACTGGCCGGCAACGACGTGCAGCTCGCCGAGTTCGTCGACTCCCAGAACGCGGTGCTCGGCGCCTTCGCCGACCAGGAGGCGAACATCCGCGCGACGCTCCGCGGCCTGCCGGGCGCGCTGCGCGAGACCCGCGGTGCGCTTGACGCCGGCGAGGTGCTCTCGCGCGACCTCGAGCCGGCGCTGCGAGAGCTCCTGCCCGCCGCCCGGGCGCTGGAGCCGGCGCTCGAGTCGCTGCAGCCCTTCTTCGTGGCGACGACCGACCCGATCCAAAGCCAGATCCGACCGTTCACGAAGCAGACGGCCCCGGTGATCAAGGACATCCGGCGCGCTGCCGGACCGCTCGAGGACGCAGGCCAGGGCCTGGAGGGCACCTTCAAGGAGCTCGAGCGGGTCTTCAACGCGCTCGGCTACAACCCGCCCGGATCCGACGAGGGCTACCTCTTCTACCTCGCCTGGCTCAACCACAACGCCAACAGCATCGGCAGCGCCCAGGCTTCGGGCGGCCCGGTGCTCCGGTCGATCCCGATGTACGACTGCTTCACCTCCCAGCTCGCCGACGACGCGCTGTCGACCCGGCCGGCGCTGTTCACCGCGCGCCAGCTGACGCGTCTGCCCCTGACCCCGGAGATCTGCTGATGGAGACCCGTCCCCCGACATTCGGAAAGGTCGCCATCGCGGTTGGCTTCGCGATCTCCTGCTTCGGCCTGCTGCTGTTCCTCTGGCTGGCGTTCGGCGGCGCGGTGCCGCTCAAGCCGAAGAGCTACAGGGTCACGGTTCCCTTCGACGAGGCCACCCAGCTTGCCGTCGAGTCCGACGTCCGCATCTCGGGGGTGTCGGTGGGCAAGGTCAAGTCGATCGAGCTCAGCGACGAGGGGTTCGCCGATGCCGAGATTCAGCTCGATGCCAAATTCGCGCCGATCCCGTCGAACACGAAGTCGATCCTGCGGCAGAAGACGCTGCTGGGGGAGACCTACGTCGAGCTCACCCCAGGTGACCCGGAGCAGGGGATGCTGGAGGAGGACGGCGACCTTCCCCGTGCCCAGGTCTCGAAGGCGGTCCAACTGGACGAGATCTTCCGGACCTTTGATGAGCCCACTCGGGCCGCGTTCCAGAGCTGGATGCAGGAGGCCTCCGTCGCCTTCCGCGGGCGCGGCAGCGATCTCAACGCGGCCCTCGGCAACCTCACCCCCTTCACGGACCGCGCCGACGACCTGATGCGGATCCTCGACTCGCAGCGCCTCGCCGTCCGCGGCCTGATCCGCGATGGCGGCGAGACGTTCGATGCGCTCAGTGAGCGCCCGGGCCAGCTCCGCAGCCTGATTCTCAACACCGAGGAGGTGTTCGGCACGCTGGCGCAGCGGGACGCCGACCTGATCGCCTCGTTCCAGGCCCTGCCGACCTTCCTCGACGAGTCGAAGCTGACCCTGGAACGCCTCGACACCTTTGCCGGCGACACGAACGCCCTGATCACCCAGCTGCGGCCCACCGCGCGGGAGCTGTCGAACACCCTCGAGGCAACTGCCGACCTGTCGCCCGACCTGATCCAGTTCTTCGAGGGGCTCGAGAAGGTCAACGGCCGGGCGAAGTCCGGCTTCAGCTCTCTCCGCAAGATCCTCGACGACCAGCTGCCCGCCCCGCTCGCGCGGATTGACACGTTCCTCGACGACGTGCTCCCGATCGTCGAGGCGCTTCGCACCTACCGGCGGGAGACGACCGCGCTGCTCGGCAACGCGGCGGCTGCCACGCAGGGCTTCAACCTCTCGCTGGTCGGCACCCAACCGACCAAGTACCTGCGGACGACGTCCCCCTACTCCATCGAGGCGCTCGCGACGCTGCCGGAGCGATTCACCGGTAACCGCACCAACGCCTATGTCAAGGCCGGCGACTACTCGAAGCTGGGCTCGGGGCTCGACTCCTTCCTGACCGGGCATTGCACCGGCGGCCTCTCGGGGATCACTCTGACCGAGGGCGCGCCCGGCGATCTGCCGCCCGGCTTCTTCGACGCAATCCAGGAGTTCGCCTACGGAGGCGGCACCGACAGCGACGGCATCCCGGCCCCGGCCTGCGATCTGCAGCCGACCTCGCCGTCGATCGGCGGCCCGCCGAGCGAATCCACCAACTACCCCCACGTGAGGGCCCAGCCGTGATCCGCAATGCCGCAGCCTGACGGGTCCAGCGTCTTGTACAGTATGTACAACGGCAGGGGACAAGTTTGTTCAGGTTCCGGCCGCAACGGAAGCGCCCACTGGTGTTTGTTCAGATAGTCGAAGCCCGGGGTCCGCGAGGACGGAGGCGACCGGGCGCGGCAGGGTGCCGCAGATCCAACGTCTCAAACTATCCCTACTGAAATGACATGGGTCCCCTCGGGGGTCCAGTTCCCGAGGAGGAGCAATGCGTAAATTCCTAGCTCTCGCAATTGTGGGAGTGCTCACGTTCGGAGTGGTCAATCTGGCCACTGCCGGCGAGGAGACCCAGACCGAGGTCGGCAAGGTTAAGCCGAAGAAGCTTCCCAAGAAGAAGCCGAAGAACATCAAGTACATCAACACGATCGAGACCTCGAACGTTCCCGGAACGCAGTCGCCCGACAAGGCGAACAGGACGATCCTGGACCTGCCGAAGAACTTCAAGCTCAACAACAAGAAGTTCAAGACCTGCAAGACCGACATCGCCGGGCTCGAGGGCACGACGACTGAGGCCGCGATCAAGGCATGTGGCAAGAAGTCGGTTGTTTCCGATCCGAAGGGCAGCTCCGCTGTCGTGACGGTCAGCGACAACCTCGACATCTTCGTCGACGTGACCGCGATCAACGAGAGCAAGAACGTCCTGATCCTGCACTCGAAGCCGATCGGCGCAAGCGATCCGAGCTTCAACGCGTTCGCCGCACAGCTGCCGCCGAACATCCTCGTCGGCAAGCTGAAGAAGGCCAGCAAGGTGAAGGGCCGTCCGAGCGGCGCCACGAGCACCAAGAACCACAAGCAGGCGCTCGACGTGACGATCCCGCTGACCGATGCCGGTGGCATCAGCTTCTTCGAGGTCACGATCCCGAAGAACAACACGGTCAAGGTTCGCTCCAACAAGAAGAAGAAGGGCAAGAAGAAGAAGCAGAAGGTCACGTACATCCAGGCGAAGTGCAAGAGCAAGAAGCACGTCTGGCGCGCGACCACGTTCTTCGAGAACAGCCCGCCGACGTTCGACGACTACAAGCAGAAGTGCAAGCGGAAGTAGGACGATCGGTCTGATCCGCCCTCAGGCGGAGACTGAAAGAGAAAGGGCGGCCGAGAGGCCGCCCTTTTTCATGCCTTGATGCCGATCGGTCCCGGCGCGCGCGACGCCCCTACTCGGCGAGCCACGCGGCGATCCGCCGCCCGATCCTCTCGCCCTGGTCCTCCTGCAGGAAGTGTGAGGCGCCCTCGATCACCTCGGGCTCGGGCCAGCCGATCCGCTCGGCCAACCGGTGGCCGACGTCGAGGGTCAGCACCGGGTCGGAGTCGGCCCAGAGCACCAGCGCCGGCCGGTCCGAGGACGCCATCGCCTCCAGCGTGCGCTGTCCCGCTTCGCCGCCGGGCGCGTCGGGCGTCGTGGGCAGGATCAGCGGAAAGGCGCGGGCGCCCTGCTTGGCTTCAACGGCCGGGAACGGCGCGTCGTAGCCGGCGAGCACCTCGTCGGAGGGGGGCGTCTTGCAGGCGCCGCCGACCAGCATCGAGATCGGCAGGTCCTCGGTGCGCTCGACGAAGTCGCGGAAGGTCTTCCACGCGTCGGACATCGGCTGGTGGCCGGTGAACACCCCCGTGTCCATGACCACGAGCCGGGCGCAGAGATCGGGACGCTCAGCGGCCACCCGCATGCCGATCGGGCCGCCCCAGTCCTGGACGACGAAGGTCGCACCCTGGATCGCGAGCTCGTCGAGGAGGAAGATCATCGAGGCGGTGTGGTTGTCGTACGTGTACCAGTCGAAATCGGTCGGCTTGTCGGAGCGACCGAATCCCGCGTAGTCGGGCGCGATGCAGCGGTGACCCGCTTCCAGCAGGGGCGGCATCACCTTCCGGTACAGGAACGACCAGGTCGGCTCGCCGTGAAACAGCACGATCGGATCGCCGTCCCCCTCGTCGATCCGGGCCAGCCGGATCCCCTCCCAGTCGATGTACTTCGGCTCCCAGGGGAAGCCCGGTAGCCCCTCGAAGCGGTCGTCGGGCGTGCGGTAGGTGTCGGTCATCGGCCGCTCCTCAGCCGAACAGCTTGCGGAACCTGAGCAGGTTGCGGGGCCCGCCGTGGACCTTGAGCTTGCGCTGCACCAGGGCCTTCGGGGGGCTGACCGCGCCCTTGCCGAGATCGATGAAGTCGTGCCAGTCGGACTCGAGGGTCACCTGGGCCGCCGGATTGACGCCGCGCTCCGCTCGCGTGGATCCGTTGTCGACGACCACGTGCCACGGCTCGGCGTCGGTGAACTTCCACTGGACCGAGAACGGCTCTCCGTTGACCGCGCCGCTGTCGAGGGAGCGCGCGATCACGTCGAAATAGAGCTTCTGCACCGCCGGCGAGGAATCGACCCGATCGGGCGGCAGCGGCTCGCCGATCACGCCGGCCTGGACGAGCTTCAACGTCTGCTCCGCCCGCTCGCGGTGCGGCAGCGAGAAGTCCATGGGGATTACGCCCGGCGGCATCTCGTCCATCGGATAGCCGATCGCCCGCCACTTCTGCTCGAGCGCCTGGATGCCCCACTCGGCGATGTCCTCGATCTCGAAGCCGAAGCAGCGCGTGTACTCGAGGTCCCAGCCCGGGGGAATGAAGACCGACGAGGTCCAGGGCATGACCTCGGTCAGCAGCTCGTCGATCGCCGCCTTGCACTCGTCGCTCTCGCGGATCAGCTCGCTGAGGACCTTGACGCCGAAGCCGATGTGGCGTTGTTCGTCCCGGGAGACATTCTTCATGCCCTCGCTGAAGGCCGGCATCGAGCCGTCCTTGATGAAGAAATCCTCGATGAAGTGCTGCCCGGGCTGGGCGAGCGTCGCCTCGACAATCAGGTGGTAGAGCGTGATCGCCTGGGCGAACTTCGGCAGCGAGCGGTCGCGGCGCAGCTCCTCGGCCATCCGGTCGAGCCGGTCGAACACCTGGCGGTAGCCCCAGCTCAGGTGTTGCTCGGTGAACGCGAGCGTCGAGGCGATCGAGTCCCCGGCCTCGATGACCTCCTTGAAGAAGCGATGGAAAAAGACCGCGTGTCGCGCCTCATCGACCTGCTGCGTGGCCAGGAAGTACTTCTGGTCCTCGCGCGGCGCGGCGTCGATATAGGGGGAGAGGTTGTCCGCTACGGAGTCCTCGCCGAAGAAGAACATCGAGTAGACCCACATCGCCGATTTGCGCTGCATCTCGGTCAGCGACGCCCAGCCCTCGCGGTCGGCCTCGAAGTCGAGCGCCATCGCGGACCAGTTGTTCTGCTCCCAGCGCTTGTAGAGGTCCTCGTAGGTGATCCTGTCGGTTAGGTTCTGCTCGGCGACTGACATCCGCTATTCGCTCCTCCTGATCTCGGTACCGGGTGCGCCCGCGGCGACCCTGCACGGAACAATGTCAGAAACTGGCCAGCTAGCCAACTTGGGGGCCCGCCACAACGGAGAAGTGTGAGCGATCTCACGCACGGCCGGCTCGCGCGATTCGTCGACTATCGGTGATGATGTCCGTATCGGACTACTGGGTGAGATCGGGACCCTGAGCTGGACGCGGCGCAGCAAGGGCCTGCTCAGTCGCGGCGAGCGGTTGCGGTTCCTTGCCGCGCTGGGCATCGCCCAGGCGAAGGGCACGCCGGCGATGCTCAGCGGCCGGCTCGGCCGGGGAGGGGTCGGGCCCGACCCCTCCGAGGTGCTCCCGCCGGACAGCCAGCTCGCCCGCGAGACCCTCGAGGACTGCCGGAATGAGCTCGCCCCCACCGTGGTCGAGCACAGCCTGCGGTCGTTTGTGTTCGCGCGGGCCCTGGGCCTCGCAAACGGGATCGATGCCGACCCGGAGGAGCTGTTCGTCGCGGCCATGTACCACGACTACTCGTTCAACCAGATCGACGACCTCACCGATCGCTGCTTCACCCTTCCCAGCGCCGAGCACGTCGAGGAGCGCTGCCGGGCGGCGGGCTGGGAGCCGGGCCGGGCGGAGCGCGTCGCGGAGGCCGTGACGATGCACATCAATCCGGCCGTGCCGCTCGCTCACGGCCCAGTCCAGCATCTCGTCCACGACGGGATCTTCCTCGACATCCTGTCGCTGCGGGCGACCGAGCTCGACCGGGCCGGCGTGCGCCGGGTCTTCGAGCGCCATCCGCGGATGGGCTTCAACGAGGTCGGCCCGGCGAAGCTCGCCGAGCACGGGAGGCGCGTTCCGGCCTGCCGGGCCGCCGCGGCGTTCCAGGGTGGATTCCGTCTGGCGCTGAAGCTTGCGCCCGGCTAGAAGACCACGGCCTGCCGCGCTGCCTCGCCGGAGGCGAGGCGATCGAAGGCTCCGTTGATCTCCTCGAGCGCCAGGGTTCCCGTGAGGAGCTGATCCACCGGCAGCTTCCCAGCCGCGCGCAGGGCGACGAAGCGGGGGATGTCGTCGGCGGGAACGCACGAACCGAGATAGGAGCCGCGGAGCACGCGCTCCTCGGCCACCAGGGACGTGGCGGGGATCTCGAGCATCTCGCTGGGATCGGGGAGGCCGACCGTCACCGTCTGGCCGCCGCGCCGCGTTGCCGCGTAGGCCTCGGCGAGCACCGAGGCGCTGCCGACCGTCTCGATCACGACCTCCGCGCCGCCGTCGGTTGCCTCGCGGACCGCGTCGACGGCCCCCTCGCCGGCCGGGATCGTGTGGGTCGCCCCGACTCCCTCCGCCATCCGCAACTTGGGGTCGAGCCGATCCACGCCGATGACCTTCGCGGCACCGGCCACGGTTGCCCCGAGGACGGCGGCGAGCCCGACCCCGCCGAGTCCAAAGACGGCGACCCGGTCCCCGGGCTTGACCTGGGCGCTGCGGGTGGCCGCTCCCACGCCGGTCAGGACGGCGCAGCCGAACAGGGCCGCGGTCTCGAACGGGAGGCTCGGGTCGACCTTGACCGCCGAGCGCTCCGAGACCACGATCCGATCGCTGAAGGCGGAGACACCGAGGTGGTGGTAGATCGGCTGACCGCTGCCGTCGGCAAGCCGGATCGCGCCGGACAGCAAGGTGCCCTTCGCGTTCGCCGCTGCCCCCGGCTCGCAGAGCGCCGCCCGCCCAGCGCGGCAGGGGCCGCAGTGGCCGCAGGCCGGGACGAAGGCGAGCACGACGTGGTCGCCCACGGAGAGAGATGTGACGTCGGGCCCCACGTCGGCCACCGTCCCTGCCGCCTCGTGTCCGAGGGCCATCGGCATCACTCGCGGGCGTGAGCCGTTGATCACCGAGAGGTCGGAGTGGCACAGGCCGGCCGCGCCGACCTCGACCAGGACCTCGCCGGGACCGGGGCCCGCCAGCTCGAGCTCGACGATCTCCAGCGGCTTGGACTCGGCGTACGGGGGCTCCGCCCCCATCTCCCGGAGGACCGCGGCGCGCGTCTTCACTCCGGCTCTCCCTCGACCACGAGGCGCTCCAGCGACGAGCGGATCCCCTCCGGGATCGGACGGGGCTCCCGGCTCGCCGGGTCAACGAAGACGTGTACGAACCAGCCGCTCGCGCCTGCCTCGTGCTCGCCGGATCTGAAGATCCCGATCTCGTAGCGGACGCTCGAGGTGCCGAGCTTGCCCACCCGCAGCCCCGCGTCGAGCTTGTCGGGGAACGAGAGCGCCTCCCGGTAGCTGCAGTGCGACTCGGCGCAGACACCGATGGCCTCGCCGTCTCCCTCTATGTCGAGGCCACCCTGGTTGATCAGCCACTCGTTGATCACGGTGTCGAAGTAGCCGTAGTACTCGACGTTGTTGACGTGCCCGTAGACGTCGTTGTCGTTCCAGCGCGTCTGGAGCGCGAGGAAGTGGGGGTAGTCGTCGCGGCTCTGGCGCTCCTCGCTCACATCGGCAACCTATCGACGCGCGACGCCGAGCGCGACCAGATCGCCCTCGAGGCCATCGGGATCCTGCCGCAACTGCTCGGAGGTGACGCGGACGGTCCGCAACCCGGCCACGAGCAGCTCCCGATCCCGCAGCCGGTCCGATTCGAAGGCACGGCGCCGCTGGTGCACGGAGCGACCGTCGAGCTCGATCACAAGTCCGAGCTGCCGGTACAGGCCGTCCGGCCGCACGACGCGGTGGCCGAGGTCGACCGCGGGGTTGAGCTCCGGCCGTTCCAGTCCTCGGGCGATCAGGAACTCCTGGAACAGATCCTCGAGCGGGCTCTCGGTGACGCCTCGCTCCGCGGCGCCGGCGCCGAGGGCCCGCTTCAGGCTCGCGACGCCCCTGTGGCCTGGATAGCGGGCGATCAACTGGGGCAGTGAGGGTGAGTCGGCGTACCGGCGGAGCTCGGCCTGCGCGAGGGCCTGCTCGAGGCGGTAAGGATCGAGCACTGAAGCGAGGTCGAACAGCGTCCGGGCGACCGTGGTCGTGGGGATGCCGTCGTGGGTGGTGGTCTCGTCGGCGGGAAGAGCTCCCGAATGGAAGGTGATGCCCGGGCGGCGCCGGCCCTTGGTCGGCGCCGTGATCGAGGGCAATGAGGGGAACGGGCTGAGGAGTTGCCAGTTCATGCCGGCGGATTCGTGGCTCAGCACCGCTGCGGGGCCACCGGCGAGAACTGCTGCCATCCATCGGCCCTCCCGGCTCAGGAGCGAGTGACCGACCGCGTAGACGCCCCGGTGGACGGGGTGCAGGGCGCCGCGGCGGATCAGGGTCTTGATCTCCTTGGGCGTGGCGCCGGCCCGGATTAGCTGAGAGCGGTGGACGACCCCGTGCTGCCGGCGTGCCAGCTCTGCCGCGAACCGTTGAGGTTGAAATTCGGCCCCAGTGCGGGCCCCAATTTCAACCTCACCGTCCATGCCGCGATCGTGACCACCAAACCGTCACGCGTGGGACACGCACTGTGACGAATCAGCAACTTCACACGCCCCCTTTTGCAGACGAGGCCGCCGCGCGGCCCGAGCCCTACGCCCGCGGGCTCACCCAGGGCTCCTCGAGCCGCCGGAGCAGTTCGTCGGCGAGGCCCTCCACGGGGACCCTCGCCTGCTCGAGCGAGTCGCGGTCGCGGAGGGTCACGGTGTCGTCGCTGAGCGTGTCGCCGTCGATCGTGATGCACCATGGGGTGCCGATCTCGTCCTGGCGGCGGTAGCGCTTGCCGATCGCGCCCTTGGCGTCGAACTCGGCGCCGATCCGCCGGCGCAGGCCTTCGAAGATCTCGCGCGCCCTGACGTCCATCCCCTCCTTGTTGACGAGGGGGAGGACGGCGACCTTGACCGGGGCGAGCTTCGGGTGGAGGCTGAGCACGGTTCGCTGGCGCCCCTCGACCTCCTCGGTCCAGTAGGCGTCGACGATGAAGGCCAGGGTGGCGCGATCGACTCCGGCGGCCGGCTCGATCACGTGTGGGACGTAGCGCTCGCCGCTCTGCTGGTCGAAGTACTCCAGCTTCTCGCCGCTGTGCGTCGCGTGCTGGGTGAGGTCGAAGTCGCCCCGGTTGGCGATGCCCTCGAGCTCCGAGTAGCCCATCGGAAACAGGTACTCGATGTCGGAGGTGGCCGAGGAGTAGTGGCTGAGCTCGTCCTCGTCGTGCGGTCGCAGGATCAGGTTCTCGCCCCTGATCCCCAGCTCCGTATACCAACGCATGCGCTCGTCGAGCCAGTGCTGGTGCCACTTGGAGGCCTCGTCCGGCGGGCAGAAGAACTCCATCTCCATCTGCTCGAACTCGCGGGTGCGGAAGATGAAGTTCCCGGTCGTGATCTCGTTGCGGAAGCTCTTGCCGATCTGGGCGATCCCGAAGGGCGGCTTCTTGCGGGAGAACTGGACGACGTTCTTGAAGTTGATGAAGATCCCCTGCGCGGTCTCGGGCCGCAGATAGGCATCCGACCCGGAGTCGGCGACCGGACCCACCTGCGTCTTGAACATCAGGTTGAAGTCGCGGGCCTCCCCGAGGTCACAGTCGGGCCCCTCGCCCGGCTTCTTCGAGGGCTTCTTGCCACACTCGCCGAGGTCGAGCTTGTCCTCGCGGAACCGCTTCTTGCAGACCTTGCACTCGACCAGTGGGTCGCTGAAGCCCTCCAGGTGCCCGGACGCCTCCCAGACCTTCGGGTGCTGGATGATCGCCGAGTCGAGGGCCACGATGTCGTCGCGGTCGGTGAGCATCGCGCGCCACCACTCGGCCTTGACGTTGTTGCGCAGCAGCACGCCGTAGTGGCCGTAGTCGTAGGTCGAGCCGACGCCTCCGTAGATCTCGGAGGACGGGAAGATGAAGCCGCGCCGCTTGCAGACCGCGACGACCTCGTCCAGGGTCGTCTCGCTGCGCTTGTCGCTCGTCTCCTCAGCCATCGAGCGCCTCAGCCTAGAGGTTCTCGCTGCACCGGCCGATGGGGGCGCCGGGCGTTCGGTGCCATAATCGCCCGCTCCCATGCCGATCTACGAGTATCGCTGCGAGAACGGCCACGGCTTCGAGGCCTTCCAATCGATGAGCGAGGATCCGCTCACGAGCTGCGAGGTGTGCGACGCGCCGGCCTCCCGCCAACTCAGCGCTCCCGCGGTGCACTTCAAGGGTTCGGGCTTCTACACGACCGACTACGCGCGCAAGGGCGCCAAGAAGGGCGGCGATGACGCCGGGTCCAGCGACGGCGGCGGGGACAAGAAGTCCGACAAGGACAAGGGCGGGAAGTCCGAGCAGGGATCGAAGTCGAGCGACAAGGCCGGCGCCGGGTCCGGCTCGAGCAGCTCTTCCGGCTCGAGCAGCTCCTCCGGCTCGTCGTCGAAGAGCTCCGACTAACCGCCCGCTCAGGCCGCGGGCGAGCAGGCGGGCTCGCTCGGCCCGGCCTCGCCGAGGAACCTCCGGACCGCCTTCTTGCAGTTCTCAACCGGCACGAAGAGGCTGCCCCCGGGGCCCGGCCCCGTCGGCTTCAGCACCTTCGCTCCCGAGTCGCCCCCGATCGCGGATGAGAGGGCCAGCTGGGGGAGGGTGAAGCCGCCCATGTCGGAGACCATCGCCTTCGGCGCGTTCCACGCGATCAGCGGACCGCGGAGGAAGTTGATCGGCGCTCGCCAGGGGCTCGTCAGCCGGTCCTTGATTCCGGCGAGGATCAACTGCTGACGGGCGGCTCTGTCCACGTCGTTCTCGGTTGGATTGCGAGCGTTGCTCCGGGTGCGAGCGAGCGCGAGCGCCTCCTGGCCGTTCAGAGTGTTCTCGCCCCGGTCGAGCTTCAGGGTGATGCCGCCGTTGGAGGCTCCGCCGGAGATCTTCGACTTGACCCGCTCCCGGAGGTTCACGGTCACGCCGCCGATCGCGTCGATGAAGTCCGCGAACCCCTGGAAATCGAGGATCACCGCATGGTCGATGTCGATCCCGAGGAACTCCTCGACCGTCTCGATCTGCAGACCCGCGCCGCCGAACGCGTACGCGGCGTTGATCTTCTGAGAGCTCTGGCCGGGGATCGCCGCGAAGGTGTCGCGCGGGATCGAGAGCTTCTCGAAGCTGCCACCGCCGGCGCGGACCAGCATCAGCGTGTCGGCGCGGGTGGGCAGGCAGCTGTCGGGGGCGGGGGCGCCGCTCGCGGCCGCCTCCACGCACCTCTTCTTCGTCGGGTTGCCGTTGTCATCCGGAACGCCCTCGGGCCGCACGTCGGTGCCCATCACCAGGATCGTCTGCGGCGAGGCGATCATCAACGGCAGGGCGCCGAGCTCGTCCGCGGCGGCGCCGTCGAGCTTGCCCTTCTGGATCTGGGCGCTGACCACGAACAGCACGACGCTGAGCAGCAGCCAGGCACCGGCGCCGATCAGCCCCCAACGCAGCACCTTGCGCCAGGTCGGCTTCTCCCCCGGGGTGGACGGACGCCGCTCCCGCCCGCCGTCGTCCCCACCTCGCGAGAGCCGTTCCTTGAGTGCCGCACCGGCGCCGCCCAGCTTCGCGAGCGGATTGCGACTCGCCTTGTAGACGCTGTAGGAGGGCTCGTCCCCACCCGACTTGCGCGCGGCCGATCCTCGCGGCTTGGAGCCACGCTTGCTCGGGGTCCCCTTCTCCGCACCCTTGCCGCCACCCTTGCGGCGGGATCCACCGCGGTAGACCTTGTAGTCGGGGCGGTCCGGGCGCTCGTCGTCGCCGGCTGCCATCGGTGAGGTAATACTGCCGTATGGCCTCCCGGATTCAGCGCCCGACCCCGCGGATGGGCGATCGGGGCTCGAGCTCCCCATGAGCCGGAACGAGACGATCGGCGTCGACCTCGGGGGCACCAAGATGCTCGTCGGGGTGCTCGGGGACGGCTCCGCCGTGCATCACCACAACCTCGCCAGCTCTCACGGGCGCTCTCAAGAGGAGGTCGTCGATCTGCTCGAGCGCGAGCTCCGCGCGGCGCTCGCGGCGCGTCCCGAGGTGGCGGCGGTCGGCCTCGGCGTGCCCTGCACGATCGATCGCCCCCAGGGCATCTGCGTGAACGCGGTCAACCTGCCGCTCGCCGACTTGCCGCTCCGCGAGCTCGTGACCGAGCGGCTGGGGCTGCCGACCTCAATGGACAACGACGGCAACGTCGCGGCGCTTGCGGAGCAGCGGCACGGGGCTGCGCGCGGAGCGACCAACGTCGTCCTGCTCACGATCGGGACCGGGATCGGAGGCGGCCTGATCATCGACGGACGCCCCTACCGTGGATCGAGCGGCGCCGGGGCGGAGCTCGGGCACGTCGTGATCGAGCAGGACGGGCCGCCCTGCCAGGGCAGCTGTCCCAATCGGGGCTGCGTCGAGGCCCTCGCCTCGGGAACGGCGCTCGCCCGGGAGGGGCTCGAGGCCGCTCAGCGTCACCCCGACTCCGCCCTCGGCGCGCTCCACCGAGAGGGCCGCGAGATCGATGGCCGCGAGATCGTTGCGGCGGCGGGCGCGGGCGATGAGGTTGCCGTCGAGGTCCTGGCGCTGATCGGCAGGCGAATCGGCGTTGCGCTCTCGAGCTTCGCGAACACCTTCGACCCGGATGTGATCCTGCTCGGCGGCGGCGTCATGGCGGCCGGTGAGCTGATCCTCGAGCGGGCGCGGAGCGAGCTACGCGCGCGTGCCCTCCCGCCCCAGAACGACGTTCCGGTCAGGGCCGCCGCGCTCGGCGAACGGGCCGGGATGATCGGCGCCGCGACGCTGGCCCGCGATGAGCTCGAGGGCGTCCCCGCCGGTGGAGGCTCCGCCCGGTGAGCGGCCGGCTCGTCGTCTGCCCGACCCCGATCGGAAACCTCGGGGATCTCTCCGAGCGCGTCGTCAAGGCGCTCGGGGACGTCGATCTGGTCGCCTGCGAGGACACCCGTCGCACCGGGATGCTCTACGAGCGCCTCGCCATCGAGCGGCCCCGGTTCGTCTCCAATCACGAGGGCAACGAGGAGGAGCGCGCCGACCAGATCGCCCAGGCGATCGAGCGGGGGGCCCGGGTCGCGCTGATCAGCGACGCCGGCACCCCGGTGCTGTCGGATCCCGGCTACCGGCTGATGCGGGCCTGCATCGAGCGGGACCTCGAGATCGAGGTCCTGCCCGGGGCGAGCGCGATCACCACGGCGCTCGTCGCCTCGGGCCTTCCGGCCGATCGCTGGCGCTTCGAGGGCTTCCTGCCCCGCCGGGCCGGCGAGCTCGAGCGGGTCCTGCAGTCGACCGACACGGTTGTGGCGTTCGAGTCTCCCCGCCGTCTGCCGGCATCGCTGAAGGCGCTGGCCGCGCTGGCCCCCGACCGCCCTGCGGCTGTCTGCCGCGAGCTCACCAAGCTCCACGAGGAGGTGGCCCGCGGCAGCCTCGCCGAGCTCGCCCGGCGCTTCCGGGACGACGTCAAGGGTGAGATCGTGGTCGTGATCTCCCCATCGCGGAAGCGGTCCTCGGCGCCGGATACCGCCTTTGCCGTTGACGCGCTGCGGCGATTGGTGCAGGCCGGGGCCCGCCCCCGAGCCGCGGCCGGAGTCGTTGCGGCCCTGACCGGCACCAGGCCGAACGAGCTCTACCGGGAGCTCACCGGCCGCGAGCCGCGACGGTGAGCCCGGCGCCCGCCGCGCTCGGGCGCGGAGCGATCGTCGGCGCCGGCGATCCCGCGCCCGACGGATGGGCGGATGCCGAGCGCGTCGAGGTCGGGCCCGATGTGATCGCGGACGAGGCCGGCGCTCAGGCAGCGGTCGAATCGCTGCGCTCGCACTGGGCTCGGCGGCGTCCAGTGGTTGTCGAGCTCGGAGTCGACCCGGCCCGGTTCAGGGCTCCCGTCGCAATCACCGAGCCCCCGTACTCCCTGCCGCCGGACCTCGACCTGCCGTTCGAGATGCTGCACCACCTCGTCTGGGCGAACAACTACGACCTGCGGAGCGGCGAGCCGGTCTGGTGGTGGGCGCAGAAGGCGGCGCGTCACGGGGCCCAGGTCGGTGGCGACGCGGACGTCCGCCTCGTCGACGGGCGCGCCGCCTGGATCGACGGCGGCCCGCGCTGGAGCTGCCCGGAGCTCGAGCCCGCGGTCGTCCACAGCTCCTCGGTCGAGATCGGGAGCCTCGAGCCGGTCGGGGGTGGCGGCGGGGAGGGACCGATCGACCTGGCGCCCGATCAGCGCGCCGCGGTTGCCCACCCGGGCGGCGCCGTCCGGGTGATCGCGCCCGCCGGATCGGGGAAGACGCGCGTCCTGACCGAGCGTATCCGCTACCTGCTCGGCGAGCGCGGCTACGACCGCGAGCTGCTCCTCGCGGTCGCCTACAACAAGGAGGCCCAGCGTGAGCTCGAAGCGCGGCTGTTCAAGCTCCAGCCGCGGACCAGGACCCTCAACTCGCTGGGGTACAGGATCGTCCGCGAGCACCGGGAGCGGCGGCCGCCGCTGCTCGACGAGCTCGAGGTGCGCCGCACGATCGAGGAGGTCTTCCCGATCCCCCGGCAGCGGCGCACGAACACCGATCCGGTCGGGCCATACATCGACGCGCTCACCCAGGTCCGGCTCGGCCTGCGGTCGCCCGCCGAGGTCGAGGCCGAGCGGGACGACGTCACGGGCCTCGCCGACGGCTTCGACGCCTACCGGGAACGCCTGCTCGGCAGGGGCGCGGTCGACTTCGACGAGCAGATCTACGGGGCGCTGGAGGCGCTCCTCGCCGACGGTCGGTTCCGGCGCCGGATGCAGGCGACCCACCGCCACCTCCTCGTCGACGAGTTCCAGGACCTGACCCCGGCCCATGTGCTGCTCATCGGCCTGCTCGCGATGCCGACGCTCGATGTGTTCGGCGTCGGCGACGACGACCAGACGATCTACGACCACGCGGGCGCCGATCCTCGCTTCCTCGTCGACTACGCGGAGATCTTCCCCGGGGCCGAGGCGACCGCGCTGGAGGTCAACTACCGCTGCGCCGAGCCGATCGTGCGCGGCGCCGCCACCCTGCTCGGCTACAACGAGCTCCGGGTCCAGAAGCGAATCCGCGCGGCTGAGGGGGCCGACGCCGACCCCGGCGCGCTCGAGATCGTCGAGCACCCCGGGGGCGAGGCCGCCGAGCGCGCGGCCCGGGTGGTCAGTTCCTGGCGCGGGGATGACGCTGTCGAGGCGGGCGAGATCGCCGTCCTCGCTCGGGTCAACTCGCTGCTGCTCGCGCCGCAGATCGCGCTGTGGAGCGCGGGCGTGCCGCTGCACACGTCGGTCGGCCCGGAGCTGCTCGAGCGGGCGGGGGTCGCCGCGGCGCTTGCCTGGCTGCGGGTGGCGGTCGACCCGGAGGGCCTGATCCCGGCCGACCTGGAGCTGATCCGGCGCCGCCCGTCGCGCGGCTTTCCCCGCTGGATCAGCAAGTGGTTCGTCAACTGCCGGTCGGTGGCGGATCTCCGCGGTGCCGAGCGCGCGATCGACGATGAGCGGATCGCCACCAAGGTCGCCGATCTCGCCGACGACATCGAGTTGCTCGCTGGGATCGCGCGCGGTGGGGCGACCACGCGCGAGCTGCTGCTGGGCGTCCGGGATCGGATCGGGCTCGGTGGCGCGATGGAGATGCTCGACGGTTCCAAGGGCGGGCAGAACGCGGCCTCCCACCTCGACGACCTCGAGGGACTGATCCAGGTCTCGGACCTGCACACCGACCCGAACACGTTCGAGCCCTGGCTGCGGGCGGCGCTCGCGGAGTCGAAGGGCAACGACGGCGTCACCCTCTCCACGGTCCACCGGGTCAAGGGCCGTGAGTGGGACCGGGTCGTGGTCTTCGGGGTAAACCGGGGGCTCTTGCCGCATCGCCTCAGCGAGAACTGGGAGGCCGAGCGCCGGGTTCTGCACGTCGCGGTGACCCGGGCGCGCGAGCGGTGCGTGCTGCTCGCCGACGACGAGCGACCCTCGCCGTTCCTCGCCGAGCTGACCGGCGAGGCGGAGCGGGGAGCGAAGGCGCCGCCGAAGGCGAGCCCCGCCGCAGGGGGGAAGCGGGCGGCGGCGCGTCCACCGCTCGCCGTCGACCCGAAGCCGGAGTCGCCCGCGGCGGACGAGGCGCTGAGGCGCTGGCGCACCGAGCGCTCGACCGCCGACAAGGTGCCGGCCTACGTGGTCCTCTCCAACCGCCAGCTGGAGGGGATCGCGGCGACGATGCCCACCGACTCCCGCGAGCTGCTCGCCTGCGAGGGCATCGGTCCCTCGCGCCTGGAGCGCTACGGCGACGACATCCTCGCCGTGCTCGACTCGGTGCGGGCGTAGGGCCGGGCCGCGCAGCCGGGCCCTCAGTGGCCGGGTGCGACCGGTTCGCGCCCTCTCAAGGCGGCGAGCAGGCCCCAGGCGCTGACGATCGCCCAGACGCCTTCCAGGAGCAGGAATCCCCAGTCGGAGTCGATCGCGGCGAGCACCGCGAGCACGACCGAGCCCACCAGGTTCAGCCACAGGTAGACGAGCGACTGCGGTGACATCACGCCGCGCTGCGCGGCGATGAAGGCGGTCAGGATCAGGATCGCTCCTGCTATCTGGATCGGTTGCTCCATGTGGCCCCGGGGATGGCCTGCCGGGGCGAGCAGCGTAGGGACTGGCTCGCCGTCGCGGAGTCTCTCGATACCTTGAGCCCTGATGGCATCGATTCCCGGCTCATCCGCTCCGGCTCTCTGGCAGGGCGCCCAGCTCTTCCGTGATCCGATCGGGTTCCTCCGCGGCGCGCACCGAGAGTACGGCGATGTGTTCAGGGTCAAGTTCCCCGGAGAGCCCCCGATCGCATACGTCGCCGATCCCGACCTCGCGCGGAAGGCGCTGGCGACCGACGGCCGGGGGGCGGTGACCGGCGAGACCCGAGCGCTGCTCTTCGAGCCGCTCGTGGGGCAGCACTCGCTGCTTACGCTTGAGGGCGAGGAGTGGGAGCGCGAGCGGACGCTGATCGGACCGGCCTTCCACGGCCGGCGGATCCGCTCCTGGGAGGGGCGGATCGGCGAGATCGCCGCCGAGCGGATCGAGACCTGGCCGCTCGGCGAGCCGATCGCTCTGCGCGGGCGGATGAGCGAGATCACGCTCGAGGTGATCCTGCAGCTCGTCTTCGGCGTCGCGGAGGGACCGCGGCACGACCGGCTTCGCGAGCTGCTCCCCGCCCTGGTCGAGCGCGCCTCCTGGTACGCGTGGGTTCCGGGGCCGGTGCGGTCCGGTCTCGAACGACTCGGCTCCGAAGGCGCGGCCGGCAGGCTCAATCCGGCCGGCGGCGTGCTCGCGCTGCGAGAGGAGGTCGACCGGTTGCTCTACGAGGAGATTGCCGAGCGCCGCGCCGAGGCGGGTCGCGCCGATCGTGAGGACGTGCTGTCGCTGATGATCGACGCCGGCGGCGACGACGAGGCACCCGGGCTCAGCGACGAGGATCTGCGCGACGAGCTGATGGCGCTGCTCGCCGCCGGCCACGAGACGACCTCAACCGGGCTTTCCTGGGCTTTCGAGCGGCTGATGCGGACGCCGGAGGCGATGCGGAGCCTGCTCGAGGAGCTGGACGGCGGAGGGGACGGCGGGAACCGCACCCTCCTCGACGCGACCGTCAAGGAGACGCTCCGAGCCCGCCCGGTCGTGATCGACGTCGCCCGGATGCTGACCGCTCCGCTCGAGCTCGGGGGGCGCGAGGTCCCCGCCGGCTGGATGCTCGCGCCGGCGATCGTCGTCCTCCACCACCGCGAGGACGTCTGGGGCGATCCGGGAAGCTTCAGGCCGGGGCGCTTCCTCGAGAACCCGCCGCTGCGCGCCTGGATCCCCTTCGGAGGGGGCCGCCGCCGCTGCGTCGGCTCCCAGCTCGCCCAGCTCGAGATGCGGGTCGTGATTCGGGAGGTCCTGAGCCGCCTGCGGCTGCGGACGGTCGATCCCGCGCCGGAGCGCCCGCGGGTCCGTCATGTGACGCTGGTCCCCGAGCACGGGGCGCGGGCCATCGCATCGACGGCGTAGCCTCCCGGCCTTGGCCTTCTACGTCACCACGCCGATCTACTACGTCAACGCCGAGCCGCACCTCGGGCACGCCTACACGACGATCGGCGCCGACATCCTCGCCCGCCATAGGCGCCAGCGCGGGGAGGACGTCTTCTTCTTGACCGGCACCGACGATCACGGCGAGCCGGTTGCCCAGGTCGCCGAGAAGCTCGGGATGGATCCCCGGGAGCTGGCCGACAAGAACTCCCAGCGCTTCCGTGACCTGATGCCCCGGATCAACGCGTCCAACGACTTCTTCATCCGCACCTCCGATCCCGAGCACCAGCAGCGGGTCCAGGAGGTGATCCAGCGCGTCCACGACAACGGCTACGTCTACGAGGGAACCTACGAGGGGTACTACTGCCCGCGCTGCGCGGACTTCAAGACCGAGTCGGAGATGGGCCCGGGCAACACCTGTCCGATCCACGAGATCGAGCTCTTGCTGGAGACGGAGGAGAACTGGTTCTTCAAGCTCTCTGCCTTCCAGGAGCGGCTCGAGGCGCTGTTCGAGGAGCGCCCCGACTTCGTCCAGCCCGACTTCCGGCGCAACGAGGCGCTCTCATTCATCAAGAGCGGTCTGCGCGACGTCTCGCTCTCGCGCTCGCGGCTGCGCTGGGGCGTGCCGCTTCCCTGGGACTCCGAGCAGGTCGTCTACGTCTGGTGGGAGGCACTGCTCAACTACTACACGGCGCTCTCCTACGCCCGCGAGGGCGAGGATCTGACCGACCGGTTCTGGCCCTGTAACTACCACGTGATGGCCAAGGACATCCTCAAGTTTCACTCGGTCTACTGGCCGGCGCTGCTGATGGCCGCCGAGATCGAGCTTCCCGAGCACCTCTACGTGCACGGCTTCCTGCTGATGGGCGAGAAGAAGATGTCGAAGTCGCTCGGCAACGTCCTCGACCCGTTCGAGGTGATTGACCGCTTCGGCGCCGACGCGCTCCGCTTCTACTGCTTCCGCGAGGTCAGCTTCGGCCAGGACGGCTCGATCTCTCCCGCCGGATTCGAGTCCCGCTACGAGACCGAGCTCGCCAACGACTACGGGAACCTTGCATCGCGGACGCTCGCGATGATCGCTCGGTTCGCCGAGGGGGCGATCCCGGATGGGGAGGCGGACCCCGCGCTCGGCGACGGCGCCGACGGCCTCGGCGGCGTGGTCGAGGAGACCCGGGGGCTGCTTGAGCGGGCCGAGCTGACTCAGGCTCTGGAGCGGATCTGGGCGCGGGTGCGGCGCCTCAACCGCTACGTCGAGGAGACCAAGCCCTGGGAGCTGGCGAAGGACGACGACCGCGCG
>DATFLZ010000214.1:0-2732 GCA_035267205.1 Solirubrobacterales bacterium | reverse complement strand
CTCGATCCGGGCGAACCTGGACGAGGTCCGCGCCCGCGCCGGCGGGAGCGTCGAGATCCTTGCCGCGAGCAAGTACGTGGCCGCGGAGGAGATGGGCGCCCTCGCGGAGGCCGGCATCACGCTGGTCGGCGAGAACCGGCTCCAGGACCTCGAGCAGAAGCGCGAGCGGTGGGCCGATGCCTTCACGTGGGACTTCATCGGGAGCATCCAGAGCCGCAAAGTGAAACGGATCACGGACCAGGTCCGGCTGGTGCACTCGCTCTGCACCGACAGCGCCCTCGGAAAGCTGAACGGCCTCGAGCCGGACCCCGAGCGCGAGGTGCTCGTGCAGGTCAACGTCGCCGGTGAGGACAGCAAGGAGGGCCTCGACCCGGAAGACCTCGCCTCCTTCATCGCGCGCTGCCCGGTGCGGGTCTCGGGGCTGACCACCATGCCCCCGTTCGCGACCGATCCCGAGCAGTCCCGCCCGTACTTCGCCCGCCTGGCCGAGCTCGCGGCCGAGCACGGCCTCGAGCGCCTCTCGATGGGAACGAGTCAGGACTGGCCCGTGGCGGTGGAGGAGGGGGCGACGATCATCCGCGTCGGCACCAACCTCTTCCGCTGACCGAAGCCGCCCACGAATCCCGGCGCAGGGGTGGCGGAGGCGAGCTGAGAGGTCATAATCACTACAAGGAATAGGCGCACCCGAGGCGAAAGAGGCGCGAGAATGGCCGTCAGAGATACATGGCACAGGGCGCTCGTCTACTTCGGACTGGCGGAGGATCCGGAGTACCGCTACGAGGAGGACGATCCCGAGTATTACGAGCCCGACACCGTCAGCGAGGATGCGGTTGCGCCCGAGCCGCCTCCGCGCCGCGCCCGAAGCGCGTCCGGCGGTGGCTCCAACGTCCGGCGTCTGCGCCGTTCCGAGCCCGCTGACTCCGACATCGACGACATTTTCGCCGATGACGATCCCCCGTCACGACGGCGCGAGTTGCGCCCCGTCAGCGGTAACGGCGGCGGCAATGTGCAGGTCCACTTCGTCACCCCGCGCAACTTCAACGACGCCCAGGAGATCGCCGACAAGTTCAAGCGCAGCGTGCCGGTGATCCTCAACCTGCAGTCGGCCTCCACCGATCTCTCAAAGCGTCTGATCGACTTCGCGTCCGGCCTGACCTACGCGCTGGAGGGCGGCATGCAGCGAATCGCGGACAAGACCTTTCTCCTCACGCCGGCGAACGTCGAGGTCTCCGCCGAGGAGAAGGCTCGTCTGGTCGAGAAGGGCTTCTTCAACCAGAGCTGATCCCGGCCGCGCGACCGCCGCCGTCTATGGAGGGACCACTAGGGTTCCGCGGGATGAAAGTCGGATTTGCCGGATCGGGGAACATGGCCGCAGCGCTGGCCCGTGGGCTGCGCGGGCACGGAGATCCCGGGCTGCCGATGGCCTTTGCGGACGGGGGCTCGGGTCGCGCCGCGCAGCTGGCCGAGGAGCTCGGCGGCGATCGGGCGGACGGCCTCGCGGAGCTCGCTCAAGACTGCGAGCTCATCATCCTCGCCGTCAAGCCGAAGGCGCTGGCTGAAGCCGCGGACGGCCTCTCCGGCTTTCGTGGGCCGCTCGTCTCGGTGCTCGGAGCCACGAGCGCCGGCGATCTTGGGCGCGCCTTTCCAGACGCCGCCGTGTTGCGCACGATGCCGAACGTCGCCGTGGAGGCCGGGCGCGGCGTGATCTGCCACGCGCCGCCCTCCGATCCGGCGGTCGTGGCACCGGCCCTCGAGCTGCTCGGCGGCATCGCCACCCTGGTCGAGCTCGAGGAGGACCTGCTCGATCCGGCGACCGCCGTGATGGGCTGCGCGCCCGCCTATCTGGCCCTCGCCTGCGAGGCCCTGGCCGCGGCGGGCACCGAGGCGGGGCTCGACGCCGAGCTGTCGACCCGCCTCGTCGGGCTGACCGCAGCAGGGACAGGAGAGCTGCTCACAGCACAGGACCCCAGCGACCTGCAGCGCGCCGTCGCCTCGCCGGGGGGGAGCACCGAGGCGGGGCTGGAGGCGCTCGAGGAGCACGGCGCACGCGAGGCGTTCGGAGCGGCCGTGACCGCATCGCTCGAGCGGATGGCAGGCAGGCGATGAATCAGATCCTGCTCGCGCTCACGCGCAACGACGTGGCCCAGTACGTCTCTTCGCTGTTCACCGTCTACATCATTCTGGTCTTCGCCCGGATCGTGCTCTCGTGGGTGGTCACGTTCCGGGGCTCCCTCCCCTACAGCCGGCCGCTGCGGGCGGTGACCGAATTCATCGAGCAGGTGGTCGATCCCTACCTCAACCTCTTCCGGCGGTTCCTGCCTCCGATCGGAGGTGCCCGCATGGCGCTCGATCTGAGCCCGATCATCGGCGTCATTCTGCTTCTGATCCTGCAGGGCATCGTCGTCGGGCTGATCAACGAGTGAGCGGGCGCAGGGCAGACCTCACGCGGGCTGGGATCGTGGCCCTCTGCGCCTTCGGGCTCGATCAGATCAGCAAGGCGGTCGCGCGGACGGAGATCGCCCGCGGCGACGAGGTGGACCTGTTCCTCGGAATCGAACTGGTGCTGGTCAGGAACGACGGCATCGCGTTCGGCCTCCTCGGCGGTGCCGGGCCCGCGATCATCGTCCTCGCGGGCGCGGCCTTCGTCGTTCTGCTCGCCTTCTTTCTCCAGCGCGGCGAGCTCGACACGCTCTGGCTCCCCATCGGCCTGATCGCCGGCGGCGCTCTCGGCA
>DATFLZ010000213.1:0-4072 GCA_035267205.1 Solirubrobacterales bacterium | reverse complement strand
GCCGTGGGCCTCGGCGGCCATCAGCAGCAGCACCGCCGTGGTCAGGGCGAGCAGCATTCCCAGGAGTCTCAGTCCCATCTGCACGCGTGAACCCCGGGGTGGCCCCCCACGCCCCCTCAGCGCGCTATCCCCTTTTACTGCTCCCATGCTCATCCTTGCCCGCGTGTCCCTGCCTAGGCGGGGAAAAGTACCCGGGCCTGTGGCGCAGCGCAAACGGAACCCGCGGATTTCCGCAATTAGCGAACTTCTGGGCTCGCCGGTGCTCCGTGAATCCTGCCGCCAGAGTCAGGATTGCCGGGGGATCTAAGGATCCGTTAGCCGAACACCCGGATTCGCACTAACCTTAAGCCCATGCGACCCGGGACCGCTATCGAGGTCCGGGACCTCCGCAAGAGCTTTGCGGTGCCGTCTTCGGATTCGCGCACCCTCGCCGACCGCCTCAAGGGCCCGGTTCGTCGCGGCGTGCGCGGGGGGCTGCCGGTGCTCGACGGGATCACCTTCGACATCGAGACCGGGGAGTTCTTCGGGATCGTGGGAAAGAACGGCTCGGGCAAGTCGACCCTGATCCGGATCCTGGCCAACATCTACGGCGTCGACTCCGGGACGGTGGACGTCCGCGGCAAAGTCGCCCCGGTGGTCGAGCTCGGCGTCGGCTTCAACACCGAGCTCAGCGCCAGGGCCAACGTCGTCCTCGGGGGCGTCACGCTCGGCCTCGACCGGCGCTCGATCGAGGGCCGCGTGGATGAGGTGCTCGAGTACGCCGGCGTTGCCGGCTTCGCCGAGATGCCGCTGCGGAACTTCTCCACGGGGATGCGCACCCGGCTCGCCTTCGCCGTCTCGATCGAGGCCGACCCCGACATCCTGCTGCTCGACGAGGCGCTCGCCGTCGGCGACTCCGACTTCCAGGAGCGCTGCCTGAACGAGCTCGAGCGGCGCCGGGACGCGGGCAAGACGATCGTTCTCGTCTCCCACTCGATCGGCAAGATCCGCCAGTACTGCGATCGGGCGATGCTGTTGGTCGACGGCGAGATCGACGCAATCGGCGACCCGGATACGGTCGGCCTCGCATACCACGCGCACCAGACCAACGCCAACCGCCAGGCCCACCGCGCGGCCGGCGCCACCGACGGCGCCGAGGTCGAGTCGGTGGAGGTGGTCGGCGCCGACGAGAGCGGCTCGGTCCCGCAGACCGGCCGCCTGGAGGTCGAGGTGGTGCTGAAGATGCTCGCCGAGCGGCCCCGTGCCGGCGCCCGGGTCGAGCTCCGCAGCGGCGACGGCACCGTGCTCTTCACCGTCAGCGACATCGGCCCCGAGGGCGAGGCGCTGCGGCCCGGCGATCGGGTACGCGTGCGGGTTTCAGCGGAGAACCCGGTCACGCCCGCCGAGTATCAGCTGGGCGTCCGGGCGCTCGCGACCGGCCCGAAGGGCAACCCCTACACCGACTCCCAGGTCGAGTGGACCTTCATCAGCATCGAGGGCCACGGCTCTCGCGAGGGCGGCGTGATCGAGGTCGACTCCGACTTCGAGTTCGACGTCACCCCGGGCGGCGCCGCCGGCCTCAACGGGAGCTCCGCTTCGGCGACCGACGCCTCCCGGGACCGCGAGGTCGGGGCACGATGAGCGCCGTCGGAGCCCGGCC
The DNA here is from genome assembly GCA_035267205.1 of Solirubrobacterales bacterium. Taxonomy (GTDB): domain Bacteria; phylum Actinomycetota; class Thermoleophilia; order Solirubrobacterales; family 70-9; genus CAXMST01. The sequence continues at coordinate 2,433 of DATFLZ010000213.1, read as the reverse complement.
CGCCGCCCAGATCGAGCGCCGCCTGCCGGGGCCGTCGGCGCTCGGGGAGGGCTGGCGCCGGACCTGGGAGGTCGTCCGCCTCAACGCGGTCGCCGACTTCCAGCAGCGCTACGCGGGCTCGACTCTGGGCTACCTGTGGACCCTGATCAGGCCGATCACGCTCTTCGGGATCCTGTATGTCGTCATTACCCAGATCTTCGCCCGGTTCACGGACATTCCGTTCTACGGGTCGATGCTCCTCTTCAACATCATGCTGTTCACCTTCTTCAGCGAGGCGGTCAGCGGGGGCCTGCGCTCGCTCGGCACCGGGCAGCTGATCCGCAAGGCGGAGCTGCCCGTGATCGCGATGCCGCTCTCGACCATCCTCTCGACCACGATCACGTTCGGCACCAACATGCTCGTGGTCGTGCTCTGGATCCTGATCGCCGGCGTCGAGCCGACGGCGACCTGGCTCCTGTTGCCGGTGGTGGTGCTGCTGCTGGTCGTGCTGACGATCGGGTCGTCGCTGTTGCTCTCGGCGCTCTGGGTCCGGCACCGGGATGTCACCCAGGCGTGGCCCTCGATCAGCCGTTTACTTTTCTACGCGACACCGATCCTCTTTCCCCTCGAAGTTGTTCCAGAGGGTGTGTTGGAGGATCTGCAGTCGGTCAACCCGCTTGCGCCGATCATCGCTGAAGCTCGGGTCTGGATCATCGATCCGTCCGCTCCAGGCTGGTTCGCGGACCGCGGAACGTTCGCCGCGCTGCTGCCGATCGCGATCGGGATCGGCATCTGTGTGGCGGGTGTGCTTGCATTCAACCGACGGGCTCGAACAGCGGGGGAGGAGATCTAGGTGAGCCACAGGGGGGAAAGCTCGAGGATCGAGGCGCTTCGGCAGCCGCCGCCGGCCGCACCCGACGGCGGCCAGGCTAGAGAACCCGAGCCCGAGGCGCCCGAGGGGCACGATCCCGCTGAGGGTGGCGCCCGTGGCGGCGGCTTGGTCGCCCGGCTCAAGCGGCTCGCTCCGCGCGGCCTCCGCCAGAAGGTCATTCCGCCTCTCGGCCACCTGCGAGCGCAATACGAGCCGCGTGAGCTGCGCGTGCCCCGCTCCTACACGCGCGACCGGGCGCCCGAGGACGCGCCCCGGATCTCCGTCGTCGTCCCCTCCCTCAACTACGCCCAGTACCTCTCCGCGACGCTGGCCAGCATCCTCGAGCAGGACTACCCCGAGCTCGAGCTGATCGTCTGCGACGGCGGCAGCGAGGACGGCACCCTCGAGATCCTGCGCCGCGAGCAGGAGCGGCTCGCCGAGGTCCACGCCGGTCCCGACGCGGGCCAGGCCGAGGCGATCAACCGCGGTCTCGACGACTCCTCGGGCGAAATCCTCGCGTGGGTCAACGCTGACGACCTGCTCCTGCCCGGCACGCTCGCGCGCGTCGGCCGCTACTTCGCCGAGCACCCCGAGGTCGACATGGTCTACGGCAACCGGGTGCTGATCGACGAGCAGGGCCGCGACGTCGGCGTCTGGGTGACGCCCGCCCACAGCGACGACTCGCTGCAGTGGTTTGACTTCATCCCGCAGGAGACCGCGTTCTGGCGTCGCTCGATCTGGGAGACGGTCGGGGGCATCGACTGCGGCTTCGAGTACGGATTCGACTGGGAGCTCTTCCTCCGCTTTCAGCGGGCGGGGGCCCGGATCGAGCGCCTGCCGCGCTTCCTCGGTGCCTTCCGTCAGCACGAGGGACAGAAGACGCGCGTCTACCAGGAGCAGGCGCTGGCCGAGCTCGAGGCGATCCGCCAGGACTTCCACGGGCGCCCGGTCGGCCTCGCCGAGGCCCAGGCCAGGGCTGAGCGCGTCTTGGTCAAGGCGGGCCCGCACCACCTCCTGCGCCGCACGGCCTGGCGCCGCGCCCCGAGCGTCCCGGTCGACGCCGGCCCGGGCGGTGCCTCCGAGCCCGACACGGATGAGAGCGCCGTCGCCGCCGAGCTCGGCCCGGGCGAGGCGCATCTCGCCGCCGAGCGGGAGGCGACCGCCGCCGAGGGCACGAACGGCAACGCGAGTGGCGCTCAGGGGGCCAGGCACGAGGAGGAGGGATCTGAGAGTGCAGCCCCCCGCCGCAACTGAGCACGCTCCCGCGACGCCCGACGCGCCCACGGCCGGCCCCAGCCCGGGCGAGACCGCCCCGGGGTCGCCCGACGATCAGCGCGTCACCGCCCGCCGCGTCCTCGATCCCCGCGTGGTCCGCATGGTCGCCAGCGCCGTGCCGCTCGACGTCTTTGTCTGCAGTGACCGGGAGCTGGCGGTCGACGCCCGCCCCGTGTTCGGCGAGGTGCATCTGCTCGACCCCGCCGGCCGTCCGCTCCAGCTCGATGACGAGGACGAGGGCCCGGGCGGTCTCGTCACGCACGGTGACCCGATCGCGGGCTCGCTGCCGAGGCTCGGCGCCGAGCTCG
>DATFLZ010000212.1:0-2347 GCA_035267205.1 Solirubrobacterales bacterium | reverse complement strand
CCCAAGCCACGATGCTCGCCCCGACCAACAGCCGCACCTCGCTCAGGGCGCTGCTCCTCGCAGCGGCGCTCGCCCTCGGTCTGCTCGCCTGCGCCCAGATGGCGCCGGCCGCCGCCGAGGCGAAGGTGAAGTTCAAGATCGACGGCCGGGGCTTCGGCCATGGGGTCGGGATGAGCCAGTGGGGTGCCTTCGGGATGGCGAAGAACGGCAAGAGCCACAAGCGGATCCTGTCTCGCTACTACCGCCGCACGAAGCTGAAGAGCGCCAAGGCCCGCAACGTCGGCGTGCTGCTCTCGGTGCGCTCGGGCAGCGCCTCCTTCCGCGGGGCGCGGCGGGCCTGCGGGCGCCGCGTCAAGACCGGGAAGACCTACGTCGCCGAGCTCAGCCCGAGCGGGAAGAAGGTGCGGCTGGAGAAGTCGAGCGGCCGCAAGCTGACCTCGTGCGGCCGCAAGCTCTCCGCGGTCCCGAAGAAGAAGATCGAGATCTTCGGCGACGGCCTCTACCGGGGCAAGCTCGTCGCCAAGCCGGATTCGGGCTCCCTCAACGTGATCAACCGGGTCGGCCTCGAGGGCTACCTGAAGGGCGTGGTCCCCGACGAGGTGCCGCCGTCGTGGCCGGCCAAGGCGCTGCGCGCTCAGGCCGTTGCGGCCCGCAGCTACGCGCTCGCGACCGGCGTGAACGGCAACGGCTTCACGCTCTACGACGACACCCGCAGCCAGGTCTACAACGGCGTCCGCGCCGAGGAGAGCTCGACCAACAAGGCGGTCCGGCGGACGGCCGGACAGGTCCTCAAGCAGGGCGGCGACGTGATCACCGCCTTCTTCTTCTCCTCCTCCGGCGGGCGCACGGAGAACAGCGAGTTCGGGTTCAGCGGGGGCAGCCCGCGCCCCTACCTGAAGAGCGTCAAGGATCCCGGCGACTCCGCCTCGCCCTACCACCGCTGGCGGGAGACCTACTCGCGGGGCAAGATGCAGCGTCTGCTCGGGAGCCGGGTCAAGGGCAGGCTGAAGCGGATCAAGGTCACCAGGACCGGTGTCTCGCCGCGGATCGTCAAGGCGAAGGTGATCGGGACGGCCGGCAAGACGACCGTGACCGGTGACGAGCTGCGCTTTGCGCTCGGCCTGCGCTCCACCTGGGCGCGGTTCAAGCGCGTCAAGCGCTGACGCCCACCCGGGCGCGGCCGCTCGCGGCCTCAGCCGTCCGGGTAGTCCTGGATCGGGATCCCGTGGTCGCGTTCCCGCATGCCGAGCTCGTAGGCCGCGCCGCCCGGGACCCGCAGGTGGAGGTGCTTGTGATCCGGGCGCTCGACCCGCAGCTCCATGTCCGCGATCGAGCAGTTGACGGTGTTGTGCTCGCCGCCGTCGGGATCGGCGTAGATCCAGCCGACGAAGCGCTCGGCTGGAGCCTCCACCCTTCCCCGCACCGTGATCCGCTTGCCGCCGATCACGAACTCGCAGCCGGTCGGGCTCTCGGTGATCTCGGTGCCGTAGGTCCGCCCGAGCCCGCCAAGCCGGTATGCCTCACCGCCGATCACGATCGAGCCGTTGGCGATCCACGGGGTGCGCAGGGGGCCCAGCTTGATGCGGCCGGCCGCGACGTCGATGAAGTCGCCCGGCGCGCCGTCGTCGAACTCGCCGCCGTGCATCCAGATCCAGCGCTCCGCGTGCTCGGCGCCCCAGTTGTGCCCGACCATCCCGGGCCAGGCGTCGAGCGCCAGCCGCTCTCCGTCGATCGTCACCGAGCCGCTGAAGAGCGCTCCGGGGTGCGGGCTGAGCAGCTTCGTCCGCGGCAGCTTCGCCGAGTACATCCGCTCGGAGGGAAGGTGGCGGAAGGCGTCGTGCCGGTCCTCGAACCGCAGGTCCCACTCGGCCTCGAACGCCTCGGTGGCGACGCTGCCCGTGGCCCGTCCGGGTCCGATCTCCGATCCGTCCACCCGCACGTAGGAGCCATCGGGCACCGACAGCGAGCCGGCTGGAAAGCTTGCCTTCGTCGCGGTCGGGCCCCCGTTCCCGAACAGCGTGAACCAGATCGAGCAGGTCGGCTCCTGCCCGGGCCGCTTGTGGATCGTGTGCCTGATCCACAGCGCTCGCCCACCGCCCGGCGGGGCCGCCTTCAGGTAGAAGCTCTCGTAGTGGCCGGCGCTCGGATCGATCGCCGGAAAGCGGGCCTCGGTTCGCACGGGAGCGAACCCTAGTAGTTAGGGGGCCGGCGCCTTGGTCCGCGCGATCGCGGCCCTCCCTTTGCTCGCGGTTAAAGACCCTTTGCCAACCTGCGCGCATGGACTCGCCGGAGCCGCCAGGACGACTCGGCTCGCTGCCGGGCCCCGTCCGCGGGGCGGGCGGGCTGC
>DATFLZ010000211.1:0-4565 GCA_035267205.1 Solirubrobacterales bacterium | reverse complement strand
TCGCTCGCCGAAATCGAGGTACCGCCGATGCCCGCGACCCACGTCTCGGTGAAGGAGGCGGTGCTGCCGTTCTCACGCTTCGCCGGCGCCGACACGGTGCTGGGCCCCGAAATGAAGAGCACGGGCGAGGTCATGGGCGTGGCCAAGGACTTCCCCACCGCATTCGGCAAGGCTCAGTCGGCGGCGGGCGTCCGCCTGCCGAACGAGGGCACCGTCTTCATCACCGTGACCGACATCGACAAGCCGGCGGCCACCGGCCTGGCGACGCTGCTTCATGGTCTGGGCTTCAAGATCGTCGCGACCGGCGGCACCGCCCAGGCGATCTCCCGCATGGGGATCCCGGTGGAGGCGATCAACAAGGTCCAGGAGGGCTCTCCCCACGTCGTCGACTACGTCGAGCGCGGGGAGGTGGACCTTGTGATCAACACGCCCACGGGCTCGGGGGCGCGGTCCGACGGCTATGAGATCCGCAACGCGGCCACCCGGGAGGGGGTCCCCTGCATCACGACGATGACCGGCGCGTCGGCCGCCGCCCGCGCCATCGCCGCCCAGATCAGCGGCGCTGCCGAGGTCTACTCGCTTCAGGAACTGCATGCCGGCGAGGTCGCCCAGGCCGGCGACGAGGCCCAGGCTTGAGTCAGGCCCAGGCGAGCGCGGAGCGGACCCGGGCGCCGTTCGGCAGGCGTTCCGCCGAGGTCGTTGCCAACGAGGTATCGGGCGGCTATCGGATCGTCTCGGCGCTCGATCGGGAGGGACCTGACCCTGAGGCCGGGCAGTTCTACATGCTGGCGGCGGCCAGGGGCTGGGGCGAGGGAGCGGACCGGCCCTATCTCCCGCGTGCCTTCTCGGTCGCGGAGGCCGAGCGTGGAGCCGGCGGTGTCCGGCTCGACTTCCTGCTCGAGGATGTCGGGCCCGGAACCCGGCGACTCGCCGCGCTCGAGAGCGGGGAGGACCTGCTGCTGACGGGGCCGCTCGGCCGCCCCTTCTCCATCCCGCGTGCGATCAACCCGGACGCCGCGGGCGCGATCCTGGTCGGTGGCGGCATCGGGCTCGCCCCGCTCGCGATCCTCCGGCGCCGGCTCGCCGCCGCGGGCGTCCCGCTGCGGACGCTGCTCGGCTTTCGCGACGAGGCCCATTCCGGCGGGATGGAGCTGTTCCGCTGCTGCGAGGTGGGGCTGGCCAGCGAGGACGGACACGCGGGCCATCGCGGCTACGTGACCGACCTGCTCGCCCGCATGCTCGACGGCGATCAAGCGGCGAGCGCGGTCGTCTACAGCTGCGGGCCGCCGGCGATGCTCGAGGCGGTCCGGAGCATGTGCGCGCAACGGGGTGCCGCCTGCGAGCTGGCGCTCGAGTCCCCGATGGCCTGCGGGTACGGAGCCTGCTTCGGCTGCGCGGTCCCGCTGGCCGGAGGCGGCTACATGCGCCTGTGCGTCGACGGCCCGGTGGTGAGGGGCGACCAGATCGAGACGGCACTGGTGGACGGAGCAGGACACAGATGAAACACCTGGGCGCCACCTCCTCGGGCTTCGCCCTCCGGGGGTGCGCCGGTGGTGCCATCGGCCGCGGCGCCGCCGGCACACCGCATCTCCTCGGGCTTCGCCCTGCGGGGATGCGCTGGATGGTGCGGCGCCTTTCGGCTGACGGGCGGGAGGCCTCGTGAGCTCGGTCGACTTCTGCGGCCTCCAGCTCGCCCACCCGATCATCAACGGGTCCGGGACCTTCGATGCGATCGCCGCTCGCCAGGTGTTCGGGGACGAGCTGCTCGAACGCTTCCCGTTCAGCGCGTTCGTCTCGAAGACGATCACCCCAGCCCCGCGGCCGGGCAACCCGCCGCCGCGACTGTGGGAGGAGGGCACCGGGATGATCAACTCGATCGGTCTGCCGAACAAGGGGATGGATGGCTTCCTGGCCGAGAACCTCCCCGAGCTCTCCGAGCTGCCGGTGCCGCTGGTCGTCTCCATCATGGGAACGAGCGCGGAGGAGTTCACGACACTGGTCGAGGGCGTCGGCAGTCGCGATGAGGTGGCTGCGCTCGAGCTCAATGTCTCGTGTCCGAACGTGCACTCGGGCCTGATCGTCGGCGAACAGCCGGCCGAGACGCTCGCGTTGCTGCGCGCGCTCAGGCCGCTGACCGGTAAGCCGCTGATCGTGAAGCTGACGCCGAACGTCGCCGACCCGGTGGCAATCGCCCGGGCGGCCGAGGAGGGAGGCGCGGACGCGGTCTCGCTGATCAACACGATCAAGGCCGCGGCGATCGATCCCGGCGGCGGCGCACCGTGGCTCGGCGCGGGCTCAGGTGGTCTCTCGGGCCCCGCGGTGCGGACGGTGGCCCTCAAGCAGGTGGCGGACGTGGCGAATGCGGTCTCGGTCGGCGTGATCGGCATGGGCGGCGTGGAGAGCGGCCGCCACGCAGGCGATCTGCTCGACGCGGGCGCAGATCTGGTCGCCGTCGGGACCGCGAGCTTCCGCGATCCGCTGGCCGCGGAGCGCATCCGCCACGAGCTCGAGGCGCTGGCAGCCGGCTAACACGAATGGGGCGTCCTGGGCCGCGACCCCAAATTCCGCGAACCCGGTCCGGCGCGGCCTCGACCCAGTCCTCGACCTCAACCTGAGGTCGAGGCGAATTCGCGGATTTCCCCCCACATGAGGGCGACAGGCGGGCTCTGCGGATGTATTATCGCCGCGCTCATGGCTCCGCCCTCGCAGTCCACCGCTTCGATCCCCGCTCGGAGCAAGAACCAGCGAATGCGCGCCCTCGAGATGGCCAACGAGATCCGCACGAAGCGGGCTCAGCTCAAGAAGGATCTGAAGGGCGGCAAGGTCAAGATCGACACGCTGCTGCTCGATCCGCCCGGGTGGCTCGGGTCCGCGAAGGTCTTCGACATCATGCTCGCCGTGCCCAAGTACGGCCGCGTGAAGGTCAACCGGATTCTCAACCAGTGCCGGATCTCCCCCTCGAAGACCATCGAGGGCCTCTCGGAGCGCCAGCGGGCCGAGCTGGTCGCGCTGCTGCGCCGCCGCTAGGACTCCGCCGACCGCTCTCCACGCCCGCCGGCGCGGCGACCGGCGCTCGCGCCACAATGCGCGCCGTGTCGAGGGTGTTCGTGATCACAGGCCCGTCCGGTGTGGGCAAAGGGACGCTGATTCGCAAGCTTCGCGAGCGCGTGCCGGAGGTCGAGCTGTCGATCTCGGCGACGACCCGCGCTCCTCGCAAGGGCGAGGAGGCCGGCACCGATTACCACTTCCTGTCCCGGGAGGAATTCGACCGTCGCGTCATGGACGGGGAGTTCCTCGAGTGGGCCGAGTACAGCGGCAATCGGTACGGGACGCTGCGCTCCGAGGTCGAGCGCCGGACCGAGCGCGGCGCCCCGGTGGTGCTCGAGATCGAGGTCCAGGGCGCGCGGCAGGTGCGGGAGACGGAGCCGGGAGCCGTCCGGATCTTTGTCGAGCCGCCTAGCCCCGAGACGCTGCGGGAGCGGCTCGTCGGCCGGGGCACCGACGAGCAGGAGGTGATCGAGCGCCGCCTCGAGGAGGCTCGCAAGGAGCTGCGCGCCCGGGACGAGTTCGGCCATCGGGTGGTCAATGACGACATCGATCGGGCGGCGAACGAGCTGGCCGGGATCGTGCGCTCGGCGCTCGACGGCTAGGTCAGAGGACCGCTTGCCCTAAGATCACCCGCCTTATGGTCAAGCCACGAGTAGACAAGCTGATGGAGCGCACCGACTCGCACTACGCGGCGGTGATCGTTGCAGCGAAGCGCGCCCGCCAGCTCAACAGCTACTACCGCGCTCTCGGCGAGGGCACCTACGAGGAGCACACGCCGCCGATGGTCGAGTCCGAGACCGGCAACTATCTCTCGATTTCCCTCGAGGAGCTGGCCCAGGACAAGATCAAGTACGAGTACCGGCACTAGCCGGACTTTCCGCTCCCGCCGGACGAGGTCCGGAGGAGACTGAGATGGCGCGAATACTGTTGGGCGTGAGCGGCGGCATCGCCGCCTACAAGGCGATCGAGCTCGCGCGGCTCGCGACGCGCGCGGGCCACGGCGTGCGCGTGCTGATGACGCCCAGCGCAACCCGCTTCGTGGGCGCCGCGACGTTCGAGGGCATCGTCGGCGCCCCGGTCCTGACCGGTGAGTTCGAGCGCGATCCCGCCCGCGGCGCCTACCCGGGCGATCCCGCGCCTGAGCACGACCCGATCTCGCATCTCGAGCTGGTTTCGCGGGCAGACGCGATGATCGTCGCCCCCGCCTCGGCGAACACGATCGCCAAGCTCGCGAGTGGGCTCTGCGACTCGATGCTGACCACCTCCTTCCTTGCCTGCACGGCGCCTCGACTCGTTGCCCCGGCGATGAACAACCGGATGTACGAGGCCGCGGCCACGCGGGCCAACGTCGACCTTCTACGCGAGCGCGGCGTGACCGTGATCGAGCCGGACAGCGGACCGCTCGCCTCCCGGGGCGAGTACGGGACCGGGCGGTTGCCCGCTCCCGAGCGACTCCTGGCCGAGGTCGAGGCGCGGATCGCGGGCGGCAGCGCCCCGCTCGACGGGATGCGCGTGCT
>DATFLZ010000210.1:0-3047 GCA_035267205.1 Solirubrobacterales bacterium | reverse complement strand
GTCGTCGCCGCCCTCATCTCCGGCGGCACCGCCGGCGGCCGGGGCCGCAGCGGCGACCGCGGTCGCCGAGACGCCGAACTCCTCCTCGAGCGCCTTGATCCGCTCCGAGAGCTCGAGCACCGAAATACCCTTGAGCTCCTCGATCCAATCTTCTGTGGTGGTAGCCATTTTCAGTCGTCCTCCTTGGTTTCAGTCTTGTCAGTCTCGGTTTCCTCGGCGTCCGACTCAGTGTCGGCGCCCTCTTGCTCAGCTTCGTCTGAAGTCTCCTCGTCGCCCTCCGCCTCGGCGGGTGCCTCGGCCTCGGCCTCTGGCGCCTCAGCCTCCGCGTCGGCCTCGGGCTCAGCCTCAGCCTCAGCCTCCGCCTCCGGCTCCGGCTCCGGCGCGTCCTTGCCGATCAGGCCCTGCTCGGCCAGCTGGCCGAGCTGGCTCGCGAGGCCCTGGACGAGCCCGTTGAGGCTGCTGACCAGGCCGGTGAGCGGGCTCGCGGCCAGGCCGACGAGCTGACCGTGCAGCACCTCGACGCCGGGGAGCTTCGCGATCGCCTTGAACTCGTCGGCTCCGAGCGGCGCGCCGTCCATGATCCCGCCCTTGTAGACGAGGATCTCGTACTCCTTGGTGAACCCGTCGATCGCCTTGGCGGCGACGACGGCGTCCCCCTTCACATAGGTCAGCGCGGTGGGACCGACCAGATGCTCATCGAGCGCCTCGGCGCCCTTGTCGGCGGTGATCCGCTTGACCAGCCGGTTCTTGACGACGCTGAAGCTCGCGTCGGCCTCGCGCAGCTTGCCGCGCAGCTCGGCGGCCTGCGGAACCGAGATTCCGCGGTAGTCGACCACGAACACGGCGCTCGAGGCCTCGAGCTGCTCGCCGATCTCGTCGACCGCCGCCTGCTTCTCGTCTCTGTTCATCTCAAACCTTCGCTTCTCGATTGAAGTTCGCTGCCACCCGCCGAGACCAACAAAAAACCCGCACGCAGGCGGGCTCTGGACCGGTGCGGTCCGGGGCTCCACCTGCACCGGCTCGCGGTCCTCCGCGGTTCTGGAGCTATCGCCCCGCCGGTGGTCTTCGGCTTCGGGACGCGGCAGTGTAGACGAATCCCGACGCCCGGAGCGTCCAAGAAACGTCCACGCGTATCCCCGGATTCAAGCCATTTCCCATTTTCGCCGACTCAGCGAACAGCCCCGCGCGCCTCCGTCCGCGCGCGGGACCGACCCCAGTCCCCGATAGAGAGCCACCGCGAGGAACTCGAACATGAGGATCCCGACCAAGGCAGCGTCCGGGGGGATGGCCGCGGCACTCCTGATCCTGATCGCCGCCGCGCTCGCCGGAATCACGGTCGCGATCGGCTCGCTCCTCAGCGACGCGGCCGAGGAGGATGCCGAGCGCTTCGGCCTCAGGACCGCGGAGACCTTCGCCGCGATCACGCTCGAGGAACGCGACTTCGCCGGCGGCCGCATCCGCACCTCGGCATTCGTGGAGCTGCGCAACGCGACAGCGCAGGCGGAGGGCGTGGACTCGGTCACGGTCTGGGACTCCAGCCGCGAGATCCGCTTCACCACCGGCCTCACCTTCGGCAAGGGCCCCGACCTGCCCCCGGCGGAGGCGATCTGGTCCGGGGAGCCGACCTCCACCCTCGACGACTCCGACGGGCTGCGCACCTTCCTGCCGATCCGCCCCCCGACCGGCGACAGCGCCGCGGACGTGCTCGAGGTCCAGGGCTCGGTGGACCAGCTGGACGCGGCGATCGGCTCCCGGCGCGGCAACGCGGTCCTGATCATCGCCGCGCTCGCGGCCATCCTCTACGCCGTGATCACCCCCGCGGTGATCCGCGGCGCCGGCGCCCTGGCCGAGCGCCAGGGATTCCACCGGAAGGCGCTCCAGCGCGAGCTCCGCCACGCGATGGAAAAGGGGGAGCTGCGGATCGACTACCAGCCGAAGGCGCGGCTCGACGACGGCCGGATCGCCGGGGTCGAGGCCCTGACCCGCTGGGAGCATCCGCGGCGCGGCACGATCCCGCCGCTCTCCTTCCTGCCCGACGTGGAGCAGACCGAGATCGTCGTCCCGCTCACCAGGCACATCCTCGAGATGGCCCTGCGCCAGCAGCACGAGTGGGCCGCGCGCGGCCTCCAGACCGAGATGGCCGTCAACGTCTCCGCGACCGCGCTGACCACCCCGGGCGGGGTCGAGGGGATCGTCGAGCTCGCCGACGCCTACCGCACGACCGTCAACGGTGGGCTCACGATCGAGCTGACCGAGACCGCGGTCACGGGCGGCGAGCTGCTCGAGCCGCTCACCACGCTGAAGGAGGCGGGGATCCGGCTCTCGATCGACGACTTCGGCAAGGGCCAGTCCTCGCTGGCGCGCCTCGGCTCGCTGCCCTTCGACGAGCTCAAGATCGATCGCGAGTTCATCGCCGCGCTCGACCGCAACGGTGGCGTCGTGATGGTGCGGACGATGCTCGCGCTCGGCCACCGGCTCGGGATGACCGTCGTCGCGGAGGGAGTCGAGTGGGCCTCGACCGCCGCGTGGCTGCAGAAGTCGGGCTGCGACGTGATCCAGGGACATGCGCTCTCGGTGCCGATGGAGCCCGGCGAGTGCGAGCGCTGGATCTCCGAGGAGGGCCACAGCCGCCTCGCCGACCTGCTCAGCGGCCCCGAGAAGGCGCGGCGGCCCGACGTCGACGCGGCGCCGCCCGAGATCGCGGCTCCGGCCGCGGCCCTCGACTGAGCCACGCGCTCCATCGCCGCTCCGCCCCGCGCGGATGGACTAGACATCGGTGGGCCGCATGGAAGAGCCGCCCCCGGACACGCCACGGATCCTGATCGTCAGCGCGGGCCTGCTCCACGAGGGCCGCGACCCGCGGACGATCCGCGCCCGGCGGCTGATCGACGGGCTCGGCGCCCGGGGCTTCGACGTGGATCTGCTCGGGCTCTGGCTCGGGGCGGAATCCCCGCCGCCGGTCCCCGGAGTCCGCCGGCTGCACGCGATCGAGGCGCCGATCGACTGGGACGGGGCCGGGGACGACCCCCGGAACGCCGAGGGGCTCG
>DATFLZ010000209.1:0-10550 GCA_035267205.1 Solirubrobacterales bacterium | reverse complement strand
GGCCCTCGAGACCGATGACGTGGTGCTCGAGGTCGGTGGCGGGGAGGGTGTGTTGACCGAGCGGCTTCTCGAGGCCGCCGCGCACATCCACCTGATCGAGATCGACGAGGGCCTGCGCGAGCATCTCGTCCCGATCGCGGAGCGGAGCGACGCGCTCGAGATCACTTGGGCGGACGCGATGCGTGCCGATCTGCGGGCGCTCGCGCCCGCGCCGACCGCGATGGTCGCGAACCTGCCCTACTCGATCGCGACTCCGCTGATCCTGCGGACGATCGCCGAGCTGCCGTCGCTGACCCGGTGGACGGTCATGGTCCAGCGCGAGATCGCCGAGCGCCTGCGGGCGCGCCCGGGGAGCAAGACGTACGGATCGCCCAGCGTGACCGTTCAGCTCAGCTGCGAGGTCAGGATGCTCCGTCGGGTCGATCCGGCGGTGTTCAAGCCCCGCCCGCGCGTCGACTCGGCGGTGCTGGCGCTACGCCGCCGTGGCCCGGGCCTACAGCCCCGGATCGCGGAGCTGATTCGGGACTGCTTCGCGCATCGTCGCAAGACGATTCCGCGCTCGCTCGAGCTTTCGGCGCGCCGCCGCGAGACGGCGGCCCTCGAGGCCGGCAGGCCCGTCCCGCGGCCGAGGCCCGCGGAGATCCGGCACGAGGCGCGGCAGATTCTGCGCCGGCTCGGGATGCCCGAGGACGCCCGCGCGGAGATGCTCACGCCCGACCAGCACCGAGCGCTCGCCGAGGGGCTCGCGACATGAACGCGCCGGCGAAGCTCAATCTCTGCCTGTATCTCGGCGAGCGCCGCGACGACGGTCTGCACGAGCTCTGCTCGATCTTCCAGCCGCTCCAGCTGGCAGACCGGATCGTGATCACCGACGCCGAGGGCGATGCTGACGAGGTCGTCTGCGAGGGCATCGAGGGCCCGAATCTGGCCGGCGCGGCGCTCGCGGCCCTGCGCGAGGCCGGCTGGAGGTCCCGGCCGCTGCGGATCGAGATCGAGAAGCGGATCCCGGTGGCGGCCGGGCTCGGGGGCGGCAGCGCGGACGCGGCCGCGGTGCTGCGGCTCGCCGAGGGCGAGATCGAGGCCGTTCGGCTCGAGGAGATCGCCGCTGGCCTCGGCGCGGACGTCCCCTCCCAGATCCGGCCGCAGGCGGCGCTGGTGACCGGAGCCGGCGAGCGGCTCGAGCCGATCCCGCCGTCGCGCGAATGGGCTGCGGTGCTGCTGCCGGACGAGCGCGGGCTCTCCACCGCCGAGGTCTATGCCGAGGCCGACCGCCTCGGGCTCGCCCGCGATCCGGACGCTCTCTCCCTCGCCCGAGATCGGCTGCTGGCCGCCACCGCCGCCGGCGCCTCGCCGCTCGACTACGCGGACCTGCTCGTCAACGACCTCGGGGAGGCCGCGGTCTCGCTGCGACCCGAGATCGGCGACGCGCTCGACGCGCTTCGCGGCGCCGGCGCGGGCCACGCGATCGTCACCGGCTCCGGACCGACCGCGGTCGGCCTGTTCGCCGACATCGCGAAGGCCGATGCCGCCGCCGCGGCGCTCTCGCCTCGCTACTACGGCGCGATCGTCACGGCCCCCGAGGCAACCGCGACCGCGACCGGGACCTCCTGATGCATCTGCCCGACGATCGCAGGGGCTGGCTGAAGCTGGCCGGGCTGGTGGCCGCAGCGGTCGTCGCCTTCTTCCTCTACCGGGAGTTCTTCCCCGAGTTCGACCTCGAGCAGCTGCTCGACGACATCTCGACCACCCTCGGTCAGTGGACCTACGTCCTGGTCAGCGTCTTCGCGTTCCTCGAGACGGGGGCCTTCGTCGGCCTGATCGCCCCGGGCGAGACCGTCGTCGTGCTCGGGGGTGCTGTGGCCGGCCAGGGGGAGACGTCGGTGCTGCTGACGATCGCGCTGGTCTGGCTCGGCGCCTTCCTTGGCGACACCGCCAGCTTCTGGCTGGGCGTGAAGCTCGGACGCGGGTTCGTGATCCGCCACGGGCCGCGGTTCCGGATCACCGAGGAGCGCTTCGCCCAGGTTGAGGACTACTTCGGCCGCCACGGCGGCAAGACGATTCTGATCGGCAGGTTCGTCGGGATCATCCGGGCCCTGGCACCCTTCGTGGCCGGCAGCTCCGGGATGCGGTACTCGGCGATGGCCCCGTACAGCATTCTCGGCACCGGGATCTGGGCGACGTTCTTCACCCTGCTCGGCTTCTTCGCGTCCAGGAACCTGGACGAGGCGGTGGCGGTGGCCGAGAAGGGCTTCCTCTACTTCGCCGTCCTGATCGGGCTCATCGTTGGGACGATCGTCGCCGTGCGCTATCTGCAGGTGGAGGAGCATCGGCGCCGGGTCGTGGCGGGGATGGAGCGCCGGGCGCTGCTCCGCCCGCTGGTCGTGGTCGGGCGCCGGCTCGCACCGCAGGCCCGGTTCCTCTGGAACCGCCTGACGCCGGGGAACCTGGGCATCGAGCTCACCGCCCCGCTGGCGGCGCTGGCGGTCGGCAGCTTCGTCTTCGTCTCCTACGCGATCCTGGTCAGTGACAACCCGGGCCCGACCGGCGGTGACATGACGGCGGCCGATATCGCCGCCGAGCTCCAGGTTGCCTGGCTGACCTCCGTCGAGAAGGTGATCACGGCATTCGGCTCGCCGGTCGCCGCGATCCTGGTCGGGGCGGTTGCCGCGGTGGTGTTCGCGATCCGCGGCCATCGGGTCGAGCTCACGATCCTGGTCGCGACGGTGCTGCTGATGCTCTTCGGGGTCTCGGAGCTCAAGGACGCCTTCGACCGGCCGCGACCGGACGGCGGCCTCGTCGAGGCGAGCGGCGATGCGTATCCGAGCGGCCACGCGACCTACTCGGTGATCTATGCGTGGCTCGCGATCGTCGTGACGGTGCGTCTGAAGCCGAGCTGGGGAGGCGGGTCGGCCCTATTGGCTGCAGGAATCCTGTTCACGACGGCGATCGGCCTGAGCCGCGTCTATCTCGGCGTGCACTACTTCAGTGACGTCTCGGGGGGCTGGGGGCTGGGCGTCTCGCTGTTCGCGATCGTCACCGCCATCACGGTGGTCGTCAGCCACTTGCGGCAGAATCGGGCCGATGGAGCCTGAGGTACTGCTCTTCGGCGGCGCGGCGCTGATCACGCTTGTCGCCTTCACGACGCTCATCCTCGTGCCGGCGATCGGCTCGTTTGGACGCGGCTGGGAGAAGGCCACCGCGGCCCTGCTCTCGTTCATCGTGCTCTTTGCGCTGGTTGCGATCGGGATCGCGATCGGCGTCGCAGTCATCTACTTCTGGGACGACATCTCCCGGGTCTTCGGCTGAGAGTGGACGGATCGCCCGTACTATTCGGGCGTGGCCACGAAGTCCGGTCCAAAGACGCGGGCCAAGCCCGCCTCCAGCGAAGCGGCCCCTGAACCCGTCGAGCGCTCCCCTGCGCCGGGGCCGACCGGCGGTCTCGAGGCGCTCTCGGAGGCGATCGAGTCCGGTGCGGGCCTCCCCGCGGTCACTCGCGCCGCCGCGGCGGCGCTCGACGCGAGCGTTGCGCTCATCGATCGTTCGAGCGCGGTGCTTGCGGTTGCGGCGAAGTCGAGCGCCGAGGAGGAGAAGCTGGTCACCGGCGAGGGCGGGGTGGAGACGGCGGAGCTGCGCGTCGCGGACGCGATCGTCGGGGAGCTGCGCTTTCGCGCCGGCAGCAAGGCGGGCGTTCCGGCATCGACCGTGCGGATGGTGGCGACGCTGCTTGGCCTCGAGGTCGAGCGCGCCCGGGCACCGGACTGGGCCAGCGACGAGGCGGCCCACGACTTCGCCGCCGCACTGCTCGAGGGCAGGCTCACCGACCCTGCCGACATCGAGGCCCGGGCCACGGAGCTGGGCGCCGACCTCTCCGACGGGGTAGGCGTGGTTCGCGTCCGGGCCCACCCGAACGCGGCCCAGTCCGGCGAGTGGCGGGAGCGCATGCTGATGCTGAGCCTGCGGGCGGTCCGCGCGCGAGCGGCCGGAGCGATCGCGTTCGCGGCGCACGGCGATGCGGGAGAGTCCGGCGAGCTCGCAGCGATCATCCCGACCGGCTCCGTCGACGAGATCGCGCGCGCTGCAGACGAGCTCCAGTCCGAGCTCGGCTCCGCGCTGCACGGATTCGACCTGACCGTCGGCTTCAGCCGCCACGCGAGCACGACCGAGGACATCTACCGCGCCGGGAAGGAGGCGCTGCTCGCGGTGAACGTGGGCGAGGCCGAGGGCTACACCCCGCTTCCTTTCGAGGAGACCGGCTCATACCGGCTGCTGTTGCCGGCGCTGAGCCAGGACCCTGCCGAGCTCGAGCGCTTCTACGACGAGACGATCGCCCCGCTCGCGGCCTACGACGACCAGTACGAGACTGAGCTGGTGGCGACGATCGAGGCCTACCTCGACTGCGACGGCAACGTCACGCCGACGGCCGAGAAGCTGTTCACCCACCGTCACACGGTCCGCTATCGGCTGGAGCGGGTCAAGGAGCTCAGCGGCCACGACATGACCTCCACAAAGGGCCGGGAGAAGATCGGCCTCGGCCTCAAGGCAATGCGGGTTCTCGGCATCCCGGCCCCCCGCGGTCCGGCGCTGGAGCCCAAGGACAACGGCGGCAAGACGAAGCGCTCGAAGGGGTGAAGCAGCCCGGAGGGAGCCGGTGCGAATTCCGGGGGTAGGACTTGAACCCACGCCTCGACAGCCAAAGTGTCGCGTGCTAGCCGATTACACCACCCCGGATCGCGGCTCAGTGTACGCGCGGCAGGGCCGCCGCTCTATCCGAGCGGCATGCGAACATAGGTTCGTGTCGCGCAGGCTACTCATCGAGTTCACCGAAGCGGAGCTGAGAAAGGCCATCGCCGAGTCCCTCAGCTGGGCCGAGACACTCCGACGAATCGGCTACTGCCCGTCGGGCGGGAACCCCCGCACCATTCAGCGGTACGCTCGACGCTGGAACATCGACGCCTCGCATTTCGATCCGGATGCGGCGCGACGCCGTGGGCTGCAGCGGGCCCGCCGTCCGCTGAATGAGATCCTGGTTCGGCGATCCACGTACTCCCGAGGTCACCTCAAGCGCCGCCTCTACAGCGCTGGGCTCAAGGAGAGACGTTGCGAGATGTGCGGCCAGGGGGAGGAGTGACGGGGCGCCCGGATGTCGTTGATCCTCGACCACATCAACGGCGAGCGCGATGACAACCGGCTCGAGAACCTGAGGATCGTCTGCCCGAACTGCGCGGCGACTCTCCCTACTCACTGTGGAAAGGGCCTGAGGAAGCGGCGGAAGCCCAAGCCGTGTGAGGGCTGCGGGGTGGAATTCGAGCCGCGCTTCGAGGCGCAGAAGTTCTGCTCGCGGGTGTGCGGCCAGCGGGCGGGGAAGATCGTTGGCCGGGGCTACGGTCGCCCCGCGGCGCGCAAGGTCGAGCGTCCGGGCTACAGGCAGCTCCTCGCGGAGATCGAGGCGACGAGCTACTCGGCGGTCGCCCGCGAGTACGGCGTGTCCGACACCGCCGTCCGCAAGTGGGTTCGGTTCTACGAGCGTGAGCGAGAGCGGCTTGCCCAGGAAGACGGAGCCGAAGCCGCATGATGCGGTTTCCCGGGAGACGGTGATTGCGGTGGCACGACTACGATGGCCGCGGTGAGTGCGCCGACTGCTCTGATCATGGCCGCGGGCCAGGGAACCCGCATGCGATCCGCGGTGCCGAAGGTGCTGCATCCGATCTGTGGGAAAGCGATGGTCTCGTGGCCGATCGAGGCTGCCCAGGGCGCTGGGATCGGCCGGATCGCCCTCATCGTCTCCCCGGAGCGCGACATCTCGGGCGCGATGCCTCCGGACATCGAGATCGTCACGCAGGACGTGGCGGACGGGACCGGGGGCGCGGTGCGCGCCGCTCGCGAGGTGATCGCCGGCAGCGAGGCGGTGCTGGTGCTCTCCGGCGATGTCCCCCTGGTCTCAGCGGAGATGATCGCCGCGCTGCTTGCCCGTCACGAGCGGACCGGTGCCGCGGCCACGCTGGTCACCGCCGTCCTCGATGACCCCGGCGCGTACGGCCGGATCGTGCGGGATGCCGACGGTGATGTCGAGCGGATCGTCGAGACCAAGGCCGCGGGCGACGCCTCCGAGGAGGAGCTCGCGATCGCGGAGATCAACGTGGGCGTCTACGTCTTTGCGGCCGAGCCCCTGCTCGCCGCCCTCGAGCGGATCAGCAACGACAACGCCCAAGGGGAGTACTACCTCCCCGACGTGCTCGGACCGATCCGCGAGGCGGGCGGCCGGGTCGTCCCGTTCGTCTGCGAGGACCCGAACGTGATCCTCGGGGTCAACTCCCGCGTCGACCTCGCGGTCGTCGAGGCCGAGGCGCGTCGACAGATCCTCGAGCGCCACATGCTCGCCGGGGTGACGATCGTCGATCCTGCGGCGACCTGGATCGAGGCCGATGCCGAGATCGGGTCCGACGTACGCATCGAGCCCGGCTGCTCGCTGATCGGCGCCTGCCGGATCGGTTCCGGATCGGTGATCGGCCCGCACACGACCCTGATCGACTCCGAGCTCGGCAGCGATGTCTCCGTGCTCCACAGCTACCTGGTCGAGTGCTCGGTCGCCGATCGCTGCTCGGTCGGGCCCTTCGCCTACCTGCGCCCGAAGGCGCGGCTCGAGGAGGGCGCCAAGGCCGGCACATTCGTGGAGGTCAAGAACTCCACGGTGGGCGAGGGCTCGAAGGTTCCGCACCTCAGCTACATCGGCGACGCCGATATCGGCCCCGGCGCGAACCTCGGCGCGGCGACCATCACGGCCAACTACGACGGCTTTACCAAGAGCAGGACCTCGATCGGCGCCGGGGTGCGCACGGGGGTCGACACGACGCTCGTCGCGCCGGTGCAGATCGGCGATCGTGCATACACTGGCGCCGGCTCGGTGATCAGCGACGACGTTCCCCCCGGATCGCTCGCGCTCACCCGGCCGGAGCAGGTCAACGTAGAGGGCTACGCGGAGCGCAAGGCAGCGCAGCAGAGCGGCGAAGAGGAGACCGAGAAGTGAGCACCCTGGAGGACAGGCCGCGGGCCGAGAGCTCGATCCCGCAGGACTACACCAAGCGCCTGATGGTGTTCGGCGGCCGCGCTTCCGGAGAGCTCGCCGCGAGGATCGCGCAGCATCTCGACGTCGATCTGGGGCAGGCCGACCTGCGGACCTTCTCCAACGGCGAGGTCTACTGCCGCTACAGCGAGTCGATCCGCGGCGCCGACGTCTTCATCGTCCAGTCCACGGCCGCCAACGAGGCGGCCGGGCTGACTCCCAACGACGCGTTGATGGAGCTGCTCTGCATGATCGATGCGGCCCAGGGGGCCTCGGCTCACCGGATCATCGCCGTGATGCCGTGGTACGGCTACGCGCGCCAGGACAAGAAGTCCCAGCCGCGGGAGCCGATCTCGGCCCGGGTGGTCGCCAAGGTCCTCGAGGAGATCGGCGTCGACCGGGTGCTGACCATGGACCTCCACGCGGGTCAGGTCCAGGGCTTCTTCCACGTGCCCGTGGACCACATGACCGCGATGCCGATGCTCACCCAGTGGTTCATCGATCAGCAGTTCGACGAGGAGCTCGTGATCGTCAGCCCCGATGCCGGGCGCGTGAAGGTTGCCCGCAACTTCGCCCGCAAGGTCGGCTGTCACTGGGCCGTCATGGAGAAGGAGCGCCCGGCCCAGCAGGTCGCTGAGATCGGGTACGTCGTCGGTGACGTGGAGGGCAAGACCGCCGTGCTCGTCGACGACATGATCGACACGGCCGGCACGCTCTGCGCAGCCGCCAAGACCGTCCTCGACGAGGGGGCGGCCCGGGTGATCGCCTGCGCGACGCACGGCGTGTTCAGCGGCCCCGCCTACGAGCGGCTCGCCTACGAGAACTCCCAGATCGAGCGGATCGTGGTCACCGACACGATGCCGCTTCGCGCCGGTGCCCCGGACAACATCACGGTGCTGTCCACAGCGCAGACGCTGGCGGACTCGATTCGCAGGATCTTCAGCGACGACTCGGTCTCGGAGATCTTCGCGGGCGAGAACCAGCTGTTCTGAGCGGCGACGCCCCAAGGACGCCGGAACCTGGGAGACTCCTCGCTCGGGATGGGAGTGTGAGCTAGAGGTGGCCGCCGAGAAGGACAAGCTCGCGCCGGGCACCAAGATGGCCCTGTTCGCGATGGCGCTCGGCATCTTCGTGATCGGCAACGACTTCACGGCTCTGAACGTCGTCATCCCGGCGATCGAGGAGGACTTCAACGTCGACGTCGGGACGGCGCAGTGGGTGATCAACGCCTACGCGCTCTTCTTCGGGCTTGCGATCGTCACCGGTGGCCGCCTCGCCGACATGTACGGGCGGCGGAAGATCTTCTTCATCGGATCGGCCCTGTTCGCCGGTTTCTCGCTGGTCGGAGGCCTGGCCCCGAGCGTCGATGTACTGATCCTGATGCGGGTCGGCATGGCCTTCGGCGGGGCGCTCATGTGGCCGGCGATCCTCGGCATGACCTACGCCGAGCTGCCCGCCTCGCGTGCCGCTCTCGGCGGCGCCCTGATCCTCGGCGTCGCCGGCCTCTCGAATGCGGTTGGACCGATGCTGGGAGGCGCCCTCGCCGAGCTGATCAGCTGGCGCGCGATCCTCTTCCTCAACGTCCCGGTCGCGGCGATCGCGGTCAGCGTCACCTACTTCAAGCTCCACCAGACGGAGGATCGCCAGCGGGAGCGGATCGACTACGCCGGCGTTGCGACCCTCTCGCTCGCCGTCCTCCTCTTGCTGCTCGCGCTCGACCAGGGCACCGATTGGGGCTTCGGCGACCCGAGGATCGTCGCGATGCTGGTCGCCTCCGTCGTGCTGATCGCGAGCTTCGGGGTGATCGAGCCGCGCATGGGGGAGGGGGCCCTGGTGCCGATGAGCGTGATCCGCAACCGCGAGTTTGCCGGGGCCTGCGCGGCGGTGCTGCTGATGTCGGCCGTGTTCTTCGTTGTCGTCTTCTACGTGCCTCAGTACCTGATCAAGATCCTGGACTACTCGGCGCTGGAGGCGGGTGCGGGCCTCTTACCCATGATGGGGATGTTCGCCCTGACCTCGTTCTCCGCATCGGGCATCTACGACCGCTTCGGGGCGAAGGCCGTCATCTCAACCGGCGCCGTCGCGCTGGTGATCGGGTCGTTCATGCTGTCGCTGATCGGCGACGACGCCGGCTACTCCTCGTTCGTCCTCGGCCTGGTCGTGGTCGGTTTCGGCGTCGGCCTCTTCTACTCCGCGGTCACGACGGCCGCGATCACGGCGTTGCCGGAGTCGAAGTCAAGCCTCGCCGGCGGCCTGATCTACATGTGCCAGATCGCGGGCGGGGCCGTCGGCCTGGCGACGATCACGGCCGTCTTCACCAGCGTCTCCGAGAATGAGCTCTCCTCCGAGGCGGCGGACGCCGGGACCAAGCTCAGCGAGAGCCAGGAGTCGGTCCTGCACGGCCTGCTTGCCGGTACCGATGCCGCGACTGCGGCGCTCGCGAAGATCATGCCCGCCAAGCAGGCCGAGATCGAGCAGATCGTCAGCGACTCGTTCGTCGCCGGGATCCAGGTCGGCTTCAAGGTCGTCGCCGCCGTCGCGCTTGTCGGGCTGATCGTGAGCGTCGTCTACGTCGGCGGGCGGCTCGGCGGCTCGGGCGGAGACGGTGCCGAGGAGGAAGCAGCCGACCCCGTTCCGTAGGCCCGCAGCCGCCGGCGTCCTCGCCCTCCTCGCGCTCGGCGACTCCAGCTTCGGGCTCGCCGCCGCACCAACCCTCCTCCTCCTCGCTTCGCTGCTCACGGGGCGCCTCCCCGGTGAGCGGTTGCTCGCCGGCCTCGCCCGTCGCGTGCGCGAGGGGCGCACCCCGCGACGCGGGGGGTGGCGCCAGCCCCGTCCCGCCCTCGTGCGCTCGCACGGCCCGCGCGGCGGTCTGCTGATCGCCTCCGGGCTCGCGAGCCGCGGTCCACCTCTCATCTGAGTTTCCCACTGAACGAAACGGATCGGCGCGATGTGCCGTCCGGAGGCGCGCGGTCATCCGTGATCGTGGCGCGTAGGACCATCTCTGAAGAGGAGAACCAGATGAACAAGCGATTGATGACGACTGCCCTGGGCGCTCTCGCCCTCTCGATCGGCGTTGCCGCCTGCGGCGATGACTCCGACGACACCGACTCGGCGACCACGGAGGCCGCTGCCGCCGCGGAGACGCTGAGCGGGACCTTCGAGGCCGTCGCCGATGCGCCAGAGGGCGCTGACTCGGTAGAGGGCACCGCGGAGCTGACCGTCGGCGATGACGGCACGACCGCCGGCATCGAGCTCTCCGGGCTCGAGCCGGACACCGAGTACGCGTCCCATGTGCACGCAGGGTCGTGCGATCAGCCCGACCCGGGCGGCCCGCACTTCATGTTCGACCTGGACGGCGAGGAGATGCCTCCGAACGAGATCCATCTCCCGTTCACCTCCGACGCCGACGGCAACGGCAGCGCCGAGGCCTCGAATGACCAGGCGGTACCGGATCCGGGCACGCGCTCGATCGTGGTGCACCTGGCCGGCG
>DATFLZ010000208.1:0-7925 GCA_035267205.1 Solirubrobacterales bacterium | reverse complement strand
CCTCGAGGACGACGATCTCGGGCCGGTCGATCCCGCGCTCGTGCGCGTGGCGCCGGACGAGCTTGATCGCGCATTCGTTCGCCTCCGCGCCCGAGTTGCAGAGGAAGGCCCGGCCGCCGAGGCTCGACTCGGCCAGACGCTGATGCAGCCGCATCGCCGGGGTCGAGTAGTAGAGGTTGGAGATCCCGGCGACCTCGCCGGCCTGATCGGTGATCGCCCCGACGATCCGCGGATGGCAGTGACCGGCGTTGTGGACCGAGACACCGGCGAACAGGTCGAGGTACTCGCGGCCCTCCGAGTCCCAGAGCGTGCAGCCCTCACCGCGCACGAACTCCACCGGCGCCCGGGCGTAGGTCGGCATCGCGTAGCGCTCCTCGAGCGCCCGGAGCTGGTCGATCGGCTCGGCGCCGGAGCCGATCACGGCGTCACCTTGGTCCCGATCCCGGCATCGGTGAACAGCTCGAGCAGGAGGCTGTGGGGACGACGGCCGTCAATGATGTGGGCGGATTGGACGCCGCCGCGAATCGCCTCCACGCAGGCGGCCAGCTTCGGGCGCATGCCGCCGTCGAGGCCGCTCATCGCCGAGACGACCTCCTCGACCGACGCCAGCGAGATCAGCGAGTCGGGGTCGTCAACGTCCGCCCGCCAGCCCTCGATATCAGTGAGGAAGACGGCCTTGTAGGCGCGGAGCGCGGACGCGACCTTGCCGGCCGCCGCATCCGCGTTGACGTTGTAAGAGTCACCATCACGGGCCGTGCCCGCCGAAGCGATCACCGGGATGAAGTCCGAGGCGATGTGGTTCAGCACGTCGACGTCAACCCGCTCGATCTCCCCGACGTAGCCAACCTTTGAGGCCTCCGGTGCCGGCTTGATCTCGAACAGCGTGCCGTCCTCGCCGGAGAGCCCTACCGCGGGCTGCCCGTGGCGGTTGAGGCGCTGGACGATGTCGGTGTTGACCTTGCCGAGCAGGACCATCTTCGCGACCTCTACGGTGTCGGAGTCCGAGACCCGCAGGCCGTCGACGAACTTGACCTCCATCCCGAGCCGCTCCATATACGAGGTGATGTCGGGGCCGCCGCCGTGGACGATCACCGGATTGAGCCCGACGTACTTGAGCAGGACCACGTCGGTCGCGAACTCGTCCCGAAGCGCCTCCTCGCGCATCGCCGCGCCGCCGTACTTGATCACGACGGTGCGGCCGTGGAACTCCCGGATATAGGGGAGCGCCTCGAGCAGGGTCTCGACGCTGTGGGTGGCCTCGGCGGCACGGGCCCGGTCCTCGGCACTGACGTTCTTGCTCATGTCGTGTACTCCGCGTTCAGTTGCACGTATCCCTCCGTGAGATCGCTGAAATAGAGATGGGCCGAGGCGTCGCCACGATCAAGGCGGACGCTGAGCTCGGCCTCGACCCCCGGCCCGGCGAGGTCGTCGGCATCGATCCGGTCCGGGCCCAGCTCGGAGATCTGCTCCCCGGCCAGAGCCATGCCCGCGGCCTGGGCGATCCGGCCCCAGTTCGGATCGCGGCCGTACAGCGCCGTCTTGACCAAGGGCGAGTTCCCGATCGCGCGGACCACGCGCTCGGCCTCTTCGGGATCCCTGGCGGCCAAGACCTCGGCGCGGCCGGCGCGGGTAGCGCCCTCGCCGTCGATCACGATCTCAAGCGCGAGCTGCAGCAGCACGGCCTCGAGCAGGCCCTCCGGCAGCTCCTCGCCCGAGGCGCCGGTCGCCTGCAGCAGCACGGTGTCGTTGGTGCTCATCTGCCCGTCGACTGTGATCCGCTCGAAGGACGAGCCGACCGCTACGCGGAGCGCGGCGTCGGGGTCCGGGATCACCGCGTCGGTCTGGATGAAGCAGAGCATCGTCGCGAAGCCGGGCTCGATCATGCCCGCGCCCTTCGCTTGGGCCGAGATCGTGACCCCGCCGGCCCGTAGGCAGCACCGCTTCGGCCACTGGTCGGTGGTCATGATCCCCTCGTTGAAGCCCTCGCCGCCGTCGGCGCTAAGCGCCGCGGCGGCCTCCCCGATCCCGGCCACCACCTCCCCGACCGGGAGCGGCACGCCGATCACGCCGGTCTCGGCCACCGCGACCTGGCCCGCCTCGAGGCCGAGCTCACTCGCGGTCGTCTCCTGCATCGCCACCGCGTCCCGGAAGCCCTGCTCTCCGGTTGCCGCGTTGGCGTTGCCGGAGTTGATCACCGCGGCCCGCAGATCCCCCTGATTGCAGCGCTCGTGGCAGACCCGGATCGGCGCGGCGGCGGAGGCGTTCCGGGTGAGCAGGATCGCCGAGCTCAGCTCCTGCCCGTCCTCGACGGCGATGATTCCGACATCGGTCGCGCCGCCGCCCTTGAGCCCACAGTGGACCCCGGCGGCGCGGAACCCGGGAGCGAGGCCGCTGGGATCGAGCTCGGTCACGCCCTGCGGCGGCACGGCCCAGCGCGAGCGGAAAAAGCCGTCCTCCGGCCCCGGCGCGCTCACGCGATCCCCTCGCCCTCGGGCAGGCCGAGCATCAGGTTCAGGTTCTGCACCGCCTGGCTTGCGGCGCCCTTCCAGAGGTTGTCGATCGCGGCGAAGGCCAGCACGCGCCCGCCGTTGACGGTGACATGGATCCGGCAGATGTTGGTATCGCGCACGTCCCGCACGCCGGGCGGACCGTCGACGAGCTCGACGAAGCGCTCGTCCGAGTAGCGGTCGGCGTAGAGCGCCGCGAGGTCCTCCGCGCTCAGGTTGCGGGCCGGTCGCACGTAGCAGCTCACCAGCTCGCCCTGATCCAGGGGGAGCAGGTGCGGGACGAACGTGAGCGGGGTCGGCCCACCTCCCGCCAGCGCATCGAGCTCCTGGGCGATCTCCGGTTGGTGCCGATGCCCGGCGACGCCGTAGGGCGAGGCGTTCTCGTCGAGGGTCACGAAGTGGTTGCGGTCGCCGCCGCCCCGCCCGGCCCCGGAGACGCCGGACTTAGCGTCCACGACCACGTCAGCGATCAGGCCCTCCGCAGCGAGCGGCGCCAGCGCCAGGATCGTCGCGGTCGGGTAGCAGCCGGGGTTCGCGACCAGCGAGGACTCGGCGATCCGCTCCCGGTAGAGCTCCGGCAGCCCGTAGACGGCCTCGGGGAGCAGCGTCGGCTCGCCGAGCTCGCCGTACCACTCCCGGTAGGTCTCGGGGTCGTTGAGCCGGAAGTCGGCGGACAGGTCCACCACCTGGAGGCCGAGGCCCCGCAGTGCGGCGACCGCGGGCGCAGCCGCGCCGTGCGGGTAGGCGACGATCGCCGCGTCGCACTCCTCGATCCCGTCGACGTCGAGCTCGGTCAGCTCCAGCGGTACCCGGTAGCGGGGGTAGAGCCGATCGAGCCGGGTGCCCACGTCGGAGCGGGAGGTGACCTGGACGAGCTCCAGCCGCGGGTGGCGCCAGACCAGCTGTGCCGCGAGGGCGCCGGCGAAGCCCGACGCGCCGGCGACCAGAACCCGGGCGGCGGGGTCGTCGTCGAGCGGCTGCGCACCCGTCGTGTCGGCAGCCTCAGCCACGGAGGGACCCCCCGACCCGATCCAGGGCGGAGACGATCCGCCCGCGCCGGTCGGCGACCTCCTCGTCGGTCAGTGTCCGATCGGTCGCCCTGAACTCCAGCCGCAGCGCCAGGCTCCGCTGCCCGGCGGAGACCTGCTCCCCCTCGTAGACGTCGAAGATCCGAGCCGAGCGCAGCAGCTCGCCGCCGCCCTCCCTGATCGCCTCACGGACCTCGGCGGCACTGACGCTCGAATCGACGACGACCGCGATGTCCTCCCAGACAGCCGGATAGGAGGTCAGGTCCTCGTAGATCTCGGCGCCCTCGGCGGAGGCCGCGACGAGCGGCCCGGCGTCGAGCTCGAATGCGACCGCCGGAGGGAGATCGGCGGCCTCGCGCAGCCGAGGGTGCAGCTCGCCGAGCCAGCCGGCGAGTCGGCCCCCTACGAGCAGCTCCGCGGCGCGGCCCGGATGGAGGAAGGGCCGCTCCGCCGCGCGCCACTCGAGCGGCGCCCGCAGCGACCCGCAGAGCAGCTCGACCAGACCCTTGCCCAGGTAGAAGTCCGCGGCCGCGGCCTCGCCACGCCAGCTCGGATGGGCGAGCGTCTCGCAGACGATCGCGGCCAGGCGATGCGGCTCGCGGGCGGGTGGTGGCCGATGGCCGGCAAAGTGCCCGTCGAGGACGCCGCCGTCGGTGGGCGGGCGCTCGGGGAGATAGACCCGCGCCGACTCGAACAGGCTGACTCGGACGGCCCCACGTGAGAGGTTGAGCACAGCAGCGTCGATCAGCCCGCCGAGGAGCGACGTCCGCATCACCGATTGATCCTCCGAGAGCGGGTTGTGGACAGTGATCGGCTGCTCATCGTCGACGCCGAGCCGGGCGGAGGCATCGGGCGCGACGAACGTCCACGTGATCGCCTCCTCCAGGCCGGCGTCCCGAAGGACGTCCTCGGCGCGACGCAGCAGGCGCTGGTGGCGGAGCAGGGCCCCGGCGCCCACCTCGTCCGCACCGGCGGGCCGCGACGGCAGCGTCGCCTCTAGGTTCTCGTCGATTCCGTGCACCCGCCCGACCTCCTCGATCAGGTCGACCTCGCGGGTCACGTCGAAGTAGCGGTCGGCGGGGACCTCGACGGCGAGCCGCTCCACGCTGCCGTCCCCGCCCTGAGGCCCGAAGGCCAGCCGCTCGAGGTAGGTGCGCGCCTGCTCCGCGGGGATGTCCATCCCCAGCAGGCTCGAGACGCGCTCGGTGCGCAGTTCAACGCCCCTCGGCGGGTATGCGCCCGCGTCCACGTCGATCGTGCCCGGCACGAGCCTGGCGCCGCAGAGCTCCACCATGAGCCGCGATGCGATCCGCTGGGCTCGCATCGCCAGATCGGGGTGCAGCTGCTTCTCGAACCGCGTCGAGGCTTCCGAGCGCAGGCCGAGCTTGCCCGAGGTGGTGAGGATGTTCGGCCCGTCCCAGGTAGCGACCTCGAGCAGCACGCGGGTCGTTCCCTCCGAGACCTCCGAGATCTGACCGCCCATGATCCCCGCGATGCCGGATGGGCCCTCCTTGTCGCAGACGAGGACGGCCTCGGAGTCGAAGCTGCGCTCGACGTCGTCGAGCGTGGTCATCGTCTCGCCTTCGACCGCGCGCCTGACGACCAGGCCCCCGCCGCGGATCTCATCCAGGTCGAAGGCGTGCAGTGGCTGGGCGGTGAGCAGCATCACGTAGTTGGTGATGTCGACGACATTGTTGATCGGTCGCTGACCGGCGGCGGCGAGCCGCTGCTTGAGCCACAGCGGCGAGGGGCCGATCTCGACGTCGGTGAACACGCGCGCCGTGAACCTCGGGCACAGGTCCGGAACCTCCACGTCGACCGTCGCGTAGTCGGAGGCCTTCCCCTCGCCGGTCGCCTCTGCGTCCGCCTCCCAGGGCGCGGGCGCGAGCTCCGCGCCGGTGATCGCGTGCACCTCGCGGGCGACGCCATAGATGCCGAAGCAGTCGGGCCGGTTCGGGGTCACCTCGACCTCGAGCACGGTGTCGCTGACAGGCACGACGTCCTGGAGCGGAGTTCCCGGGCCCGTGTCCGTCTCCAGCACGGCGATCCCGCCGTGATCGTCCCCGAGCTCCAGCTCGCGCTCGCTCAGGATCATCCCGCTGGACTTCACGCCGCGGAGCTTCGCCTCGCCGAGCTTCGTCCCGTCCGGCATCACCGCGCCGGGCAGCGCCACCGCCACCGTCTGCCCGGCGGCGACGTTGGGCGCGCCGCAGACGATCGTCCGCGACTCGGCCTCGCCGACCACAACGGAGCAGACGCGGAGCCGGTCGGCATCGGGGTGGTCATCGACCGCCTCGACGTGGCCGACGACGAAGCCGTCGGAGCTCGGCGCGCCGGCATCGGCGATCCGCTCGACCTCGGTGCCCGTCATCGACAGCCGCTCGGTCAGCTCCTCTGCGCTCAGACCGGGATCGCAGTACTCGCTCAGCCAAGAAATGGGAATACGCATCAGAACTGCTCCAGGAAACGCGCGTCGTTGTCGAAGAACAGCCGCAGGTCGGGGACGCCGTAGCGCAGCATCGCGATTCGCTCGACGCCCATGCCGAAGGCGAAGCCCTGGAGCCTTTCGGGGTCGTACCCGTCGCCCGAGACGAACCCGAACACGTTCGGGTCCACCATTCCGGCCCCGCCGATCTCCAGCCAGCCGATCCCCTTGCACAGGTTGCAGCGCTCGCCGCCGTCGAGTCTGCCGGTGCCATCACAGCGGAAGCAGGAGGCGTCGAACTCCACGCTCGGCTCGGTGAACGGGAAGAAGTGCGGCCGAATCCGCACGTCCCGCTCCGGCCCGAAGAGGGCGCGAGAGAGGGTCAGCAGCGTTCCCTTGAGATCGGCGAGCGTGATTCCCTCAGCCACCGCGAGGCCCTCGACCTGGTTGAACATCGGCGTGTGGGTCGCGTCGGAGTCCCGCCGGTAGACGGTGCCGGGGACGACGATGAAGATCGGCGGTTCCTGAGCCTCCATCGAGCGCACCTGCATCGGCGAGGTGTGCGTGCGCAGCAGGACGTCCCGAGGGCCAGGGGCACCGGCGAGCGGCGCGCCATCGGTCCCGAACAGCTCGACGCGCTCACCGAGCGTTCCGGGGTCGATGTAGAAGGT
This sequence comes from Solirubrobacterales bacterium, assembly GCA_035267205.1. Lineage (GTDB taxonomy): Bacteria > Actinomycetota > Thermoleophilia > Solirubrobacterales > 70-9 > CAXMST01. Next base: position 1,294 of record DATFLZ010000208.1, on the reverse strand, counting down.
GTCCTGAAGCATCCGCGCCGGGTGCCCCGGCGGGTGGTTGAGCGCCGTGAAGTTGTAGTAGTCGTGCTCGATCTCGGGGCCCTCGAGCACCCGGTAGCCGAGGCCGACGAAGACATCCTCGATCTCCCGGCGCGTCCGGGTCAGCAGATGCAGGTGCCCGTGCTTGACCGGCGGGGTACCGGGCAGCGTGATGTCGATGGCATCCTCGGCAAGGCGGCGGTCGAGCTCGGCTCCGCCGAGGCGCTCGATCCGTTCCTCGAGCAGCTGCTCGAGTGACCTGCGCGCCTCGTTGCCGCCCTTGCCGACGGGGCCCCGTTCGGCGGGCTCCAGAGCACCGATGCCTCGGAGGATCGCGGTCAGCTCGGCCTTGCGGCCCAGGTACCGGACCCGGAGCTGTTCGAGCGCCTCGCTGTCGCCGGCGGCGGCGATCTCGGCCTCGGCCTCGGCACGGATCTCTTCGATTCGATCGAGCGTGTTCATGCGGTCGTCTCCGGTGGGGCGGCGAGCGAACATACCCGGTACAGGGCAATCGCCGCAGCCGCCGCCACGTTGAGCGACTCCGCGCCCGTGGCCAGCGGGATCGTGGCCCGCGCGTCGCAGGCCGCCAGCGACTCCCGGTCGAGGCCCTCCCGCTCGGCGCCGAAACAGACCGTGGCCGGCCTCAGATCGAGCAGCGCGGCATCCAGCGGCTCCCCGCCATGGGCGACGAGCGCCAGCCGCGGCGAGGGGGTCGCAGAGATCGAGGCGCTGCGTGGCGGGTGGCTGAAGATCGAGCCCATGCTCGCTCGCACGGCCTTCGGCCCGCACGGGTCCGCGCAGCCCTCGCCGAGCACGACCTGGCCCGCCCCGAGGGCGGCGCTCGTCCTGACGATCGTCCCGACGTTGCCCGGATCGGCGACACCGTGCAGGTAAGTGCAGGGGCCGGCGCCGTCGGGCTCGCCAGGCTCGGGCAGGGGCCAGGCGGCGATCACCCTGCTGCCGGATCCGAGGGCCGACACCCCCGCGAGCAGCTCTGGGTCCACCTCGACCGGGTCGGCCTCCTGCGGCAGGCCCGGGCCGGAGCCCGCCGCGACCAGCACGAGCCGGGGAGTCGCGCCCGACGCAAGGCCGGCGGCGAGCAGATCCTCGCCCTCGGTGGCGAACAGGCCCTCGCGCTCCCGGCCACGACGCTCCGCGAGCCGGCGGATCAGCTTGAGCTTCTCGTTCTGGGGGCTGGTGATCGTCTCGGTCATCTGTCTCGGTAGTCGGCTGGTTGGTTCAGGGAACAAAAAAGGGCGGCCTCGTTGGAGGGCCG
>DATFLZ010000207.1:0-5849 GCA_035267205.1 Solirubrobacterales bacterium | reverse complement strand
GAGCGTTGTAGGAAAGCCAGAGGAAGAAGGGGCGCCGCCCGCCCCGGTCCATGAACTCGCGGGCCTCGTCGGTCAGGACACGGGTCGCGTACCCGGAGGCGAACCCGCGCTCACCCTGGTCGCTGACCTCGAAGTCCCGGTACTCGGCCGAGCCGAGCATCGCGTACCAGCGATCGAAGCCGGGGGCGGGGTCGGCCCCGTTCTCCCGGTCGTAGCCGTTGAGGAACTTGCCGATCATCCCGGTGCGGTAGCCGGCTCGCTGCAGCGCCACCGGGAAGGTCCGGTCCTTGCCGCGCATCGTCGGGTAGCCGATGTCGTTCTCGACCACGCCGTTGTTGTGGGCGTAGCGGCCGGTCAGGAACCCGGCCCGCGCCGGGCAGCACAGCGGAGGCGCGGCGATCGCCTGGCCGAAGACGCTGCCAGCCTCGTCGAAGAAGCTCGTGACGCCGGGCATGATCTCCGGGGTGAAGCTGCCCACCGTCTGATCGTCGACCATCACGACGAGCAGGTTGGGCCCCTTGTTGCTCGGCCGCTCACCGACCTCCGGCACCGGGTTCGTGGCCGGAGTCTTCTCCCCGCTCCCGCCCCCGCAGCCGGCGAGCAGCGCGGCAGCCAGCACCGCGACGGCGAGGGCGACTCGCGTCCCGCCGACCCTCCTCATGCTCCCGGCCCCCGAACTTCCTTCATTCACCCGCGTCGCTCTCGCGAATCACCATCACCGACGTCGCCTTGACCATCGCGGTCGCCTCTACACCCTCGCGCAGCCCGAGCTCCTCGATTGCGTCCCGGGTGATGACCGCGCTCACCCGATGGGGACCCGCCTCGATCTCGACCACGCCCATCACGCCGTCGACCTCGACCGAACGCACCACCCCGGGAAAGCGGTTGCGGGCGCTCAGCTCGTCGCCGGCTCGATGCCGCTCGGGGGCCGCGCCCAGCCGCTCGAGCTCGGCGTGGGAGACCAGCCGGCGGTTGTTCTCGTCGCGCTCGGTCCGGAGCTTCCCCGAGCGATCCCACCGCCGCAGCGTGTCCGGGCTGACTCCGAGCGCCCTCGCCGCCTCACCCAGCGTCGCGTATCCGGAGTCGGTGCCGCTCATCCCCACCAGTGTCTCACCGTGGCGTCAGCCGCGTGGCGGCCGCCTTCCAGACCGCGGTGACCGCCACTCCCGGGGCCAGCCCGAGCTGCTCCCGGGCCTGGGGGGTGACCTCGGCGACGAGCGGTTGCGGGGTATCGAGCCCGACCCGGACGCGGTTGCCGATCCTGGCCACCGAGCGCACGGTCGCCTCCAGCCGGTTGCGCTGGGAACCGTGCTCGGCGCTGCCGGCAGGCTCGATCGCGATCTCCCATGGGTGCACCGCCGCGCAGACTGGACCCCCGGGCGCCTCGTCGGTGCTCGTCAGGACGCCGCCGCCCTCGACCAGCACCTCGCTGAGGCCGTCGGGCCGCATCCGGGCGACTCCCGCCAGGACGACGGAGCCGGTCAGCTCCGCCACGAATCCCGAGACCGGCTCGGCGGCGAGCTCCTCCGGCCGCCCGCGCTGGACGATGCGGCCCTCCTCGAGGACGGCGACCTTCTCGACCAGCGTGATCGCCTCCGCGAAGTCGTGGGTGACGAGCACGGTGGGGACTGCGGCCTCGTCGATGATGCGCCGGAGCTGAGCGCCGGCGGCCGTTCGCGTCACCGCGTCGAGCGCGGCCAGTGGCTCATCGAGCAGGAGCGCCGTGGGTCGCGAAGCGAGTGCCCTCGCGAGCGCCACCCGCTGCCGCTCCCCGCCCGAGAGCTCCGCGGGGCGCGCGTCGGCGAGCGCCCGGATCCCGAACCGGTCGAGCATGCGCTCGGCCTCAGCGCCGCGCTCGCGGCGTGGGAGCCGCCCGAGCCCGTAGGCGACGTTGCCGCGCACGCTCATCGACTCGAACAGCGCGTAGTCCTGGAAGACGTATCCGCACCGGCGCCGCTCCGGGGGCAGGTTCGCGCCCCCTGCGGTGTCGAGCCAGACTCGGCCGGAGCAGCGGATCGACCCGCGCTCAGGGGCAGCGAGCCCGGCGATGGCCCGCAGTACGGAGCTCTTGCCCGCGCCCGAGGGGCCGACGATCGCCAGTGGCCATCCGGCCTCGACGGCGAGCGACAGCTCGAGTCGGAAGTCACGGAGGCCGGTCCCCAGCTCAGCCTCGAGCATCGCCCGCCCCCCTTCCCGCCAGGCCGGTCCCGGCGCGTGCGGCGACGAGCTTGACCGCGACCAGCAGCGCGGCCGAGACCGCGACCAGCACCGCGGAGAGTGCCAGCGCGGCGTCGAAATCGCTGCCGAACAGCTCGACGATCGCCAGCGGGGCCGTCTGGGTCACGCCCTGGAAGGAGCCGGCGAAGACGAGCGTCGCCCCGAACTCGCCAAGCGCCCGGCCCCAGGCGAGCGCGGCGCCGGTGGCCAGCCCAGGGAGCGCGGCCGGCACGACGACCGTGACGAAGGCGCGAGACTCGCTCGCGCCGAGCGTTCGCGCCGCGCCTACCCAACTCGGATCCACGGCCTCGAACGCCGCCTGGGCGGCCCGCAGATAGAAGGGGCTGGCGACGAAGGTCAGCGCGACGACGACTCCCGCCGTGGTGAACACCAGCTGTAGCCCGGCGTCGGCGACGGCGGCGCCGAGGAGCCCTTCGGGCCCGAACGCGGCGAGCAGTGCGATCCCGGCCACGGCGGGGGGCACGACCAGCGGCAGCTCGACGAGGGTCACCAGGAGCTCCCGTCCCCGGAACGAGCGCGTCGCGAGCAAGTAGGCGGCGGGAGTGCCGACGACCACGATCAGCGCCAGCGCGATCGCCGACGTGGTCAGGCTCAGCTTCAGCGCGTCCAGCGCCTGGGGCTCCCCGAGGCTGCTCCACAGCTCGCCGGGTCCCGCCTCGAGGAAGATCGCCGCGATCGGCAGCGTCAGGAAGACGAGCGCCAGCGCCAGCGCGCCCGCGAGGAGAACGGCGAACCAGCCGGCCCTCACCCCGGTGCCTCGAATCCTGCCTCGGCAAGCGTCCGCGCGCCCGGTCCCTCCAGTAGGCCCTCGGCGAATGCCCGTGCCCGCTCGCGCGTCTCCGTCGAGGCCACGACCCCGATCGCGTACTCGATCGCGGGGCTTGCACCGCGGGGGAGGGGGATCGCCCGCAGCGCTCCGGCGGCGGCGACGACGTCGGTTGTGTAGACGAATCCGGCATCAGCGGCGCCCTGCAGCAACTTGCCGACCACCCCCTTCACGTCCGGCTCCTCGGAGCGTACGCCGGCCTGGATCGCCTCCCGCAGCGGCGGATCGAGCGCCGCGATCGCCTCCCGCGCGTACTCGCCGGCCGGCACTCCGTCGGCACCGATCACGAGCGCCCGCCCGCCCTCGGCGAGGTCCTCGATCGAGCGGATCGGGGAGTCCGCCGGCACCGCGACCACGAGCTCGTTGCGGGCGAAGACCAGTGGCGCCTCCACGAGCCCCTCGGCGGCGAGCTCCTCCGCGTAGCGCCGGTCGGCCGCCGCGTAGAGGTCGGGTCCGGCGCCCTGCCGAATCTGCGCCGCGAGCTGGTCCGAGGCGGCGAACGAGAAGCGCTCCTCGCCGGGGGTGTGCTCACCGTGGACTCGGAAGGCGTCGCGAAGGGAGGAGGCCGCGGCGATCGTCAGCGCCCCGCCGTCCTCACCGGCGTCGCCGCCCTTCGCATCACCGCCGCAGCCCCAGAGCAGCGCCGCGAGCACCGCGATGAGGGCCGCCCTCGGGCTGTGTATAGGCATTGCATAGGCAATAGCCTGGCATTCTTGCACGTGGGCTGAGCCGGATACGATCGGTCCGTGTCCGAATCTCGTGAGCCCTCCGTAAGTCCCCATGTGAGCGAGGCCAACGCCCTGCTGCGCGCCGAGCTTCCCTTCGACGACGAGCGCGACTTCGAGGATGCCCGCCGTGGCCGGATCGAGGGTCTCGAGCCGGCGCTGGTGGAGGCGACCGACGGGCGGATCGCCTGGGACCTCGGGGCCTACTCCTTCCTCGACTCGGCCTGTCCCGAGACGGCCAACCCGAGCGCCTGGCGGCAGGCGCAGCTGAACGCGATCGGCGGCCTGTTCGAGGTCGGCGAGGGGATCTACCAGGTCCGGGGGCAGGACATCTCGAACATGACCATCGTCGAGGGGGGCACGGGCGTGCTGGTGATCGACCCGTTGATCTCCGCCGAGTGCGCGGCGGCCGCGCTCCGCCTCTACCGCGAGCACCGCGGCGCGCGGCCCGTCACCGGCCTGCTCTACACCCACACCCACGTGGATCACTTCGGAGGCGCCCGCGGCGTCGTCGACCCCGAGGATCTCGCCGCCGGGAGGATCCCGGTGCTGGCGCCGCAGCACTTCCTCGAGCACGCCGTCAGCGAGAACGTGTTCGCGGGCTTGGCGATGGCCCGCCGCGCCGAGTACATGTTCGGGGCGCCGCTCGAGCCCGGACCGGCCGGCCAGATCGGCGCCGGCATCGGCATGCGCAACTCGACCGGGTCGGTGACGCTGATCCCGCCCAATCTCGAGATCACGCACACCGGGCAGGTCGAGATCGTCGACGGGATCGAGCTGCGCTTCCAGCTCACACCGGGAACCGAGGCCCCCGCCGAGATGAACTTCCTACTGCCCGATCGGGGCGCGCTCTGCATTGCCGAGAACGCGACCCACAACCTCCACAACCTGCTGACCCTGCGCGGCGCTCCCGTGCGCGATCCGCTGGCGTGGTCCCACTTCCTCGACGAGTCGATTGAGCTCTTCTGTGGTGAGTCCGAGGTGATGTTCGCCGGCCATCACTGGCCTCGTTGGGAGCGCGAGCGCATCGTCGACATGCTCGGCAAGCAGCGCGATCTCTACCGCTACCTGCACGACCAGACCCTGCGTCTCCTCAACCAGGGCCACGTCGCCGAGGAGATCGGCGAGCTGCTCGAGCTGCCACCCCAGCTCGCGTCCGAGTGGCACTGTCGCGGCCACTACGGCTCGGTCAACCACAACGCCAAGGCGATCTATCAGCGCTACCTCGGCGCGTTCGACGGTAACCCCGCGCATCTGTGGCGACATCCCCCGGAACCCGCGGCTCGCCGCTACGTCGAATACATGGGCGGCGCCGAGGCGGTGCTCGAGCGCGCGGAAGGGGCCTTCGAGGAGGGCGACTTCCGCTGGGTCGCCGAGGTCGTCTCCCACGTCGTCTTCTCCGATCCCGACAACCGGGAGGCGCGGGAGCTCGAGGCCAGGGCGCTCGAGCAGCTCGCCTATGGCGCCGAGAACGCGACCTGGCGCAACTTCTTCCTGATGGGAGCAAAGGAGCTGCGCGAGGGCGTCGTCAGCGCCGTCTCGCCGATCGCCGCCGGCGCCGACCTGATCGCACACCTGGAGACGCCGAAGCTGCTCGACGCGATCGCGCTCCGGCTCGACGGGCCGCGGGCCGCCGAGCACGAGCTGCGCATGGTCTGGAGCTTTCCCGACGTCGGGGAGCGCTTCCTGCTGCGCGTCGGCAACGGCGTACTCACCCACAAGCCCCTCCGCGAGGGCGGCGAGGATCCCGCTGACATCGCCGCAACCTTGATCGTGGACCGCGCGGCCTTCGACGAGCTGGTCGGCGGCCGTGCCGAGCTCCCCGAGCTGGTCGAGGCCGGTCGCCTCCGGATCGAGGGGGAGGGCGAGGTGCTGCTCACGTTCTTCGGGCTGCTCGACAACCTCGACCCGGCGTTCCCGATTGTCATGCCCTGACCCGCTCGAGCCCGCCGGCGCGCGAGGCCAGGCGTCCTAGCGTGGCACCCAGCGGAACAGGAAGCGGCGGGTCACCATCAGCCACAGGGCCGCCACCGCGCCGGCCTCGATCAGGGAGTTCCCCA
>DATFLZ010000206.1:0-5127 GCA_035267205.1 Solirubrobacterales bacterium | reverse complement strand
CGGGCAGGACCGCCACCGGGACGGAGCCCAGGGCGGCGACGGTCTCGCGGTTGGAGCGCTCGAGCTCCCCCGGCTCGGCCGGCCACGGGGTGAGCACGACGGCCGCCACCTCCAGGCCCGCCGACCGGGCCGCCTCGACCGTGAGCAAGGTGTGGTTGATCGTCCCGAGGCCGGGTCCGGCGACCACGATCACCGGATGCCCGAGCTCGCGGGCGAGATCCCGGACGAGGTAGTCCGGGGTGAGCGGAACGAGCAGACCGCCGACGCCCTCGCAGACCAGCAGGCCGGCGCCTCGCCCTGCGGCCGCTGCGGCGTCCCGCAGCCGCTGCGGCTCGATCCGCTCCCCCGCCAGCTCGGCGGCGAGGTGGGGGGAGAGGGGCGGCCCGAACCGATAGGGCGCGATCTCGGCGTCGGACTGCGGTGAGCCCGATGCCCGGCGCAACAACGCGTGGTCGCTCTCGCCGCCGCCGTCGAGCCCGGAGACCGCCGGCTTGAACACCCGGACCTCGGCGCCCTCGCGGGCCGCGGTCCGGGCGAGAACGGAGGCCACGACGGTCTTGCCGACCTCGGTGCCCGTGCCGGTCACGAACAGGCCGGAGGTCGCCGCGCCCATCAGCTCATCGCCCAGCGGCCAAGCGGCCCTGCGGTCCTCAGGAGCGGGGCGCCCGCGACGCCGGCTCGGGGGCCACCCTGTAGACCTCCGGCTCGCCCTCGGGCTCGGGGATCTCGATCGAGTACTCGCCGTCGGCCGCGACGGCGCGGACGGCCGCCGCGATCACCGACGCGGCCCGGCGGAGGTCCTCGGGCTCGTGGCTCGCCATCACCGTCATCCGCAGGCGGGAGGTGCCCTCGGGCACCGTCGGCGGGCGGATCGCCTGGGCGTAGACGCCCTGCTCCAGGGCCCGCGCGCAGGCGGCGACGGCCCGCTCAGGGTCGCCGATCACCAGCGGGATGATCTGGGTGCCGGGGTCGGCCCCCTCGCCGGCGATCCCCTCGAGGCCCTCGGCCGCGAGCGCCGACCGCAGCGTCTCCCCGTTCTCGCGCAGCTGCTCGACCCGGTGCGGCTCGCGCTCGATGATCCCGAGCGCGGCCTCCGCCGCCGCCGCCACGGCCGGCGGCAGCCCGGTCGAGAAGATCAGCGGGCGGGCCCGGTTCACGAGCAGGTCACGGAGCTCCGCGCTGGTCGCCACATAGGCGCCGTAGCTGCCCAGGCTCTTGCCGAGCGTGCCGCTGGTCACGTCGACCTCGTCGCTCAGGCCGGCCGCGGCGATCGTCCCCTGCCCGGAGGGCCCGAAGGTGCCGACCGCGTGCGCCTCGTCGATCATCAGCCGCGCGTCGTGGCGGCGCGCCAGCTCGACCAGCCAGGCGAGGGGCGCCACGTCGCCGTCCATCGAGAACAGCCCGTCGCTCACGATCAGGGCGGCGGGGCGGTCGGCCCGCTTCAGCGCCCAGCCGAGATGCTCGACGTCCCGGTGCCGGTAGATGAACGTCTCGGCGCCGGCGAGCCGGCAGCCGTCGACGATCGAGGCATGGTTGAGCGCGTCCGAGTAGACGACCTCGCCGCGGCGCGCCAGAGCGGCGATCGTGCCGGTGTTGGCGAGGTACCCGGAGCCGAACAGGAGCGCCGCCTCCTGCCGGTGAAAGCTCGCGAGCCGCCCCTCGAGGCGCTCGTGCACGTCCATGTTGCCGCTGACCAGACGGGACGCCCCGGCGCTCGCGCAGATGTCGCGATAGGCCTCGGCCCCAGCCAGCCGCACCTCCGGATGCTCCGCGAGGCCGAGGGAGTTGTTGGAGCAGAGCAGCAGCACGTCGCGGCCGTCGAGGCTGACGCGGGGGCCTTGCGCGCCCTCGATCAGCCGCATGCGCCGGTGTAGCCCCGCCCGCCGGAGCTCGTCGACCTGCTCGGCCGCCGCCGGCCGCGTCATCGGCTCAGGCCGCCCGTCGCCCCGCCGCGGCGTCGTCGCCCGACGCCGCCTGCGCCGGACGGGGGTAGGCGGGGGGCTTGGCCTGCTTCTTGACGACCCGCAGCTGCGTGGACGGATCCCAGAAGGGAGCCTCCTCCTGCGAGTCGATCAGCTCGTCGACCGGCGTCCTCGGGGTCTCACCGTCGAGCCAGCCCTCGCGATTATCGGGACGCGGGTTGGCGCCGTTGTCGTCCTGGCGCGCCACGTTGAGCCCGTGCTCCTCGAACATCGCCCGGTCGTCGGCCGGCTCCGCCCCCAAGGTCGTGAGGAAGTTCCCCATCATCACGCCGTTCAGACCGGCCCGGACCGCGAGTGGCTGCAGCTCCTCGAGGTTCTCGACCCTGCCCCCGCAGAGGCGGAAGAGGGCGTCGGGAATGATCAGCCGGAAGATCGCGACCCACTTGACCACGTCCCACGGGTCCATCATCTCGCGGTCGCCGAACTTGGTGCCGGTGCGCGGGTTGAGCAGGTTGATCGGAACCGACGTCGGGTTGATCTCCGAGAGCTCGAACGCCATCTCCACCCGCTGCTCGGTGGACTCGCCGAGGTTGAGGATGCCGCCGACGCAGGTCTCGAGGCCCGCGTCGCGGACCGCTTCGATGGTCCGGATCCGGCCCTCGTAGCGAACCGTCGTGGTCACCTCGTCGTAGTAGGAGCGTGCGGTCTCGACGTTGTGGTGGACGCGCTGCACCCCCGCATCGGCCAGGCGCTTGGCGCGATCGGGAGAGATGTGACCGACCGAGACGCAGCGCTTCAGGTTGGTCTGCTCGGAAACCAGCTTCGCGCCCTCGACGATCTTCTCGAAGTCACGCTTGCTCAGGCCCTGGCCCTGGGTGACCATGCAGAAGCGGTGCGCACCGGCCGCCTCGGCCGCGCGGGCGTGCTCGAGGATCTGGTCAGGCTCCATCATCGCGTGCATCGGCGTGTCCGCCTCGGCGTAGCGGGACTGCGCGCAGAAGCCGCAGTCCTCCGCGCAGCCGCCCGACTTCGCGTTGACCAGCGAGCACATGTCGGTCGAGTCGCCGAACCTCTCCGTGCGCACCTGCCAGGCGCGCTCGACGAGATCGCCGATCGCGTCGTGGTCGTCGTTGGCGATCGAGCCCAGTTCGAGGGCCTCGTCGGAGCTGATCAGGGGGGGCATTCGGTCCTCCGTCTGCGCGTGGGGGTCGGGAGTGGAGGCTAGGTCCGGCCCCGGACGAATCAGCCCTCCGCGTTCCGCTCCGTCCCCTCGTCCCCCTCCGCCTCGGCGGCCGCCTCCTGCTGGCATCGCTTCAGGGCGCGGGCGTAGAAGTGCATGTAGCGACGCCAGTTGGAGCTCCAGTACTCGGCCTCGTGACCGCCCTCGCCCTCGAACAGCCTGCCCTTGGCCCCGCCGTCGATCAGCTGCTCGGCGAGCTCGGCATCGGCCTCGGCGAACGGGTCCGCCGCACCGACGTCGATCCAGAAGCGCTTGCCGTCGAGCGGTGATCCGGGCGGGCCGACCTCCTCGATCACGTCGTGCTCGGCGAAGTCCTGCTCGTCGTCGAACGCCCCCGGCGCGGTCGCCGACGCGTCGAGCCAGACGGCCGGCGAGTGACCGCCGACGGCGCAGAACGTCCCGGGCTGCCGCGCGGCGATGTCGAAGGCGCCGAAGCCACCCATCGAGATGCCCCCGATCGCGATCCGCTCCGGCTCGATCTCGAATCGCCTGACCAGCCTCGGGACCAGCTCGTCGGTCACGTACGAGCCCCACTCGCCGTCCTCGCGGTCGTGCCAGTAGGAGTCGGGCCCGCCCCGCGGGAAGGCGACTACCGGCGCCCGTCCCCCCTGGCGGTCGAGAGCATCGAACATCTCCTCCTCGAGGTAGGTCTCGTGGTCGTCGCCCCGTCCGTGCAGAAAGACGAGGAGCGACCGGCGCCCGTCGCGGGCTCCCGGCGGAATCACGACGCTGACCGGCAGCTCCTCGCCGAGCAGCTCGCTCTCGACCCGCCAGTCGATCACCCTCGAGCCGGCCGTCGCCTGCGATTCGACCCCTCCGTCGAGCACCGCGTCCTTGATCAGGATCGCGCCGATCACGACCGCGACCGCCCCGAGGATCCTCAGCAGCAGCCCCCGCGTCGAGTGGCGCGCCGGGGTCCCGCCGGCGGCGTCGGAGCCTTCGTCCATGGCCATAGGTTGTCAGTTGAGGGCGGCGGGATCGGTCCCTGGCCTCGAGCGGATCGCCAAGAGCGATCGCAAGCCCCGCAACGACGGCAGGCGCGCCAATCTGAAGTAGTAAGTTCTACTTCCTACTTTGTCCGTACTTCAATCCCGCATAGACACGGGCTCGGAGCAGTACGCCGAGAACCGGGACAAGATGCTCGAGCGCCTCGAGAAGCTCGCCGGCGAGCAGGAGAAGGCCCGGATGGGCGGCGGCCCGGAGAAGATCGAGCGCCACCACCGGCGCGGCCGGATGCTGCCGCGGGAGCGGATCGAGACCCTGCTCGACCGCGACTCCCCCTTTCTCGAGCTCGCCCCGCTCGTCGGCTATGGCTCCGAGTACGAGGTCGGCGCCTCGCTCGTGGGCGGCATCGGCCTGGTCGAGGGAGTCGAGTGCCTTCTCACCGCCTCCGATCCGACGGTGCGTGGCGGGACCTCCAACCCCTACACGCTGCGCAAGAGCCTGCGGCTGCAGGAGATCGCGCGCATCAACCGGCTGCCGTCGATCGGCTTCGTCGAGTCCGGCGGCGCCGACCTGCCCCGCCAGAAGGAGATCTTCATCCCCGGGGGCGCGACCTTCCGGAACCTCAGCCAGGTCTCGGCGGCGGGGATTCCGACGGTTGCCCTGGTCACCGGCAACTCCACCGCCGGCGGCGCCTACCTACCCGGGACCTCCGACTACGTCGTCATGGTCCGTGAGCAGGGTCTGGTGTTCCTCGGCGGGCCGCCGCTGGTCAAGATGGCGACCGGGGAGGAGGCCGAGGAGGAGGCCCTCGGCGGGGCGGAGATGCACTCGAAGGTCTCCGGCGTCTCCGAGTTCATCGCCAACGACGAGGTGGACGCCTGCCGCCTCGGACGCGAGATCGTCCGCAACCTGAACTGGCGCAAGCGCGGCCCCGAGCCGCGCGGGGCCGGCGCCGCGCCCGTTCACGATCCCGAGGAGCTGCTCGGGATCGCGTCCCACGACCTGAAGATCCCGTTCGAG
>DATFLZ010000205.1:0-4829 GCA_035267205.1 Solirubrobacterales bacterium | reverse complement strand
TTTCCCGGCGGCCCGCATCGGCGCGGGCGAGGATCAGCAGATCGCCGACGAGCCGGCCCATTCGCTTCGACGAGCGCAGCGCCGATCGCGTCGCGGCGAGCTCATCGTCGGCGCCGGGGTCGAGCCCGCCCTCGAGTAGCTCGAGGTTGGCGAGGATGCTGGTCAACGGGGTGCGCAGCTCGTGCGACGCGTCGGCGACGAACTCCCGCTGCCGCTGGATCGTCAGCTCGGTCTCGCTCCGCGCGGCGTCGAGCTCCCGGAGCATCTCGTCGAGGGTCCGGGCGAGCTCCGCGACCTCGTCGTCGCTCTCGATCTGAGGAATCCGCAGCGACGGGTCACGGGTGCGGGCGATGTTGCGAGCGGTGCCCGTGAGATTCGCGATCGGTTGCATCGCCCGGTTCGCGACAGTCATCCCCGCGAAGACCGCGAGCAGGGTGCCGATCAGAACGCCGCCGCCGAGGAACAGCCAGAGGCGCTCTATCGTCTTGTCGAGGCTCGTCTGGCTGCGCGCGTACTGCACGAACAGCGGCCCCGTGAAGCCCAGCGTGGAGCGGATCTGCTGGTCGGCGACGCGCAGATCGGGCACCCCGGCGTCTCGCACCGAGCCGTCGCCGGGCTGACCTAGAGGCGGCGCGTCGGCGCTACTGAAGCTGGTCGCGGTGCCGTCGGCGTTGACGACCCGGATCACCGCGTCATTGGCCATGGCCAGCTCCTGGAGGTTGGGGCCGTTGTACCGGAGCCCATCCGGCGTTGCGGCGATCGTCATGTTCACCGATAGCGCGGCCGCCGCGTCGCGCACCTCCTCGCGGAAGTCGGCCTGCAGCCGGTTCTGCACGAGCCGCCCGACCACGATCGCGAAGGCGATCAGGATCACGGCGGTCAGCGCTCCCGAGAAGATTCCGAGGCGGGCCCGCACCGGACGGCGGCGCAGGCTCGCCATCGCCGCGCGGACCGGTTTCACGCCCGCACCACGTAACCCGCCCCACGCTTCGTGTGCAGGATCCGGCCTTCGCCTCCCTCTTCGAGCTTGCGCCGTAGGTTGCTGATGAAGACGTCGATCGTGTTCGTCATCGAGGTTGGGTCATAGCCCCAGACCTCCTCCAGAAGCCGCTCGCGGGAGATCACCAGCTTCTGGTTGCGCATCAGGAACTCGAGCAGCTCGAACTCGCGGGCGGTGAGATCCAGCTGGCGGTCTCCGCGACTGACCTCCCGCGTGTCGGGGTTGAGCGCGAGATCACCGACCCGCAGCGAGGCGCTCCCGCGCGGCGGGCGGCGGCGCATCAGGGCGCGGAGGCGGGCCAGCAGCTCGGCGCGCTCGAAGGGCTTGACCAGGTAGTCGTCGGCGCCGGCGTCGAGCCCGCGCACGCGATCCTCGGTGTCGGTGCGGGCCGTGAGAATCAGGATCGGCACGTCGCTCTCGTCACGCAGCCGACGGCAGACCTCGACTCCGTCGAGTTTGGGGAGGCCGAGATCGAGCACGACGAGATCCGGCATGAAGTCGGTGGCCGCCTCGAGCGCATCCTCGCCGTCGATGGCGGTGCGCACCTCGTGCCCCTCCTGTCGCAGGGAGCGACGAAGCACGTCGGCGATGTCCTCATCGTCCTCGACGACGAGGACCCGGCCGGTGAGCATGTCGGCGGCGTCCATGGCGCCGATCTTAAAGATCAACCTTCAGGCTTCCTAATCCCGTTTGCCGGGTGGCAAGAGGTCTGCCGCCCCCGGCGTCGAAGGGGTCGCTGAATGTCAATCATGCCCTCTTGGCCCTTCGGAAAGCGCGGCCGAGCCACCTCCAAGCGTGGAGGGGGCTCGGGTGCGCGCAAGGCCGTTAAGAAGAAGGCGCCCGCCAAGCGGGGGGCGTCCGCGCGCGCCGAGGGTGGAGGCCTCGAGCAGCGGACGCTCGACCTGATCGGCCTCGGCGCCCTCGCGGCCGGCCTCTACCTGGGCTTCGTGCTCTACGGCGGCTGGGACGGGGGGAAGGTCGGAGAGGGTCTCGAGACCGGACTCACCTGGCTCGCCGGGTCGGCAGCCTACGCCGTGCCGATGCTGCTCGCCGGCATCGGCGGTGCGCTGGTGATGAGGCCGTTCATCCGCTACCCAGGCGCGCTCAACGCCGGGGCGCTCCTGCTTCTCGCCGGGCTGCTGCTCGCCTTTGCCGCGGAAACAGCGGGCCTCGGTCCCGATCGACCGCGGCGCGGCGACACCTACTTCGATCCCGACTACTTCACCGAGCACGGCGGCGCGATCGGCGAGCTCCTCTACTGGGCAGCCGCAACGTTGTTCCAGAGCGTCGGGGCCCACATCATCGCTGTGCTGATGGTCGTGAGCGGCGCGCTGTTGCTCAGCGGTCGTCCGATCGCCGGATTGATCCGCTCCGGCGCCGATGCCGGCCGCCGCGCCTCCGAGGCAACCGGCGAGCTGGCGCGCACCGCCCGCCGGCGCCGCGAGGACGGTGCCGCCGGGCCGGCACCCGACGAGGACGGGGAGGCCGAGACCGAGCTCGTCTTCGAGGACCCCGGCGAGACGATGAGCCTCGACGAGGAGGAGCACGAAACGACTGACACCTCCGCCATCGACGCCATCGGCGCCGATGGCGTCGGCGATGACGGAGAGCCGGCCGCCGAGCCCGACGAGGAGCCGCTGACCGAGGAAGAGCTCGCGGCGCTCGAGGTCGAGGGCGACCCGGATGCCGTGCCCACGGTGCCGGAGGGCGATGAGGGCGAGATCGAGGTGAGCAAGACGACGCCGATGGGGGCGAAGCGCACCGAGGGAGGCATCACCGAGTCCGAGGAGCGCAACTACCGGCTGCCTCCCAAGAAGCTGCTCAAGAAGGGGAGCGGGGCCGACCGCGGCCCCGACAAGCGCGACATGGAGGCGACCGCCAAGGCGCTGTTGGAGGCGCTCGGTCACTTCGGCGTCGAAGCGAAGCTGGTCGGCACCGTCTCCGGCCCGCACGTGAGCCGGTTCGAGCTGCAGCTGGCACCGGGCACGAAGGTCGGCAAGATCGCTCAGCTCAAGGACGATCTCGCCTACGCGCTGGCCTCGACCGACATCCGCATTCTCGCTCCGATCCCGGGCAAGCGCGCGGTTGGCGTGGAGGTGCCCAACAGCAAGCGCAAGATGGTCCGGCTCGGTGATATCTACCAGGGACGGCCCAAGGACTCGAGCCCGCTGGCCTGCTGGCTCGGCAAGGACATCTCGGGCCAGGCGATCTGGACCGACCTCGCGAAGATGCCGCACATCCTGATCGCCGGCACCACCGGATCGGGCAAGTCCGGCTGCGTGAACGCGATTCTCAGCTCGATGCTCCTGCACAGCTCCCCGAACGAGCTGCGGCTCGTGCTCGTCGATCCCAAGCAGGTCGAGCTCAACCACTACGACTCCGTCCCGCACCTGCTGACGCCGGTCGTCACCTCGCCGAGGATCGCGGCCAACGTGCTGGAGAACCTGATCGGCGAGATGGAGTCCCGCTACTCCGTGATGGGCGAGGCCCGCGCCCGCAACCTGGACGAGCTCAACCGCATCCGCAAGACGAAGGGCGAGGCTCCGCTGCCGCACATCCTCTGCGTGATCGACGAGCTCGCGGACCTGATGATGGTCGCGCCCGGCGAGGTGGAGGACGCGATCATCCGGTTGGCCCAGAAGTCGCGCGCGGTTGGAATTCACCTGATCCTGGCCACTCAGAGGCCCTCCACGGACATCATCACGGGCACGATCAAGGTCAACATCCCGGCTCGAATCGCCTTCGCCGTGGCCTCCCAGATCGACTCGCGCGTGATCCTCGACCAGGGCGGGGCGGAGTCCCTCCTCGGCCAGGGCGACATGCTCTTCCGCCCGGTGGGCTCCTCGAAGCTTCAGCGCGTCCAGGGCGCCTTCGTCACCGAGGACGAGATCGCGAAGGTCGTCTCCTGCTGGAACCGGCAGGGCGAGCCCAACTTCGACGTCGACCTGCTCGAGGCCAAGCCCGAGCCGGATCCGGATCCCTCCGACAGCGAGTTCTCCCCGGACGAGGACGAGCTGCTCGAGGACGCGATCAGAATCTGCGTCGAGACCGACACGGCGTCGGTCTCGATGATCCAGCGCCGCCTGCGGGTCGGCTACACGCGAGCCGGGCGGCTCATCGACATGCTCGAGCGCCGCGGCGTGATCAGCGGTTACGAGGGCTCAAAGGCGCGTGAGGTGTTGATCGGACCGGGGGAGATCGATCGCGTGCTCGCGGGTCGCGGCGCGGCGAGGGCGGAGGCCGATGCTGCCTCGGACGGGGATGAGGAGCCCCAGGGCGAGGGCCCGCCGACCGAGGGCGCCGGCCTCGAACAGGTCGGCGGCTGACCGCTCGCGGGAAGCGCGCCCCCGTAATACTCCGCGAGATGAGCGGCAGAGGCCAAGGCGAGATCGAGATCGGCGCGACCCTGCGCGACGCGCGCCGCCGGTTCGGGATGGACGTGCGCGAGGTCGAGGACCGGACCAAGATCCGCGCGCGCTACATCCGAGCCCTCGAGAACGAGGACTGGGAGACCCTCCCGGCGCCGGCCTACGTCCGCGGCTTTCTACGCACCTACGGACAGATGCTGGGCCTGGACGGCGAGATGCTCGCCGACGTGTACCGGCGCCGCTATGGCGAGAGCACGGCCCCCGGCGGCCCCAGCGCCTCGGAGCCCCTGCTGTCGGAGCCGCGCGGCCCGAGCGAGCGGCCGCGGTCACGGGCGCCGCTGATCGTGCTCGGGGTGATCGCGGCCGTGGTCGTCTTCCTGCTCGTGCTCAGCCTCTTCGGGGGCGACGAGGACCCCGGCGACGCGCCCGGCGGTCAGGGGGCCGGTGCGACCGAGACGAAG
>DATFLZ010000204.1:0-28806 GCA_035267205.1 Solirubrobacterales bacterium | reverse complement strand
CCATTCCGAGACCTCCTTTACGCCCGGCCGCTGCGAGCACGCCGCGCAGCCCGACCCCGTCGACCTCGACCGGTTCGTGCACGAGCCGCTGCCCCAGGACCGGCTCCCGCAGGGTGCACGCTCCTACGACGAGGCCGACCTGTCCGACAAGAGCTCCGCCGTCTCCTCCCTGCCGCGCCTCGACGCCGCGGCGCGGGCGCAGATCCTGCGCCGGTATCGCTGTCAGCTGGCTTCCCTCCGCAGCGTCGATCGCGGATTCCGGCAGCTCGTCCGGGCTCTCGGCAGGACCGGATCGCTGCGGGACACCGCCGTCGTCTTCACCTCCGACAACGGGTTCTTTCACGGCGAGCACCGGCTCCAGAGGAACAAGGGATACCCCTACGAGGAGGCGATCCGGGTCCCGCTCCTGATCCGGCTCCCACCCGCTGCCGGTATTGGAAGCCGGACCACCGTCGGCAGCCCGGTCGCCAACATCGACATCACCGCAACCATCCTCGAGCTCGCCGGGGCGCAGAGCTGCAAGGGGCCCCGGCGCTGCCGAATCCTCGACGGCCGCTCGCTCCTGCCGCTGATCGCCCGCGGCCCCTCGGACTGGCCTGACGACCGGGCGATCCTGATCGAGCAGGAGCGCCACGAGTACCTCTGCGCCGCCTTCGCGGCGATCTGGCGGCCGGCGGAGATGCTCGCCAGGTATCCGACGCCGACGGGGCCGGGGGGAGCGTGCTCCCCCGAGCACGAGCACTACGAGACCGCCCGGGACCCGATGCAGCTCGAGAACGCCTTCCCGGCTGCAGAGGGATCCTCCGGGCGCGAGCGGCAGGCGGATCTGCTCGGCGAGCTCTCCCGCTTGCGGCGCTGCGCCGGGGTCGCGGGGCGCGACGAGCGCTCCGGCGGACGCCCATTCTGCGAGTGAGCGAGGCGGAGCGCTCGCTCAGGCCGCGACCGGGACCGCCTCCGCTCCCTCCTCCACGAACTTCCGGGAGTCGCGCGAGCTGATCAGCGTCGCGGCGATCAGCAGGCCCAGCAGCGCGAAGCCGGCACCGACCAAGAACGCACTCTGGAATCCCTCCGTGAGCGCCACCGGCAGCACCGCGGGATCACCCGCCGCTGCATCCAGCACGCTGTCCGTCCGCCCGTTGGCGATCGTCGCGAGCACAGCGAGGCCGAGCGCGCCGCCGACCTGCTGGGAGGCGTTGATCAGGCCCGAGGCGATCCCCGAGTCGTTGGCATCGATGCCCGAGACCGCGCCGATCGTCACCGGGACGAAGGAGAAGCCCAGGCCGACCGCTGCCAGCAGCGACGGCCCGAGGACATCGGCGGCAAAGGAGCCGTCCACGGACACCTGGGCGAACCAGGCGAGGCCGGCGGCGATGAAGACCAGGCCGATCATCAGCACGGGCTTGAACCCGAGCCGGTTGACGAGCTGCGAGGCGAGGCCGGCGCTGAGGATGATCGTGACCGCGAGCGGCAGGTAGCTGAAGCCGGTCTTCAGGGGACTGAAGCCGAGCACCTGCTGCATGTAGAGCGAGACGAAGAAGAACATCGAGAACAGCGAGGCGCCGACCAGGAGGGCGACGAGGTTGGATCCGCGCACCGTTCCGATCGCGGCCAGGCGGCCAGGCACGAGCGGCGCCAGAGCACGGCGCTCGATCACGAAGAAGGATGCGAGCAGGGCCGCCGAGACGCCGAGCAGGGCGATGGTCTGACCCGACCCCCAGCCCGCCGACTCCGCGTCGACGAGGGCATAGACCAGAATCGAGAGCCCGGCCGTGACGGTCACCGCGCCCGGCGCGTCGAAGCTGCGGGCCATGTCCGTGGCGCGGCTTTCCGGGATTAGCCGGAAGGCGAGCAGCGCGGCGGCCAATCCGATCGGGACGTTCACCCAGAAGACCCACTCCCAGCCGGCGAGGTCGGTGAGCACGCCACCGAGCAGGACCCCGGCGGCGCCGCCGGAGCCGGCGACCGCGCCCCAGGCCCCCAGCGCCTTGTTGCGATCCGTGCCCTGCTTGAAGATCGCGGTGATGATCGACAGCGCGGCCGGTGAGAACAGCGCGCCGCCCAGACCCTGCAGGGCGCGAGCGATCACGAGCTGGGTGTCGTTGGTGGCGAATCCGCCGGCGAGCGAGGCGGCCGAGAAGATCGCCAGCCCGGTGACGAAGATCGCCCGCCGGCCGAGCAGGTCCGCCAGCCGCCCGCCGAGCAGCAGGAAGCCGCCGAAGACGAGAACGTAGGCGTTGACCACCCACGAGAGGTTGCCCTGCGAGAAGTCGAGTGCGGAGCCGATCGACGGCAGTGCGACGTTCACGATCGAGGCGTCGAGGACGACCATGAACTGCGCGATGCAGAGCAGGGCGAGCGCGAGCCAGGGGTTGTAGGTGCGGCCGGAGGCGTCGGTCACTGTCGGTTCCTTCGTGGTCTTTCGATACAAACGGAATGAAGCTTCCGGTTCACTATACGGAATGCTGCTTCCGCTTGTCGCCCGGCCCCACTAAGCTTGATGGCATGGCCACGATCGAGACCGCGACGAAACCCGACTGCGCACCGCTGCGCGCCGACGCACAGCGCAACCGGGAGCGGATCCTGGCCGCGGCCAGCAAGCTGATAGCGATTCACGGCAACGAGGTCGAGATGACCGATATCGCCGAGGCCGCGGGCGTCGGAGTCGGCACGCTGTACCGGCGCTTCCCCGACCGCGAGGCGCTGCTGATCGAGATGCTGCGCGAGAAGTTCGCCGAGCTCGTCGCCACCCTGCGCGGGGTCCTGGAGCGCGAGGACCTCACCGCCCGCGAACGCCTCGACACGTTCATCCGCGCCTCGTGCGAGATCCAGGGCCGCGACCTCGGACTGCATGAGGCCCTGAGCACGGTCACCGGCGAGCATCAGGCGATCGCCCGCTCGACCCCCGGGCTGGTTGAGTCGATGGAACGCCTGGCCGCTGAGGCGGTCGCGGAGGGCTCCGTGCGCTCCGACCTCGCGTGGGAGGACATCGTGATGTGCTCCTGTGCGCTCGGCCACGTGATCCAGCACGAGGACTCGCTGCCCGGATCATGGGAGCGGCTGCTCGCGATCCAGCTCGCCGGGTTGAATCCGGGCCCCCCGGGGTGAGAGCCGATCGTGCATCGATCCTGTGACGGCTGTAGAACTCGTGCGTAGTACGGACATGCAGAACGAGCTCGACAGATCCGCCCGCAGCCCCTGGCCCCTACGCGCCGGCCTCGCCATGCTCGCCGCCGCGCTGCTGCTCGCTCTCGCCGGCTGCGGCGACGATGCGGACGAAGGGACGACCGCTTCGAGCTCCGGCGCCGGAGCGGCGGCGCCGACCTCGACCAACCTCGACCCCTCCGACACCCCGCCGACCATCCCCGACCTGCCGGACAACGACGACCCCGAGATGGTCGTCTGCACCGGCGCACCGAAGCCCGGGGGCGACGGCGTCTTCAACGCGACCGCGGTGATCGGCGAGCCCCTCGCGCAGGCCGAGGCAGCGGCCGCCAAGCAGGGATGTCAGATCCGGGTCGCGATGATCGATGGGCAGGGTCAGGCCCTGACGGAGGACTTCCGCCCCGATCGCGTCAACGTCGCGATCGAGGACGACGAGGTCACCGAGATCGTCAGCATCGGGTAGCGGGCCGCACCCCGCCGGCCCGGCCCCGCCGGCTCAGGAGGCCGGGTAGCGCCAGACCTTCAGGTATCCCTTCTTGACGATCTTGACCTTGTCGCCCTTGTGCCACTTCTGGCCCTCGCGGAGCAGCGCCCCGTGCCCGGCGATCAGGTTCACGTAGACCGGCTTGTTCGAGCTCCGGAGGAAGGAGATCACGGCCGGCTTCGTGACCGGACAGGGGGTCTTGTGGCCGCTCGAGCCGAGCGTGCAGTTGAAGTTGTTCTCTTCAGCCATCCGGGTCGACTCCAGTGCCACCTTTGCGGCCCGGCGCCGGGTCGGGTCGTTGCGCTTCGGGCCGTCGGTCAGGATGATCTGCGTCCGCGCGCGGACGTTGTACGGGTTGCCGCGGATCGAGGCCGCGTAGCGACCCTCAACCACGAGCTTCTCCCCCGCCCGCGGTCGCGGGATCTTCACGGAGTAGACGGCCTCGAGGCCGATCTTCTCCCCCTCGTCGACGATCCGTAGTCGCTTCGCCACCCGCCGGTGCTTTTTCGGCTTCGGCTTGACGAAGTCCTCGGAGCCGTAGAGGACGGCGGAGACCTTCGCGACGCCCTTGTTGTCGACCTTGCCGTTGCCTTCGATCCCGCCGACGATCACCTTCTGACCCGACCGAGCCCGCTTGTGCGAGGCGCCCGCAACCAGGTTGAGCATGCAGCTGTTGGGCGCGCAGGGAAGCGCCTGAAGCTCGGCCGTGTCGACCTTGCGCCAACGCACGGTCAGCACGCAGTGATGGTTGCGGGCGGGCTGTTTCTGGGTGCAGCGCACCCTTGCGTCCCGGCCGAGCCGCAGGGTGTCCGCTCCACCCGTATCGCGTTCCTGGCCCGCGACGATCAGGCGTGCGAGAACGTCGGGATCGTAGCCGTACATCTTGCCCTTGCAGTCGTCGCGGTCGGGATTGTGGTTCCTGTTCGGCTTCAGACAGACCGAGACCGAGAGCTCGGCGCCGCCCTCGAGCCGCTTGCCTGGCGAGAGGGACCCGAGCGAGCCGAGCGAGAGGCTCGCGATCGACCGCATCTTGGCCCCCGGCTTGCGCGTGATCGGCAGCAGCTGCTCGAACGCGCGACGCTCGGGCGGGATGGTGGCGATCTCCACCCGCTCGGAGGCAGCCACCCCGGCCCGCGCCGCGCCGCCGCGCTCGGCGGCGAGCGTCAGCCCGGCGATCGGCGTCGCGAGCAGCGCCAACGCTGCCGCGAAAATCACCGATCCCGCCGATCGTCGCGTACTCATCCCCTCTTCTATCGGTGCGGCCATCGTTTGCTTGAACCCCGGCCAGCTAGATTGCTCACGCATGGGACGCAAGGACTTCGATCCGGACGAGATGGAGCCGCGGGCCTTCTACCGCCTGCTCACGGCGGTGATCCTCCCGCGGCCGATCGCGTGGGTCTCCTCGCGCTCGGCCGACGGCGTCGACAACCTCGCCCTGCACTCTGTCTACCCGTGCTCACGCGTCTATCCGCCCGTGCTGCATTTCACCTCGGTCGGCCGCATGGACTCGCTCACCAACATCGAGCAGACCGGTGAGTTCGTGGTCAACTTCTCGCCGGAGCACATGTTCGAGCAGATCAACGCGACCGCCACCGATTTCCCGCCGGAGGTCAGCGAGTTCGAGGCCGTCGGCGTGGCCTCGGAGCGGAGCGCGCGGGTAGCACCGCTCCGCGTCGCGGGCTCCCCGGTCGCCTTCGAATGCAAGCTCACCCACACGCACAGCTTCGGCGACTCCACCGTGGTCTTCGGCCGGGTCGTCCACGCCGCGGTCGACGAGTCCGTGCTCGAGGGCGAGCGTGGCCTCCCCCACGTCGAGCTGCTGCGCCCGATGGCGCGGCTCGGAAAGATCGAGTGGGCCAGGCTCGGCGAGGTCGAGGAGATCACGCGCATCCCCCACGAGGAGTGGCCGGGCCACTACGACCCCGGCGAGGAAGAGGAGAGCTCTTGAGCCGCCCGGCGCCCGGCGCACTATAGGCTCGGACTCCGCCACCGAGCCCGACCGGGAGGAATACCGAGACCATGAGCGACATCCTCAACGACCGCCAGAACGAGCTGTGCGAGGAGAACGAGACCGACTTCTCGGACCTCAGCGCGGTGTTCATCAACTGCACGCTGAAGAAGAGCCCGGAGACGTCGAACACCCAGGGCCTGATGGACATCTCGATGGAGATCATGCGCCGCAACGAAATCGAGGTCGAGAGCGTTCGCGCCGTCGACCACGCGGTCGCCACGGGGATCTACCCGGACATGACCGAGCACGGCTGGGACGCGGACGCGTGGCCCGAGATCCAGCAGAAGGTCATGGACGCCAACATCCTCGTGCTCGGCACCCCGATCTGGCTGGGCGAGAAGTCGTCGGTCTGCACCCAGGTCGTCGAACGGCTCTACGCGAACTCCCACCTGACGAACGACGAGGGCCAGTGGGCCTACTACGGCCGCGCGGGCGGCTGCCTGGTCACCGGCAACGAGGACGGCGTCAAGCACTGCGCGATGAACGTCCTCTACTCGCTCCAGCACCTCGGCTACACGATCCCGCCGCAGGCAGATGCCGGCTGGATCGGCGAGGCCGGCCCCGGCCCCTCCTACCTCGACGAGGGCTCGGGCGGCCGCGAGAACGACTTCACCAACCGCAACACCACCTTCATGACCTGGAACCTGATGCACATGGCAAGGCTGCTCGCTGACGCCGGCGGCATCCCCGCCCACGGCAACCAGCCCGACAAGTGGGAAGCGGGCTGCAGCTTCGACTTCCCCAACCCCGACTACCGCAGCTGAGCGCGCCGGGTGCCGCGGATTTGCCTCAGATGGCGTAGACGACGAGCGCGGATGTGGGGCTTCTGTGCGGAAGCGTGGGTCGGGCCCAGGGTCCCGGCCGCGGGGCAGCAGCGGTTGCATTGAGGGGAGCGAGCGGGAACGGGAACGTCCCGCACCTGTTCCTATAGAGGTACTTGAGGGACGCCCAGCGGTCCACCGGCGTCGAGACGTCACGTTCCTTCGAACTATTCGAACCTTCGTTACGTCTCGGCAGCAGTGTGCCTGCGCGCGGGCGAAGGGAACGTAGGAATCGTCACCGGGCCGCCGCCCTTTTCGTGCGAGACCCTTCCACGTTGTTCGCGGCCTGGCGGCTCCGCTCGACGCGCGGCTGGGATCGCTCCCCTCTCTGCAAAGAGCCCGGCGGGCGGCTTGCCTGTGCCTTCCCGCGAAGAGGCACAGCGGACGGCCGAGAGCGGCAGGCCCCGCGCCGGCAGCCGGCCTACCGCTTCTTCCAGCCGCCGCCGAAGAGCTTGCCCAGGCGGCCGGCGGCGCGGCCGGGGCTGAAGACGCCGGGGCCGTCCTCGGGAGGGCCGTGCTCGGCGACTTCCTCGGCGCTGATCGAGAGGAAGACGGCGCGCTCGAAGGTGCGGGTGACCTCCGGGCCGTCGACAAAGCGCACGACGCCCTCGGTATCCGTGATCACGATCCCGTCGAGGATGTGCTCGCGGTAGTTGTCGACGACCTGCTCGACCCTGCCCACCTCAACGTCATCGGTGGCGTAGACCGCGGTGCCTTCGGGAACCGCTGAGTAGTGGATCGCGTGGCCGACGTCTCGTTCGCTCTTACCCTGATCGCTCATCGACTGGAGGATACGATCCGGCGCCCATGGGCACCGCGGGATACTCGGGCACCCCCTTGCCGAAGAAGCTGGGGATCAAGGAGGACCACGCGGTGGCCTTTCCCGCCGCGCCCGATGACTTCCCCGAGACGCTGGGTGGGCTTCCGGACGGGGTCGTCGTCAAGCGCATCGCCCGCGGACCGCTCGACGTCGCCGTGCTCTTCGTCCACCGGCGGGCCGAGCTCGACCGCCGCATCGCGGCACTCGGCAGGGCGGTCTTCCCGGACGGCGGCCTGTGGATCGCCTGGCCGAAACGGGCCTCCGGGGTCCCGACCGACATGACCGAGGACGTCGTTCGTGAACTCGGCCTCCCGCTTGGGATGGTCGACAACAAGGTCTGTGCGATCGACGAGACCTGGTCCGGTCTGCGCCTGGTCTGGCGCCGCGAGAACCGCTGACCGAATCCCGTGGGATGACGCGGCAGCGCCTGATCCGCGCCCGAGTTTGACCTTTGCTACCTTGAAGTTTGATGGGTCAAAGAATTCAACCGGCAAGGTCCGCAGCCCTCGAGGACTACGCGAAGACCATCTACGCCCTGCAGATGCGGGAGGGAGGGCCGGTGTCAACCTCAGCGCTGGCCGAGCGTCTCGACGTCTCCCCCGGCACGGTCACCTCGATGCTCAGGCGGCTCGCTGATGAGGAGCTCGCCACCTATGAGCCGTACCACGGGGTCGGCCTGACGCCGGCCGGCGAGCGGCTCGCGCTCGAGGTGATCCGGCATCACCGCCTGCTCGAGGCCTACCTGGCCGAGGCGCTGGGGATGCCGTGGGACCAGGTCCACGCCGAGGCCGACGTGCTGGAGCACTACATCTCCGAGGAACTCGAGGCGCTGATCTCCGACGCGCTGGGTAACCCGGAGGTCGATCCGCACGGCGATCCGATTCCGACCGCGGACCTGAAGATGGCCGAGGACACCAGCCTCCCGCTGACCCAGCTCCAGCCCGGCCAGGAGGCGCTCTTCGTCCGGATCTCCGACTCCGACGGAGGCATGCTGCGCTACCTCGGCGAGCGCGGAATCGCTCCCGGCGACCGCCTCCAGCTGATCGGGCGCGAGCCGTACGGGGGCCCCTTCGTAGTCAGCATCGACGGCGAGACCCACTCCCTCGGCAGCGAGCTCGCGGCCGCGATCCGCGTATCCCCGGGTAGTCGCGGATGAGCGCGCCGCGCCGAATCCGAACCCCCCGCCTCCATCGCCTCCGTGGCGCCCTGCTCGCGGCCACGGCCGTGCTCGCCGGCAGCCTCATCGCGTCCGGCTGCGGAAGCGACGCCGCCTCCTCCCCCGGCGCCGGGGGCGAGATCAAGGTCGTCGCGACCACCAACTGGCACACGGACCTCGCGAAGCTGATCGGCGGCGACCGGGTCTCGGTCGAGGGACTCATGGGCCCTGGGGTCGATCCCCATCTGTACGTGGCGACCGCCGGTGACGTCAAGACCCTCGCCGGGGCCGACGTCGCGATCCGGAACGGGCTCGAGCTCGAGGGCAAGATGGATGAGGTCTTCGAGGAGATCGGCAGAAGCACGTCGGTCGTCTCCGTCGGGGAAGCCGTGCCCGAGGAGAGGCTGATCCCGATCGAGGGCGCCACCGGCGAGTTCGATCCGCATATCTGGTTCGACCCGGCCAACTGGGCGCTCGCCGCTGAGGCCGTAGCCAAGGCGTTCAAGGAGGCCGATCCGGACCATGCCGACGAGTACGAGGAACGTCTCGCCGACTTCCAGGCCGAGCTCGACCGGACCGACGAGCAGATCGACGAGCAGATCGAGGCCATCCCCGAGCGGTCGCGGGTGCTGGTCACCTCCCACGACGCCTTCTCCTACTTCGCGCAGGCCTACGGCATGGAGGTCGAGGCGATCCAGGGCAAATCGACCGCGAGCGAGGCCACCACGGCCGACATCGAGCGGGTCGCCGATGCGATCGCCGCCGGCAACCTGGCCGCGGTCTTCATCGAGTCCTCGGTCCCCCAGCAGACGATCGACGCCGTGCTCGCCGCCGCCGAGCAGCGCGGGCAGCAGGTCAGGATCGGCGGCGAGCTCTACGGGGACGCCCTCGGCGACCCGGGCTCCCCTGACGGCACCTACACGGGCGCCGTCCAGCACAACGCCGACGCGATCTCGAAGGGGCTGGGCTGATCGACGCCCGGCCCGACAGCTCCGCCGCTCAGACGCCCGCGCTCGAGGTCCGCCGGCTCACGGTCAGCTACGCGAGCCACCCCGTGCTCTGGGACGTCGACGCGAGCTTTCCCGCCGGCAGGCTCTCGGCCGTGGTCGGTCCCAACGGCGCGGGGAAGTCCACCCTGCTCAAGGCGGCGCTCGGACTGCTGCCCTCCGACGCGGGCCAGAGCCTGATCGAGGGGCATCCGGCTCGGGAGGTGCTCGACCGGGTCGCCTACGTCCCGCAGCGCGACGCCGTCGACTGGGACTTCCCGATCACGGTGCGGGAGGTCGTCGAGATGGGCCGCTACCGCGACGCCGGCTGGTTGCGGAGGGTCGGCCGCGGGCAGCGGGAGATCGTCGATGAGAGCCTCGACCGCGTCGGCATGGCGGCGATGGGCGGACGGCAGATCGGCGACCTCTCCGGTGGGCAGCGGCAGCGGGTCTTCCTCGCGCGCGCACTCGCACAGCGCTCGCCGGTGATGGTCATGGACGAGCCGTTCGCCGGCATCGACGCCCGCAGTGAGGCCTCGATTCTCGAGCTCCTGCGCGAGCTCCGCGACGAGGGGCGCTCGGTGATCGTCGTGCACCACGACCTGGGCACCGTCCGCGCGAGCTTCGACTGGGCCCTGCTGCTCAATGTCCGCGCCATCGCCTGCGGCCCCGTGGCCGAGTCGCTCACGGCCGAGAGCCTCCACCGCGCCTACGGTGCCGCTGCCACGCTCCCCAAGGGGGTCGGCCCGGACGCCGCCTCGACCGAGGGAGGCGCCGAGTGGGCCCGCTGATCGAGGTCCTCCCCATCCCGTACACCGACGCGGTGGTCGCGACCGGCGCCGCGATCCTCGGGCTGCTCGCCGGGATCGTCGGGGTCACCGCCGTCCTCCGCGAGCGCACGCTCGTCGCCGATGCCCTCTCCCACGCGGCGCTCCCGGGAATCGCCCTCGCCTTTCTGCTCACCGGCGCCAAGGATCCGGCCTCGCTCCTGGTGGGGGCCGCCATCGCCGGGCTGATTGGCGCGGTGATGATCGTTGGAATCGAGCGGACGGGCCGAATCCGGGCGGACGCCGCGATCGGGGTCGTGCTCTCCGGCTTCTTCTCGATCGGGATCGTGCTGATCTCCTACATCGCCTCGACCGACAACTCCAATCAGGCCGGCCTCAGCAACTACCTGTTCGGGCAGGCGGCCGGGCTCGTCGAGCGCGACGTCAATACCTACGCCGTGCTCGCGCTCGTGACCCTCGGGCTGCTCGCGCTCGCCTACCGGCCGCTGAAGGCGACCCTGTTCGATCCGGCCTTTGCGGGATCGCTGGGACTGCCGACTCGCGCGCTGGAGCTGTTCATGACGGCGCTGCTCGTCTGCGCAGTGATCGTCGGGCTGCGGACCGTCGGCGCGATCCTGATGGTCGCGATGATCGCCGTGCCGGCCGCGGCCGCCCGGCAGTTCACGAACCGCCTCGGCACGATGCTGCCGTTGGCCGGTGCGCTCGGCGCCACGATCGGCGTTGCCGGAGCGCTGATCTCAACCGCCTCAGAAGCACCGACCGGACCTGTGATCGTGCTCCTCGGGCTCGCGATGGTCGTCCTCGCGCTCGCGTTTGCCCCGGGACGCGGCTTCGTCTGGCGAGCCCGCGAGCTGCGGCGCGCGCGCCGGCGGCGGCTGGTCGAGGGCGTTCTGATCGACGTCGAGACGGCGATGCACGCCGGGCCACCACCGACCGCCCGGGAGCTCGAGCTGGCCAGCGGCCGGGCCCCGTCGGAGCTGCGGACGGCCCTGCGCGATCTCGACCGCGCCGGCCTGCTGGAACACGAAGGCGAGCGGCTGATCCTCACCGAGGCCGGCGCGGCCGCGGCGCACACGGTGCTCGAGCAGCGCGACCTCTGGTCCGCCTGGCTGGAGTACGGCTCGCAGCTCGACCTCGGCGACGCCCGCGAGCCGGACCCGACAAACCTGCGCGGGAGCCTCGGCGACGAGGCCGTCGACCGCCTCCGAGCGCTGGCCGCGGGAGAGCGCCCATGAGCCCGGACCTCGCGATCATGCTCACCGCCGGCTTCACGGCGACCGCCTGCGGGCTGCTCGGGCCCTTTCTCGTCCTGCGACGTGTCTCGCTCATGGGCGACGCCGTCTCACACGCCGTCCTGCCCGGAATCGTCCTCGTCTGGATCCTGATGGAGACGCGCGCCACGCTTCCGGTGATCTTCGGTGCCGCGCTATTCGGCGTCGTCTGCGTGCTCGCGGTCGAGGCGCTCCGCGGAACGCGCCTGGTCAAGGCCGACGCCGCGATCGCCCTCGTCTTCCCGGCCCTGTTCGCACTCGGCGTGCTCGGGATCAACCAGTTCGCGGGCAACATCCATCTCGATCTCGACTCGACGATCTACGGCGAGATCGCGTTCGTTCCCTTCCGAACGGTCGGGTACGGCATCCCGCAAGCCCTGGTCGCGATCGGCGCGATCGCGGCGGTCAACCTCGCGCTGCTGATCGCGTTCTGGAAGGAGCTCAAGGCCACGACCTTCGATCCCGAGTTCGCACGCACCATCGGGATCCCCCCGAAGCTGATCTCCCGGCTACTGCTCGTCGCCGTCGCAGTCACCGCGGTGACGGCCTTCGAGTCGGTCGGAGCGATCCTCGTGATCACCCTGCTGATCGTGCCGGCAGCGACCGCGTACCTGGTCACCGACCGGCTCTGGCTGATGGTCGCCGTCACCCTCGCCACGGGATGGATCTCCGCGATCGCGGGCTACCAGGGCGCCGTCGCGATCGACGCCTCGATCGCCGGCGCGATGGGCGTCGTCGCCACCGCGTGCTTTTTGGTCGCCCTCCTCGCCTCGCCCCGCTACGGGCTGATCGCCCGCGCCGTGCAGCGAAGCCGGAGGCGGCGCCGGGTCGAGCGCGCGCTCGAGGCCGAGGGTGTGCCCGAGGCGCTACGCGCGGGCTGACCCGATCCCGGCGACTCCCTCGGCGAACTCCTCGATCTCGCGGCTCAGCTTTCCGCCTTGCCACGCGAGCGGGCTCTCGCCCTCCCCCTCGCTGACCAACCGAGCGTTGGGAAGCCGCTCGGCGATCCGCTCGGCGGTCCCATAGGGGTGGCCGGGGTCGGCCTCGTCCCGGCTCGCGACCACGAGCGCCGGTAGATCCAGCTCCGCCAGCGGTTCGAGCCCCGGATAGGGAACCGAGCGCGGAACCTCTCGCAGGGCGTCGGCCAGTGCGCCCGGGTGCTCGTGCCGCTCCATGCGGTCACGCGCGATGCGGAGCAACGTCTCCCGCCACTCGGGGTTCAGCCCGCCCGCTTCGTAGGCCTCGAGCCAGCCCTCCACCCCGCCCTCGGCGAGTCCGTCCGCGAGTCGGTCCCAGTACGCGAGCACGTCGTCGGGGGCCGCCTCGCCCTCGCTGGCAGGGCCGATCAGGACGAGGCCGGAGTAGGACCCCGGGTGGCGCAGCGCCGCGGCCAGGACCGTGTGGGCGCCCATCGAGTGCCCGCAGAGAATCGGCCGCTCTAGCCCGCCGGCCCCGCAGACGGCCTCGAGGTCGTCGGCCAGCGTCTCGTAGGCGTAGCTCCCGGCGCCACCGGGATCGCTCCCGCCGTGGCCACGCGCGTCGTAGGCGACGAGCCGGTAGCCGGCGCGCGGCAGGTGCGAGGAGCCGTGGACCACGAGGTCACGGTGGGCCGTGATCCCGTGGGCGAGCACGATTGCCGGGCCCTCGCCCTGCGACCAGCCACGGAGGACGACGCCTCCGCTACCGGTGGCCTCCAGCGGCTCCTGTCGGGGTCCTGCCACAGTGCCTGGAGGGCTCGCGGCGCAGCGCTCGGCGCCGCCCCTAGGCGGCGGCCTGAGCCTCTGCGAGCGCCGCGGCGATCGACTCGCTGTCGGTGTAGCTGAGCCCGACCAGCTTCACGTCGCGGTGCGCGATCTTCCCCTCGGGATCGACGATGAACACGGAGCGCCGCAGGGCCGAGCCGAGCTTGATGCCGTAGGCCTCGGAGACCTCGAGATCCTCGTCCGCGACCAGCGGGATCGTCAGGTTGTGATTGGCGATGAAGCTCTCGTGCGAGTCCACGCCTTGGGGGGAGATCCCGACTACCTCGGCATCGAGGCCATCCAGGAGCTCCGAGTTGTCCCGGTACTCGCACATCTGCTTGGTGCAGACCGAGGTCTCGTCGCCGGGGTAGAACGCGAGCACGACCCACCTGCCGCGCCGGTCGGAGAGCTTGAAGCTCCCCTCGCCCGTCCACGGCTGCTCGAAGTCGGGGGCCACGTCGCCGGTGTTCAGCTTTGCCATCGAATCACTCCTCAATAGTTGCGTTGTCGATGACTACGGGCGAGAGGGGCCCTTCGGATGCACCGCTGGGGTCGGCGAGCGCCGCGATTGCATCGACGGTGTCCATTCCCTCGGTGACCTCGCCCGCCAGCGCGAAGTCCGGATCCAGCCCTGCATCGGCGGGGGCGGTGACCACGAAGAACTGGCTCCCGGAGGTGCCGGGCGGCTCCGCCGGGGTCTTCGCCATCGCGACGAGGCCGCGCCTGTAGACCAGCCCGCCGGGTGGTTTCTCGGTCACGGAGAAGCCTGGGCCACCGGTCCCGTTAGCCGCCGGATCCCCGCCTTGGATCACGAACTCGGGCACGACGCGGTGGAACGGGGTGCCGTCGAACACGCCCTCCTCCGCGAGGTACTGGAATGAGGCTGCGGTCTTCGGGGCGCGCTCGGCATCGAGCGTGATCGTGAAGCTGCCGCAGTTGGTCGAGATCACGACGGCGCTGGCGGTCGGGCGCTTCGCGTCCGGAGCCGGCAGATCGACCTCCTTGGGCTGGGCGGGCTCGACCTCCTCACAGGCCGCCTCGCCGTCCGCGCCGGATGCGCTCGTGCCCTCGCCTCCTCCCCCGTCGTCTGACCCGAGGACGATCACCAGCACGACGACGATCGCGAGCGCCGCAACGCTGCCGACCAGCGCGGCGAGGCGGGTGTTGGACTTGGAATCAGCTTCGATCGTGGGACTCCCGGGAGGTTGCGGGAAGGTGGCCCGGTGCGGTTGGACCCACCCCGGCTCAGCGCCGCAGCCTAACGGGTTGAGAACATGTCCCCGTGAGCGTCGAGAAGCACGAGCCACCCGCAGCCGACCCGGGCGAAGCGGGCGACGACAACGGCACCGACAAGCCCGCCCCGCGGCCGGGACCCCCGCGACGGATCCGCCTGATCGGCCGCACGCTCACCGGCCTGGTCAGCCACATGCCTTTCCTGTGGCCGCTGCTGCGGCGCCCGATGCGCAGCTACTTCGACGAGCGCGCCGACGGCTGGGACGAGCGCACCGATGCGCCCGGCCCCTCCCACCTCGCGCCGCTCGCGGTCGCCGTGACCAAGATCGACCGGCACCCCGAACGCGCCCTCGATCTCGGAACCGGGACCGGCGTCGCGGCGCTGTTCGTCGCTCGGGAGTTTCCCCGCGCCTCGGTGCGCGGCTGCGACATCTCGGAGGAGATGATCCGCAGGGCGACCGCCAAGGTCGGGCTCGATCCCGAGGGCCGGGTCGCGTTCAAGGTGGCCGACGCCGCGGATCTGCCCTGGCCGGATGAGCATTTCGACCTGGTCACGCAACTGAACATGCCCGCGTTCTTCGGCGAGACCGCCCGCGTGCTGCGGCACGGCGGGCATGTGATCGTGGCGGCGAGCTCAGGCGAGCGGACCCCCTTCTACACGCCCGATTCCGTGCTCGAACGCGGCTTCAGGCGCCATGGGTTCGTCACGGTCACCGGTGGACGGATCGGCAGCGGAACCTACTACGTGGCCCGCAAGGGCGAATAGGTTTCAGGCGTGGACGACCGCTCCTCGACCGACGGCCGCGGCTACACGCTGCTCTTCAACCCCTCGGCGGGAGGCGGGCGCTCCAGCGGCCGGCTACCCCGGATCGAGGCCGCGCTGAGGGCCTCAGGGGCCGACTACGAGCTGGTCACGACCACCGACCTGGACCACGGCGCCGCGCAGGCCGCCGGGGCGGTCGAGCGCGGGTCGATTCCCGTCGTGGTCAGCGGCGACGGCATGATCGGCCGGATCGGCGGCGTGCTCAGCGGCGGCGACGTCCCGCTCGGCGTGATCCCCGGCGGCCGTGGCAACGACTTCGCCCGGGTTGTCGGGATCCCCACCGAGCCGGAGCAGGCGGTGGAGGTTCTCCTCAGCGGCGAGCGGCGCCGCATCGACGTCGGGGAGGCCAACGGGGTCCGCTTCCTCTGTATCGCGAGCTGCGGCTTCGACTCGGATGCGAACCGAATCGCCAACGAGGCCCGCCTGATCAAGGGCCCACTCGTCTACGCCTACGCCGCGTTCCGGGCGCTCGCGCAGTGGAAACCCGCCGAGTTCCGGCTCGAGCTCGACGGGAAGGAGACGAGCTTCAGCGGCTTCTCGGTGG
The DNA here is from genome assembly GCA_035267205.1 of Solirubrobacterales bacterium. GTDB lineage: Bacteria > Actinomycetota > Thermoleophilia > Solirubrobacterales > 70-9 > CAXMST01. The sequence goes on along the minus strand of DATFLZ010000204.1, from coordinate 12,965 downwards.
CCGTCGCGAATTCCAAGGCCTACGGCGGCGGCATGTTCGTCGCGCCCGAGGCCGAGCTCGACGACGGCCTGCTCGACGTGGTCACGACCTCCGGCGTCTCCAAGATCCGCTTCCTGCGGGGCCTCCCAGACGTGTTCAAGGGAAGCCACGTCGCGCACCCGGAGGTCGGGTTCGAACGCGCGGCCGAGGTCAGGATCGATGCCGACCGCCCCTTCTCCGTCTACGCCGACGGCGAGCACATCACCGATCTGCCGGCGACGATCCGGCTGCTCCCCTCCTCCCTGGAGATCATCGCGCCCGCCGAGCCGCCGAAGCTGCCGGGCTGACCGCGCCCCGGGCCGCCCGCCGCCATCATCTGCCGCCGTGCGTGGATCGCCGACAACGAGATCTCCCGCCTTCGGCGCCAAGCGCGCGCTCGCACGTGCGGTTGGTGGCCTCAGCCGGGCCAGCGGTCGGGGCGGCGGAACCACGCTCCCGGGCCGGATGCTCCTGCGCACGGCCCCCGACGCGCTCGCGCGGCTGGGAGCGGAGCTACGCGACGGCTCGGCCCTGATCAGCGCCACGAACGGCAAGACGACCACCGCGGGGATGATCGCCGCTGCGCTGCGAGCCACGGGCCGCACGCCGGTCCACAACCGGGCCGGCTCGAACATGGCCTGGGGCGTCGCCACGGCCCTGCTCGAGCAGCGCGGCGACGAGGGGCTCTTCGAGGTCGACGAAGCCTGGCTGCCAAAGGTCAACGCGGACCTCCAGCCCAAGCTGCTGCTGCTCGCGAACCTGTTCCGCGACCAGCTCGACCGCTACGGAGAGCTCGAGCGCCTGGCGGACGAGTGGGTCGACGTCGTCCGGGACGCCGAGCGCCGGAGCGCCGATCTCGTGCTCAATGCGGACGACCCGCTGATCGCGGACCTCGGCCGGGACCACGAGCTCGCGCGGCGAAACGGGGTCACCTACTTCGGGATCGCCGACCCCTCGCAGGCCCTGGGTGAGCTTCAGCACGCCCACGACGCCAAGCACTGCCGCCGCTGCGGCCATCCCTACCGCTACGAGCGCGCGTTCGTCGGACACCTCGGGCACTACACCTGCAGCAACTGTGAGGCCGACCGCCCCGAGCCGGACGTCTACGCCGAGTCGATCGAGCTCCTGGGCATGGAGGGATCCCGTTTCGTCGTTCGCACACCGGGTGGACGCGCCGAGATCTCGCTGCCGCTCCCAGGCCTCTACAACGTCTACAACGCGGTCGCCGCCGTGGCCACCGCGCTCGCGCTCGGCGTGCCGCTGGAGCGGGCGGCGCAGGCGCTGGCCGGGGTCGAGGCCGTCTTTGGACGGGTCGAGACGATCCCCGTCGGTGACCGGCAGCTCTCGATCATGCTGATCAAGAACCCGGCCGGGGCAAACGAGGTGCTGCGGACCCTGCGTCAGGAGGCCGAGCGGGAGCAGGGGCCCGGCCTCGACCTGTGGGTGGCCCTCAACGACGGGATCGCCGACGGCCGGGACGTCTCCTGGGTCTGGGACGCGGACTTCGAGCTGCTCTACGGATCCGTTCGACGGATCACGTGCACCGGCTCCCGCGGGGCCGAGATGGCTCTGCGCCTCAAGTACGCGGGCCTTCCCACCGAGATGATCGAGGTCCGCGAGGGCATCGGCGCCTCGCTCGACGCCGCGCTCTCCGGGGCTCCCGGAAGGCTGATCGCCCTGCCGACCTACACCGCGCTGCTCGAACTGCGGACGCTGCTCACCAGGCGCGGCCTCGCGAAGGACTACTGGCAGTGAGCGAGTCGACGACGACAGGCCCCCGGGTCGGCTCCGAGACCGTGTGGCACGACGCTGAGTGCGGCTCCTACGGTGGCGATCTCGCAATCTGGGAGGAGATCGCCGCCGCTCGCCCGGGGCCCATCCTCGATCTGGGAGCCGGCACGGGGCGCGTCGCCCTCCAGCTGGGGGCACGCGGCCACGAGGTGGTCGCGGTCGAGGCCGACCCGGAGCTCGCCGCCACCCTCGCCACCCGCGCCTCCGAACGCGGCCTACCCGTGAGCGTCGAGTGCGCCGACGCGCGCGAGTTCGAGCGGGCCGGCGCCTTCGGCCTGATCGTGGCACCGATGCAGTTCGTGCATCTGCTCGGCGGCCCGGAGGGCAGGCGCGCGATGCTGGGAGCCGCGCTGCGGTCCCTGCGGCCCGGTGGCGAGCTCAATGTGGCGCTGCTCGAGCACCCGCTTCCGCCGTTGGGCGAGCCGGGGCCCGAGGAACCGACGCCCCTGCCCGATGTCCGCGAGGTCGACGGCTGGCTGCACAGCAGCCTGCCGACGGCGATCCGGATCAGCGATCGGTGGGTCGCGATCGAGCGCCTCCGCCAGCTGGTATCGCCCCGCGGCGAGCTCAGCGAGAGCACCGAGACGGTCACCTTGGACAGGGTCACCCCCGACGAGTTCGAGGCCGAGGCCGTTGCCCAGGGGTTCCGGCCGGTCGAGCGGCTGGAGATCGCCGAGACAGAGCGCCACGTCGGCTCGCTGGTCGTCCGGCTCGGGAGGCCGGGATGAGCGAGCTCGAGCTCCGCATGCTGGCGCTCTATCCCGAGCAGATGAACATCTACGCCGACCGCGGGAACGTGCTGTTCCTACAGCGGCGCTGCGAGTGGCGTGGCATCGGCTTCCGGTACTCCGCTGCGGGCGCCCGCGAGAGCTTCGACCCCGCCGGCCACGACCTGATCTACATCGGCGGTGGCCAGGACCGAGATCAGCGCGCCGTCGCCCGCGATCTGGTCGCAGGCAAGCGTGCCCCGATCGAGGACTGCGTCGCCGATGGCGCCGCGCTGCTCGCGGTCTGCGGGGGCTACCAATTGCTCGGCCACGGCTACGAGCTTGGGGACGAGCGGATCGAGGGCCTCGGGCTCGCCGATCTCGAGACGGTTCGTGAGCCCGGTGAGCGGCTGATCGGGAACGTGGCGATCGAGGTCGAGGTCGAGGGCGAGACGCGGGTGCTGGCCGGATTCGAGAATCACGGTGGCCGCACCTACCTCGGGCCGGAGGCAACGCCGCTCGGACGGGTGCTCCACGGCCACGGTAACAACGGCACCGATCGCGGGGAGGGAGTCCGGCTTCGCAACGCCTTCGGCACCTACCTGCACGGGCCGCTGCTACCCAAGAACGCCTGGCTGGCCGACCACCTGATCGCGCTCGCGCTGGAGCGCCGCGAGGGCGAGCGCCCGCAGCTCGCGCCGCTCGACGACGAGCTGGAACGGGCCGCCCACGAAGGCGCGCGAGCTGCGGCGGCAGACTGAGGCAGGGCGGTGACGGGATCGTGATCGGGATGAGCAACGCGCCGCGCGCAAACCAGGGCGACGCCCTCTGCCGAGTAACGCCCGTGGGCTACGCCGCCCGACCGAGCCGTTAGGGAGCGCCCGGCGCGTAACGGTGGTGGATCGCGAGCGCGTTGCCGTCGGGGTCGGTGAAGATCGCCTGCTTGCAGACGCCGGAGTCGATCGTGTCGGTGACGAACTCGACCCCGCGTGACTCCAGCTCCGCCTTCGCGGCCTCGAAGTCGTCGACGCGGAACTCGAGCGGCGCCTTGGAGGCCTGGAATTCCTGGCCAAACGCGTCCATCTGCATCACCGCGATCGTGATGTCACCGGTCTCGAACTCGCCGGCCGGCATCTCGCCCCACCGCTTGCCCTCCTTCAGGCCCAGGACCTTGCCGTAGAACTCGGCGGCGCGGTCGAAGTCCTCCGTGGCCAGGGCGACGAAGTCGGTGCCGGTGATCGGGGTCGTGTTGCTCATCTTGCTCCTCGGTGTCGTCGATCTCGCCGGCCGGTGCGGCCGACCCTCTCGAGTCTCCCGCATGTGCGGGCCCGCGGGCAATCAGCCGCCGCTCGACCCGAAGCCGCCCTCGCCACGATCGCTCTCGTCCAGCTCGTCCACCTCGACCGGCTCGGCAGCCGTAAAAGGTGTGACCAGAAGCTGCGCGATCCGATCGCCGGTCTCGGCGATGAACGGCAGCTCTCGATCGGTGTTGAGCAGCAGCACGCGCACCTCGCCCCGGTAGCCCGGGTCGATCAGGCCCGGCGCATTGACGAGCGCGATCCCGTGGCGGGCGGCGTTTCCGCTGCGCGAGAGTACGAGCCCAGCGTGGCCGGGTGGAATCTCGATCGCGATCCCGGTACCGACCATCGCCCGCTCCCCCGGTCCCAGCCGCACGGCCTCGGCCGCGTACAGGTCGAGGCCCGCGTCGCCGGGATGGGCGCGGGTCGGAAGCTGGGATGCGTCGCCGAGACGCCGAACCTTGAGCCGCACCGCGCCGGCCCTAGAGCTCGAGCTGTCCGTTGCCGTCCGAGCCGTCGCCCGGCACGGCGCTGTCGCCATTGCGCTCGAAGGGCTCGAACCGATGCGCGAGCGCCTGCGGCACCCGGGCGCTGACCCGCACGCCCTCCGACACGTCTTCCCGTTCGAGGCGCCCGGCGACGGCATGCAACTCGCTCAGGGAGTCACCGGCGTCGTATGGGATCAGCAGCTTCATCGGCCGGAGCGTCTCGTCAAAGGCGGTCTCGATCGCGTCCATGAGCGCGTCGATACCCTCTCCGGTCTCCGCCGAGACCCCGACGGCGTCCCGGCTACCGACCAGCAGCCGCGAGCGCTCGTCCTCGTCGAGGAGGTCCAGCTTGTTGTAGACCAGGACCCTCGGCGCGCTGTCCGCCCCGATCTCCTCGAGCACCCCGTTGGCCGCCGCGATCGCCTCGGACCGGTCCTCCGCGGGACCGGAGGCATCGACGACGTGCACGATCAGGTCGGCGATGATCGTCTCCTCGAGCGTCGCCTTGAAGGCGTCGACGAGCTGATGGGGGAGCTTCTGGATGAACCCGACGGTGTCGGTGATCAGATATCTCCTGCCGTTGTGCTCGAAGGCGCGCGTGGTCGGGTCAAGGGTGTGGAAGAGGCGATCCCCGACGCTCACGCCGGCGCCCGTGAGCCTGTTGAGGAGCGTCGACTTCCCCGCGTTGGTATAGCCGGCGAGGGCTACGGTCGGCAGCGCCGAGCGCTGACGCCTGGCCCGCATCGTCGAGCGGGTACGGCCGACCTCGTCGAGCCGGCGTCGTAGTGCCGCGATCCGGTCGCGAGCGAGTCGCCGATCGGTCTCGATCTGGGTCTCGCCCGGTCCCCTGGTGCCGATGCCGCCGTCCATCCGGCCCGCCCCGAGCCGCTCGAGGTGGGTCCAGAGCCCGCGCATGCGCGCCAGGTTGTACTCGAGCTGGGCGAGCTCGACCTGGAGCTTGCCCTCGGCGCTGTGCGCGTGGTCGGCGAAGATGTCGAGGATCACCGCGGTCCGGTCGATCACCGGAACCCCGAGCTCCTTCTCCAGGTTCCGCTCCTGGCGCGGGAGCAGCTCGTCGTCACAGGCCACGAGGTTGGCGTCCGCGGCCTTGATCTCGGCCTTCAGGTCGGCGAGCTTGCCACGGCCGAAGTATCGATCGGGGTCCGGCTCGGGCCGCCGCTGGACCATCTCCCCCGCCGTCGCCACTCCGGCCGTTCGGAGCAGCTCCTTGAGCTCGGCGAGCGGCTCGCTGTCCGCTGGCGCCGAGCTCACGCCGATCGCCAGTGCACGCTGACGCGCCCGGGGGTTTCTCACCCCGGCGGAGACGGTGCCGTTGGCGGCTCGCGCCTGGTCCTCTTCGGCCTCGGATCCCATCGCCCTGGAGTCTACGTCGAGCGGCAAGGTACGCCGCCGTCCTCGCTACCCGCAGCGGTGGGCGCGCCTCGGGATCCGCCGGAGCTCGATGTCGCTGACGAAGGGCAGCGCTCCGGCGGTACAGGCCCGCTCGAGCGCCGCCTTCACGCGCGCCCCGCCGCGGCGCCTCGTGTAGTCGGTCGCAGTGACCAACAGACTCGCCTTGGCGACCTTGCGGATCTCCTTCATCGCGCGATTCCTAGATGCCGCGCCCTTCCACCGATACCTGTCTCTGTCGAAGTCGTAGTAGGTGCTCACGTCCTCGCGATTCCAGCCGTCCAGGTGGGGGAGGAATCGGTCGAGCACCGAGTAGCCGTTCTGGGCGAAGAGCAGGCTCCCCTCCGCGTCGACGAGCCGGCCCAGCTGCGCCACGAGCTTGCGCATTCCCCGCGCCTGGCGCTTGTGGTTCTCGATCATGTCCACGTTGTCGAGGAAGAGGCCGTCGAATCCCTTGGCGAGGAGCTTCGGCGCGATCCGCCGGGCGATCTGGTGCCGGAATCCTCGCCTACTTACGTCCGCGAAGAACTCACCCTTCCAGTCCTTCCAGGCCTGCAGGCGGTAGGGCTTCAGCCGCGTGTACCAAGGGCGGTAGCGCTCGATCGTGCCGACGCTGAGGTAGCCCAGCACCGCGGTCCCGTCCTCCTGCAGCGTCCGGAGGTGACGGCGCCCGGCCTCCTGGGCGTCGACCACGACGAGGTCGTAGCCGCCGTAGCGAGCCGCGAGGTCCCCTCTCAGGGTGCCGGAGCCGATCGCGAACGCCCAGCTCGAGACCCCCTCCAGCCTCGGGTCGGTGGGCGCGGCGGTGGCGACGCCTCCGCCCAGCGCGACCAGGGCGGCGAGGGCGGCCGCTGCCGCGAGCAGCCGAAAGGAGCACCTGCGAAGCACCGGTCAATGGTGGCAGGCCCATCCCCACGCTCCAAACGAATACCCTGATCGGCAGTGAAGACCTTCATCACCGGCGCTACCGGCTTCATCGGTGGACATGTGGCCCGCAAGCTTCGCGAGCGGGGTGACGAGGTGACGGCGCTCGCGCGAACCGCCGAGAAGGGCAAGCCGCTCGGCGACCTGGGCTGCGAGATCGTGATCGGCGATCTGGCCGACACGGCGGCGATCGCCGAGGGCGTGGCCGGTTGCGACGCCGTCATCCACGCCGCGGCGATCTACGAGATCGGTATCCCCAAATCCCAGCGACCGGCGATGTACGACGCCAACGTGGGCGGAACCGAACGGGTCCTCCGGGCGGCGCTCGAGGCCGAGGTCCCGCGGGTCGTCTACGTCTCGACGATCGCCGCTTTCGGCAACACGCGCGGGAAGGTCGTCGACGAGACCTACGAGCACCCCGGCTCCGGCTTCACCTCCTACTACGAGGAAACCAAGTACCTCGCCCACCGGGTCGCGAAGCGCTTCGTCGAGGAAGAGCAACTGCCCTGCGTGATCCTGCAGCCGGGTGGTGTCTACGGCCCCGACGACCACTCCCAGCTCGGCAACCTGATCGGCCAGTACGTGTCGGGCAAGCTGCCTCTGATCCCGTTCCCGGACCTCGGGCTGAACCTGGTTCACGTCGAGGACGTCGCCGACGGCGTGCTGCTCGGCCTCGATGAGGGCGGGATCGGTGAGGCCTACGTCCTCGGCGGGGCGATCACGACCAACCGGGAGATGCTCCAAGCCGCCGCAAAGGTCGCCGGCAAGCAGCGCGGCACCAGGGCGATGCCGTCCATCGCGCTCAAGGCGATCGCGCCGCTCGGGCCGGCGGTCGGCCCGCTGCTCGGCTTCCCGCCGAACATGCGGGAGCTGGTCTCGAGCTCGGACGGGGTCACGTTCTGGGCCAAGCACGACAAGGCGATCTCCGAGCTCGGCTACTCACCTCGCGGGCTGGAGTCGACCATCCGCGACACGATGGCTGCCGAGGGCCACCTCGGCGCTTGACCCCGGCCCGACGAATGAACGGGCGGGAGGCCGGGTAATGAGCGAGCGACCGTGAGCCTGCCCCTGCCCTCATCCGCGCTCTCGCTCCTGGCCCAGGTCGAGGTGGATCCGGACCAGGTCTCCGACTCGGGCATCTCCGAGGTCTCAGGCGGGGAGTGGGTGCTTGCGGCCGGGGTGTTCATCGCGTCGATCGTCATCGCGATCGTCGTCCGCAGGGTGATCGAGCGCCTCGTCGATCGCGACAGCCCGCGTGCGATCGGGCGCCTCGCCGGCCGCCTGACGGCGTTTCTGATCGTCGTCCTCGGCTTCTTCTACGCGCTCAGCTCCGTCGATGTCGCCGTCGGCCCACTCCTCGGCGGCCTCGGGATCCTCGGAATCGCAATCGCCTTCTCCCTCCAGGACGTGCTCGCCAACTTCGCGGCCGGGGTGATCCTGCAGACCAAGCGCCCCGTCCGCGTAGGGGATCAGATCGTCAGCAACGATTTCGAGGGCGAGGTAGAGGACGTCGACTTCCGCGCGCTGAAGATCCGCGACTTCGACGGGGAGACCGTGTACATCCCAAACTCGATGGTCCTGCAGAACCCGATCACCAACTGGACCCGGACCCCCACACGCAGGACCACGCTGGAGATCGGCGTCGCCTACGACACGGACCTCGAAGCCGCCCAGCGGGTGTTCGTCGAGGCGATGGAGAACTGCGAAGGCGTCCTCTCGCGCCCGGCTCCCGAGGCCTACGTCTACGAGTTCGGCGAGAGCTCGATCAACTTCGCCGTCCGTTTCTGGCACGGGGCCAAGATCCTCGAGATGTGGAAGGCCCGCGACGCTGCCGCCCAGGCCGCCAAGCGCGCCCTCGACGAGGCCGGCATCACGATCCCCTTCCCCCAGCGGACCCTCTGGTTCGGCCCGGGCAACACCAAGCTCGAGGTCGAGCAGTCCGAGCGCCCGCCGGGTTCTCTGCAGTGAGGGGAGGGGTAGCGGCTATCCGCCGCGGGGACCGGAATCGCCTCCCAGGAACGCCGAGCGGTACCTAACGACCACATACCGGCTGATACTGACCGCTCGGCATCAGCCGCCCAGGTGCTCGCGCATGCGCTCCATCGCCTCGGTGATGCGCTCGTCCGGGGTCGTGAGCGAGATCCGGAAGAAGCCCTCACCGCTCGGCCCGTACATCGAGCCCGGCGAGATGATCACCGCCGCCTCGTCGAGCACGAGCTCCGCGAAGGTCGTGGACGTGTGCCCCTCAGGCACCGGAGCCCAGACGTAGATCGTGCCCTTCGGGGCCTCGACCTCGACGCCGATGTCGCGCAGGGCGCCGACGACCAGGTCGCGGCGCCGGGTGTAGATCTCGTTCATCTCCTCGAGCGGCGCCTGCGGGCCCTCCAGCGCTGCGGCGCCCGCCAGCTGCACGGCCTCGAACAGGCCCGAGTCGACGTTGGTCTTCAGGCGCCAGTACGTCTCGATCGCGTCCGCGTTGCCAAGAATCGCCGCGCAGCGCCAGCCGGTCATGTTGTAGCCCTTGGAGAGGCTAAAGACCTCGACTCCGACCTCCTTGGCGCCCGGGGTCGCGAGAAAGCTCGGGGCTACGTAGCCGTCATAGGTGGTCTCCGAGTAGGCGTTGTCGTGGACCACGAGGAACTCGTGCTTTCGGGCCAGCTCCACGACGCGCTCGAAGAACCCGTCCGGGACCACGGCTCCCGTCGGGTTGTTGGGGAAGTTGATGAACATCAGCCGTGCCTTGCTGAGCGCCATCTCGTCGATCGCGTCGAGATCCGGCGCGAAACCGTGCGCGGGCTCCAGCGGCAGGAGCTCGACGTCGGCGCCGGCCAGCACCGGGCCCCCCGTGTAGACGGGATAGCCAGGATCGGAGGCGAGGGCGACGTCCTCAGGGTCGAGGAACGCGAAGCAGAGGTTGTAGATGCACTCCTTCGCGCCGATGGCCGGTATCACCTCGGTCTCGGGATCGATCTCGACTCCGAACCGGCGCTCGTAGAAGCCCGCGAGCGCCGATCGGAACTCAGGGCGCCCCCGGTTCGACGGGTACTGGTGGGTGCCCGGGTCGGCCACTGCCTCCTGCAGCGCCTCGACGATGTAGGGGAACGTCGCGTGATCGGGATCGCCGATCCCGAGGCTGATCACGTCGATGCCCGCCTCCTTCTTCTCCGCGACCCTTCGCTCGAGCTCGGCGAACATGTAGGGCGGAATCGCCTCGAGGCGACGGGAAGGGGCGGTGCGGGACATCGGTTCCTCTCTTGAGCGGAGCAGTTGGGATCGGCAAGGGCACAGGGCCGAGGCCGCAGGCTACAAGGGCTTCGCTCGCCGGTGAGTAGTCTGCTTGCCATGGCCGACAAGTGGAACACCGACAGCATTCCCGACCTCCGCGGGCGGACCGCGCTGGTGACCGGCGCCAACAGCGGCATCGGCCTGCGGGCCGCCCAGGCGCTCGCCGGCGCCGGCGCCACCGTCCTGATGGGCTGCCGTGACCGGAGCCGCGGTGGGCAGGCGATCGAGCAGGTCGAAGCGGCCGGGTCCTCCCCCGACGTGGATCTGATCGAGCTCGACCTCGCCGACCTCGGGTCGATCGAGCGCGCGGCGACAGCGGTCGCCGGCCGGGAGGGCTCGCTCGACCTGCTGATCAACAACGCGGGCGTGATGGCGACGCCTCGCATGGAGACCGCCGACGGGCTCGAGATGCAGCTCGGCACCAACCATTTCGGCCACTTCGCGCTGACGGGACACCTGCTGGAGAAGCTGCTCGCGGCTCCGGCGGGGCGCGTGGTCAACGTCTCGAGCACCGCCCACCGCCAGGGTCAGATGGACTTCGACGATCTCAACTGGGAGCGCAGCTACTCCCGCTGGCCCGCGTACGGGCGCTCGAAGCTGGCGAACCTGCTGTTCACGTTCGAGCTCGACCGGCGCCTCCGGGCGGTCGACGCTTCGCTGATCGCGGCGGCCTGCCACCCGGGCTACTCGGCGACAAACCTGCAGACGACCCGCGGCGGTGGCGTCGTCAGCCACCTCCAGACGGCATTGATGAAGGTGACCAACTTGGTCATCGCTCAGAGCGACGAGATGGGGGCTCTGCCGACCCTGTACGCCGCGACGGCGCCCGACGTCGAGGGGGGCGACTACATCGGGCCCGACGGGATCGCTGAAGCCCGCGGCCACCCGACCAAGGTCGGCTGCAAGGCCTCCGCCCGCGACGAGGGCGACGCTGTGCGCCTCTGGGAAGCCTCGGTCGAGCTCACGGGCGTCGACTACGCCGCGCTCGGCTGATCGCCGGCGCTAGATCTCCTCGAGCTCACTGACCAGCTCCGGCGCGAACTCCCCGCTGAACACGGGGTTCGCAGTGCCCGTGAGGGCAATATTGAGATCTTCACTGATCTCGACCTCCAGCTCGCCGCCGTCGAGGCGCACGGTGATCGGGCTCGGCAGGCCGCGCAGATGGGCGGCGATCGCGGCCCCGCTGGCTCCGGTGCCGGAGCTGAGCGTCTCCCCCACGCCGCGCTCGAAGATCCGGGCGCGGACGATGCGCCGCTCGCGGTCGGCGACGGCCCAGAAGCTGACGTTGGTCCGATTGGGGAACAACGAGGAGCCCTCCAGCGCTGGGCCGATCGCGGAGAGATCGAGGTCGTCGAGACCCTCGGCGATCTCGATCGCGCACTGCGGGTTGCCGATCGAGACGTGCTGAAACTCCAGCTCCTCACCGCCGACGTCGATCCTGCCGCGCCCGTCCGGCGCGCCGTCCGGATAGTCCGTAGAGGTCACCGAGGCCCGGCCCATGCCCACGCGGGCGGACCCGGGGCCGGTGAGCGTCGGGGTGATCTCTCCGGCTGCTGTGATGATCGTGAACGTGTCCTCGTCGGTCCAGCCGGCGCGGCGCAGATACAGCACCGCCTCGCGGGCACCGTTGCCCGACAGCTCGGCCTCGGATCCATCGGGGTTGAAGATCCGCAGCTCGGCGACGTAGCTCTCGTCATCGGTCCGCGACAGCAGCAGGATGCCGTCCGAGTGACAGCCGAAGTGGGCGGCGCAGATCCGCCGGATCCGCTTCGGGGTCAGCTCGAACCCGACCTCGTCCCGCTCGAGCACGATGTAGTCGTTGCCGAGCGCCTGCCACTTCTCAAATCTCATCGCGGCGCAGTATTCCCGAGCAGGGCATCGATGCGCTCCGCGACCTCGGCGTCGCCGAGGTCGGTCCGGTCGATCACCGCGATCCCTGGCGTCTTGCGCAGCCAGCTCATCTGCCGCTTGGCGTAGCGGCGGTGGGCGCCCTTGACCGCATCGAGATCGCCGGTGATGAACTCCTCGAAGCCGAGCGCCGCGCGCGCGGTCCGCGACGCCCCCGCCGCCTTCGCCCGCTTCGCCTCCTCGCCGGCGCCGGCGGCCGCCATCGCCTCGACGCGCCGGTCGATCCGCTCGGCCAGCTGCTCACGGTCGCTGACGATCCCGGCGAGCAGCGTCGGGCGGCGCAGTGCCGCGGTCCACAGCTCGCGCGAGCGCTCGGGTGGGTCGATTCCGCTGCGTTGAAGCTCGAGGGCTCTGGCGATCCGCTTGCGGTCCTTGGGATGGATCCGCACCCGAACGTCGGCCTCGAGCTCAGCATGGAGCGCCTCTGCACCACGCTCGGCGAGCTCGGCCTCGACCGTCGAGCGCACCTCGGGAGCCACAGGCGGCCGCAGGTCGATCTCGGTCAGTGCGGCCCGCATATAGAGGCCGGTGCCCCCCACGACGATCGGTCGCCGGCGGGCGCTCAACGCCCCGGCGATCTCGGCCTCCGCGAGCTCGGCAAAGCGCCCGGCGCTGAACTCCTCAGAGGGATCGTTGATTCCTACCAGCCTGTGCTCCAGCTCCCCTTGCTGATCGGCGCCGGGCGCCCCGCTGATCGTCTCGAGGCCTCGGTAGACGGCAATCGCGTCACACGAGATCGCGACCGGATCCTCCCCGCGCCCGCGGAGCCGGCGGGCGAGGGCGATCGCCACCTCGGTCTTGCCGACCCCGGTGGGGCCGAAGATCGCGATCAGCCCGTCCTCGGGCGCCATCGCCGGGGTCCCGTCAGCCGACGCGGCTGAGCAGCTTCTCCTGCCCGGCCAGCGTCTGCGAGCTGGCCGACTCGATCTCGACCTGGACGATCTCTCCCGCCTGGGCGGTGCCGTCGAAGTTCACGGTCTTGTTGTGGCGGCTGCGCCCCCGGAGGCGACTCGGATCGGTCCGGCTCGGGCCCTCGACGAGGACGTCCAGGGTGCGCCCGACGAACCGCTGCGCGCGCTCCCGGGCGCGGCGCTGAACTGCCTCGACCAGCCGCTCCGTCCGCTCGACCTTGATCG
>DATFLZ010000203.1:0-27575 GCA_035267205.1 Solirubrobacterales bacterium | reverse complement strand
CGACCGCCAACGGCCTCCGGGCGGGCGCCTACCACCGAGCGTTCGCCTCGGGAGGGAATCGCAGGCGGGCGAAGGCCGATGCCCGGCGCGAGGCCCGGGTCTTCGTCCGCAGCGTCGGCGGGGTCGTCCGCGGCGACCTGCGCCCGGTGCTCGATGTCGAGACGCCCTTCACGCGGCTCAACGCCCGCCGCCTCCGGCTCTGGATCCGGACCTGGCTGAAGCGGGTCGAGCGCAAGACCGGGGTCCGCCCGATGATCTACACGAACGCCTCGAGCTGGGCGGCGACCGGTGATACGCGACGGTTCGCGCGGCGCAACTACCGGCTCTGGGTAGCCAACTTCGGCGTCGACGAGCCCGCGGTCCCGGCGGGCAACTGGGCGGGAGCCGGCTGGGCCGTGTGGCAGCACACGAGCACCGGCTCGGTACGCGGCATCAGCGGGAACGTCGACAAGAACAAGCTCGGCGTGCCGATCGCCAAGATCACAGCGCGACCCCGCTGAGCGCTCCCGCGCATGCTGCACGGTGGTCGAGACCGCCCGCAGCGACCCTCCCGATCCGACGCCGCCGGGGGCGCTGCGCCAAACTGCCCTCCGATGAGCACCACACCGTCACTGAGCGCCAACCAGGCGGTCCGCGACCAGCGGATCGAGGAGGTCGTACCGCTCGCCACTCCCGCGCTGCTTCTGCACGAGCACCCCCTCCCCCCCGATCGGGAGGAGGACGTGCTCGCCTCCCGCCGGGAGATCACCGGGATCCTCGACCGCGACGACCCCCGCCTGCTCGTGATCGTCGGGCCCTGCAGCGTGCACGACCCGGAGGCCGCGCTCGACTACGCGGGCCGGCTGGCCGAGCTCGCAGCGGAGCTGCCGGAACTGTTGATTGCGATGCGCGTCTACTTCGAGAAGCCCAGGACGACGACGGGCTGGAAGGGCCTGATCAACGATCCCCACCTCGACGGCTCGGGGGACGTGAACAAGGGCCTGCGCGACGCCCGCGAACTGCTACTCCACATCCTCGGACTGGGGCTGCCGATCGGCTGCGAGTTTCTCGACCCGATCACCCCGCAGTACATCGCCGACACGGTCGCGTGGGGGGCGATCGGCGCGCGGACGACCGAGAGCCAGACCCACCGCCAGCTCGCCTCGGGCCTGTCGATGCCGATCGGCTTCAAGAACCGCACCGACGGCAACATCGGCGTCGCGGTCGACGCCGTTCGCGCCGCCGGGGCGCAGCACTCCTTCGCCGGGGTCGACCTCTCCGGCACCTCCGCGATCCTGCACACCCGCGGCAACCCGGACAGCCACATCATCCTCCGCGGCGGGCGCGGGGCAACGAACTACGACCCGGAATCGATCGGAGCGACGCTCGAGAGCCTGCGAGCCGTCGATCTCCCCGAGCGCGTGATCGTCGACGCCTCTCACGACAACAGCGGCAAGGACCACGAGCGCCAGCCGCAGGTCGCGGCGGCGATCGGCGAGCAACTCGCCGGCGGCGAGGGGGCGATCGTGGGCGTGATGCTCGAGTCGTTCCTCGAGCCGGGCCGGCAGGACATCAGCCCCGAGCTGACCTACGGCCAGTCCGTGACCGACAAGTGCATGGGCTGGGAGGCGACGGTCGACGTCCTCACCGAGCTCAACCGCGCGACCGCGGAGCGGCGCTCCGGCTAGTACCGAAGCCCGGGCCCACGCATCGGCCTACTTCTTCTTGTCGCCGCCGGTCGGCGGCGGATCCCCTTGGACGCCCGGAGCGTAGGCACCGTCGTCGTAGCCGTCGCCGTCGGCGTCGGTGCCGGGCTCGGCCGGATCACCCCCGGCGTCGGAGGGATCGGTCTCATCGGCGTCGGTCGTCGTCGATGAGTCGTACTCGGCGCCGCTGATCGTCTGCGACGAGATGTACGAGCTCAGGTCCGGCGGGTTCTTCGGCTCCGGGAAGTCCTCGCAGAAGCCCCCGATCGCAACGTCCATGTAGTCGTTCCAGATCGGTGCCGAAAGCGAAGCGCCGTAGCCCGGTAGCGGCACGCGCTCGTTCGGGTTGCCCGTCCACACCGCGGTCGAGACCTTGGGCGTGTAACCCACGAACCAGGCGTCGGACTGCTCCTCGGTGGTGCCGGTCTTGCCCGCGGCCGGGCAGGAGAGATCGTTGCCGGCCGCGGTGCCGTAGTCGAGCGTCCCCTTCATCACGTCGGCGACCTTGTAGGCGACGCCATCGGTCAGCACGCGCTCGCCCTTGCCGTCATCCGGCTCGTCGACCTCGCCGTCGGGGAACTCGACCCGCTTGATCGCGGTCGGGTCGTGATGGACGCCGCCGTTGGCGATCGTGGCGTACGCGTTCGACATCTCGAGCACCGTGCAGCACTGGGTCGTGCCGCCGAGCGCCTCGGCGTAGTAGCCGTCGAGCGGCGAGCGGATCCCGAGCTTCTCCGCCATCGCCGCGAAGTCACTGGGACCGACGTCGATGCCGAGCTGGGCGTAGACGGTGTTGATTGAGTTGGCGGTCGCCTGACGGAGGGTCATCGACTTGCCCCCTCCCCCGCTCACGGTCCAGGACGTGTACTGGTCGGGATTCAGCGTGATCGTCGAGGGCGCGGGGTATGAGGTCGAGTCGGGGTCGATTCCCTCGTCGACGGCCGTCGTCAGCACGAACGGCTTGAACGCGGACCCGGGCTGCCGCTCGCCGTCCGCCGCGAGGTTGAACTGGCTCGAGTCGTACTCGGTCGAGGAGGCCATCGCGAGGATCTCGCCGGTCTCGGTGTTGGTCGAGACGAGCGCCGACGCCGCGCTGGTCACGGGGTTGTCGGCGATCGCCTGCTCGGCGGCTGCCTGCAGCTTCGGCTGCAGCGTCGTGTAGACCTGTAGCCCGCCCTCGCGAACCGTCTTCTGCCCGTAGGTGTCGATCAGCTCCTGCTGGACGTAGTCGAAGAAGAACTGCTCGTCGCGCTGCTCGTAGCGGAATCCACGCTCGAGGCCGAGGCCCTGAGCCGCCAGCTGCTGCGCCTTGCCCTCGGAGATGTAGCCCTGCTCGGCCATCGCGCCGAGCACCTGGTTGCGGCGCTCGGTGGCGACGGTCTTGTTCAGGAACGGGTTGTAGTCGGTCGGCGCCTGCGGGAGGCCGGCGAGCAGCGCCGCCTCCTTGATCCCGACGTTCTTGATGTTCTTGTCGAAGAACACCTCGGCCGCCGCGGCCACCCCGACGGCTGTGCGCCCGTTGTTGGTGCCGTAGGCGGCGGTGTTCAGATAGGCCTCGAGGATCTCGTCCTTGCTGTGGGCCTCCTCGTACTCGCGGGACATCTCGGCCTCGATGATCTTGCGCTCGATCGTGTCCTCGGGGTCCTCGATGAAGAGGTTGCGCACGAGCTGCTGGGTGATCGTCGAGGCGCCCTGCCTGACCTCACCCGCCTCGAGGTTCTCCACGGCCGCGCGGACGATCGCGCTGTAGTCGACGCCGCTGTGGTCGTAGAAGTTCTCGTCCTCGATCGAGATCGTCGCCTGCTCGACCGTGTCGGGAATCCGCTTCAACGTCGTCGGCTCCCGGAGGACGTCGGCCTGGACGAAGCCGAGGCTCTTGCCCTCGGCGTCGATGATCTCGGAGTTGGCGCCGCTGTCGGCGGGCTTCAGCGTGTCGATCGACGGTGCCGAGCTGGCGATGTCGAGGACCCAAAGCCCGGCGCCCCCAAGGCCGATGCCGATAAACGCGAGCAGCACGGCGCCGGTGAGGAACATTCGCCTGCCGACGTTCCCGCGAGAACGTCGGCGCCGCTGTCTGGCACGGAGAGACATGTTGGGGAATCGTAGAGCCCGCCCGAGCCCGGCCCCTCCGGCGGATCAGCTGCCCCTGTACGGCGCGCCGGTAGCGCTAGCCGCAGTGGGGCCAGTGATGGCGGCCCTCGCGGCGCTTGAGCGCGACCGCGACGACTGCCTGAACCTTGTAGTTGTAGGCGACCGGATCGCCACCTGGCGACTTCGGTGCCGCGCGCCACGTGGCGCGCATGAACTGGAAGGCACCGCGGTAGCGGCCGCCGCCGCCGATCGCCTTCGGGTTGCCGCCGGACTCGCACTTGCTCGTACGGCGGGCCCAGCGCTTGTCGCGCGCCCTGGTCTTCCTCCAGATCCGGCGGTACTTGGCCTTGTTGACCTTCGCCTTGTTACCCCCCTTTTTACCCCCGTCGTGTCCTCCGACCGAGACGCCGCCGGACCCCGCGCTCGCCGGCGAGGAAGCAAGCGCGGCGAAAGCCAGGGCCGCCACGAGGCTCGTGGCGAGCAACAGGACGATCTTCAGGTTGGGGTTCACACCGGGGTGTGACGACACGGTCGCGCTCTTTTCGTCGCTTACGGGGTTAGCTGACGGGCTCGCGCCAAAAGAGCCGGCGCTACGCGACAAGTTGCCGCGACTCGCCCCAACAAGTGGGTCCCCCGCTGGCCCGTTATGTAGACGGGCTACTCAGCAGGTGGCGCGGCAGGCTAGCAGATTGTGAGGAAATCGTTAGTGCCGCCGGTGGGAGGCCCCCGAGCGCTAAGGTCGTGGGCCATGGACGCCACCAAGGCCCCCGACTCCGGCGCCCGACGCGTCCGCCTGCTTGCCGCCGGCGGCACGATCGCGATGACCGGCGCCGGTGGGGCAACACCCGAGCTCGACGGCGATGCGCTCGTCGCGTCGATCCCGGAGCTCAACACCCACGACGGCCTCGATGCCGAGACGATCTTCGACCTCCCGAGCGCACATCTGACGCTGGCCGACCAGCTCGAGATCTGCCGCCTCGCCCGCGACACGGCCCGCCGCGGGATCGGCGTGGTGGTCACACACGGCACCGACACGCTCGAGGAGACCGCGATGCTCTGCGACGTGATCCACGACGCCGAGGCACCGATCGTCTTCACAGGCGCGATCCGCCCGGCCTCGGCCGCCGGCGCCGACGGGCCCGCGAACACCGTCGATGCGATCAGCGTCGCGGCGAGCGAGGCCGCGGCCGGGATGGGCGTGCTCGTCTGCTTCGGCGGCGAGATCCACCACGCGCGGTGTGCGCGCAAGACCGACACGACCTCGCTGGTCGCCTTCTCCTCCCCGCAGACCGGCCCCCTGGGCCGCGTCACCGAGGGGCACCCCACGATCTGGTCGCGGATCCCGCGCAACCCGCCGCTCGACCCCCCGCACCTGGATCGGCAGGTGCTGGTCGTCCCCACCGGCGTCGGCGACGACGGCGCGCTGGCCCGGGCCGCGCTCGCAAGCGACCCGGCGGGCGCGCTGATCGGAACGCTCGGCGCGGGCCACCTGACGCCGGATCTGCTGGAGCTCTGGGCGCTCGAGGCGGAGCGGATCCCGGTGGTCGCCTACTGCCGCCCCGAGCGCGGTGTGATCCTGAACGCGACCTACGGCTACCCGGGGTCCGAGAGCGACCTCCGCGAGACCGGGATCATTCCGGCGGGATTCCTGTCCCCACAGGCCGCGAGGATGAAGCTCCTCGCCTGCCTGGCTGCCGGCCTCGAGATCGACGAGATCCGCTGGGCGTTCAACCAGGACGACGGCTGAACGATGGTCGGCCTGCCCGAGCGCGGCCGCATATATGAGGGGGAACGACTGGTCGGGGGCGCGGACGTCGACGCCGCGGGCCGCGTCCGGCTCAACGCGCTGGCCCGGTGGCTGCAGGAGGTGGCCTTCGCCGACGCGCTCGATGCCGGCCTGCCCGCGCAGAGCGCCTGGATCATCCGCCGCACGCTGATCTCGGTCGAGCGCTGGCCCGCGTTCGCCGAGCGCCTGACCTTGAAGACCTTCTGCAGCGCGATCGCCAAGAGCGTCGCCGACCGCCGGACGTCGATCAGCGGTGACCGCGGCGGTCGCGTCGAGGCCGCGGGGCAGTGGGTGCAGATCGACCCGGAGACGCGCCGGCCGCTGCGCTTCGACGAGCGGTTCCTCGGCCTGTACGCGGAGAGCGCCTCCGGGCGCCGGGCGCGGTCGAGGCTGCGACACCCCGCTCCGGACGCGGCCGGCGAGAGCACCGAGCAGCTGGAGTGGAGATTCCGCGAGGCCGACGTCGACCTCGTGGGCCACGTCAACAACACCGCCTACTGGCAGATCGCGGAGGAGTTCCTCGACCTCAGCGCCATGCCAGAGGGGGCGAGGTGCGACATCGAGATCGAGTTCCGCGGCGGCTCGGTTGCCGGGCCGGCCACGGTCCTGCGCGGCGGCGCGATGCTCTGGGTGCTCGACGGCACCGGCGAGGTCAGCGCCTCGATCAGCGCCGAGCCCGGCGGCTGAGCGTCGGAGCCGTTAGCATCTGAATGAACGTTCACTCATCCACAAGGAGCACACCTTCATGTCCTGGAGCACCGACGACATCCCGAACCTCGACGGGCGCGCCGCACTCGTCACCGGCGCCAACGGCGGGCTCGGGCTCGAGACGGCGCGCGAGCTGGCACGCAAAGGCGCCGACGTCGTGATGGCGGCCCGCAACCTCGAGAAGGCGGCCGAGGCCGAGGCCGATATCCGCGCCGGGCTGCCCGAGGCCTCGCTGGAGATCGTTCCCCTCGATCTCGGCTCCCTCGACTCGGTCAGAGCGGCCGCCGGCAAGGTGCTGGCCAAGCACGACCGCATCGACATCGTCGTCAACAACGCCGGGCTGATGGCGATGCCCGAGCGCCGCACCGAGGACGGCTTCGAGATGCAGCTCGGCGTCAACCACCTCGGCCACTGGGTACTGACCGCGAGGCTGATGCCCGCGATCCTCGCCGCCCCGCAGGCCCGGGTCGTCAGCGTGACCAGCACCGCCCACCACATGGGCCGGGCCGTGAATCCGGACAACCCCCACCTGGAGGGCAGCTACGGGCCGTGGAAGTCCTACGGGCAGTCGAAGCTCGCGAACTTCCACTTCGGGATCGGGCTGCAGAAGCAGTTCGAGGCCGCCGGCGTCGGGGCGCGGAGTCTGATCGCCCATCCCGGGCTCTCGAACACCGACCTGCAGGCCCGGACGACGAGGGAGAACGAGGGGGACTTCTGGGGAAAGTTCTTCCACAAGATGTCCTCCAGCTCGGGCATGGACCCCGCTACCGGCGCGCTCTCACAGCTGCGCGCGGCGACCGACCCGAATGCTTCCGGCGGCGAGTTCTACGGGCCCATGTGGGTCAACAGCGGCCCGCCCGTGCGCAAGCCGATCGTCCGGCGCCTGGGCATGGGCGGTGCGATCGACAAGCTCTGGGCCGTATCCGAGCGCGAGACGGGCGAGCGGCTCGAGATCGGCGCGGGGAGCGGCGAGGGCGTCGCCGCTTGAGCCCGGCGGCCGCGACGACGGACACCGACCGCGCGGCGGCGGTCCGGTCGGCGCTGCGCGCGCTGGTCGCCGAGCGTGGCTTCCACGGCGCCTCGATGAGCGCAGTGGCGGAGCGGGCCGGGGTCGCCACCGGCACCGCCTACGTTCACTACGCGTCGAAGGACGAGCTGGTGCTCGCCGCATATCTCGAGAGCAAACGCGCGCTCGGCGAGGCGGCGGTCGCGGGCATCGACGCGGGCGACACCCCCGAGCGGCGCTTTACCGAGCTCTGGCGCTCCGCCTTCGCCTACCTGCGCTCGCACCGAGACGAGGCGCGGTTCCTCGTCCAGGTCGACGGCAGCCCCTACGCCGACCCGTTCCACCGCGAGGCGACCGAGATCGAGGACGATCCGCTGCTCGCCGCCGCCGAGACGCCCGACATGGCGGCCATGCTGCTGCCGCTGCAGCCCGAGGTGCTCTACGAGCTGGGGCTGGCGCCGGCCGTCCATCTCGCGGCGCGCGGGACCAAGCTCGACGAGGGCGCCCTCGCCATGGCCGCTACCGGTTGCTGGCGGGCGATCAGCCGCCCGTGATCCAGCTCAGCCGACGGTGTCGAAGGCGCCGGAGGAGATCGCGGCCTCGGCGGCCTTCTCCGCGCGCTTCTTGCCGCCCTTGCGCTTGCCCTTGACGCGGATCGAGCCGCGCATGAAGGGGTGGATGCGGCAGAAGTAGGTGTAGGTCTTGCCGGGCCTCTTCAACTTCGGCGTCTTCCAGGTGTTCGAGCCGGTCGTGACCTCCTTGCTCGTTCCCCGCCCGAAGCCGAGCTGGCCGGAGTCGAAGTTGAGCGGTCCGTCGGCGAGCGGGTAGCCGATGCCCGACCCCCGGTTACAGGGCGCCTTGCAGGAGGTGATGCTGTGCCAGGCCTGCTCCTCGTTCGGCATCGTGATCAGCGCGTCGAGGTTGGTGAACTCCACCCGCTCGCCGCGCTTGACGACCGGCGGGCGCATCAGCCGCTTCGGGAACCCCCGGTTGGCGGAGTAGCCGCCGCGGTCGTAGACGAAGCTGCGGATGTCGATCCCCGAGTCCGGCAGGCCGCGCTTTCTCGACTTGAGCTTGCGCGGGTCGGGGAGCTTCAGGTTCTTGCGGGCCTTGGCGTCGATGTTCTCCTTGAGCCGCCCGTGGGTGAGCGTCCCGCGGTCCTTGTACATCGCCTTGACCTCAGCCGCGTCGTCCCAGGGATCCCTGGCGAGCGGGTCGTCGGCGCTGCTCCAGGCGAGCGGCAGGATGCCCATCGACTCGTACCAGGAGGCCTTCTTGACGTTGTAGATCACGTTGATCCGCGCGGTGTCGCCCTCCTTGAGCTTGACCCGCCAGTCGCGGCTGGTCGCCCGCATGCTCACGTCCCAGCTGACCGCGCCGGCCGGCTCGTAGTACTTGGTCCGGGAACGGAACAGGCGCTTGGTCTCCCCGGGGCTGTCGCCGTCGACGGTGCCGGGGTCGGGGCCGTCGCGCGAGACCTCGAGGTTGACGTTCTTGCCGCCCGGATGCAGATGACCGGCGCCGAAGACGAGCGTCGCCCCGCCGGCCGGCACCTTCCACTCGCGCACATTGCTGATCCGCTCGCGCTGCGAGTAGCCGGGGAGGCTGGGATCCGTCGGGACCTCGTCGGGAAAGACGTACCTGCCGTCGTCGTTGAGATCGAAGTTCTTCTTGGCGTCGAAGACCGGGTAGACCTGCGGCCAGCCGGCGACGTCCATCCACCTGATCCTGATCGGCTCGATCCCGGCCGCGTTCCCGGCCGCCTCGGGCACCCAGTCGATCTTCCAGGTGATGTAGACCTGCCGGTTGTCGGAGGCCGTCAGGTTGTGGATCATCTGGTTGATCGTCCAGTCGGCATCGCCCGCGACCTTGAGTCCATAGCCCTTGGGCAGCTTTGCGATCGTCTTCTCCTCGCCGGCCGCGAAGGTCGGGCCGAGGCCGGGACCGATCCAGACGACGTGGTGCAGGTGCAGGTCCCAGACGCTTGGGGTGACGAGCTTGCCGTTCGGCTTGATCTCGACCATGCTCGGCTTGAATCGCGTGATGTAGCCCTTCTTCGTCGAGCCGGGCGCGAAGTCGGCGACGCTGCCCGGACCGCTCACCTTGACCGCGTTCGGGCAGGTCTTGGTGCCGCCGAAGTCATTCAGGTTCTGGCCGGGATGAATCGGGATCGCCCCGGTACGGCACTCGAACGTGGTCGTGCCGGGATACTTCTCGGCCCTGAGGGTGGGCTCCTTGCCGCCCTTCATGGCGGCGGCCGGAGCGGCCACCACGAGGAAGACAGCGACACCTGCCAGTAGTCCCCCTGCGACCACTCTTACCCTCTCCATCACCGGGATTGTTGCGCATCGGTCAACTCGCCGCGAAACTGGCCGCCATCCGGGATACTCCCCGGCAATGAGCACGGGCCCTCATGTCGCAGTCGTCACCGACACGACCACCTACATGCCTGCCGAGCTGATCCAGCGGCTCGGCATCCGGGAGGTCAGCCTCTACGTCGGCTGGGGCGGCAACCTCGAGCGCGAGGACAGCTACACGGACCTCCGCGCGTTCTACTCGCGGCTCGACGAGACCACCGATCTCCCGAAGACCTCGCAGCCCTCGGTCGGCGACTTCCGCGCCGTCTACGAGCCGCTGATCGCGGAGGGGCGCGAGATCGTCTCGATCCACATCGCCGAGTCCCTGTCCGGCACCTGCGCCAGCGCCCGCGAGGCCGCCGGCGAGCTGGCCGCCGACCGGGCCGAAGCCCGGATCGAGGTGGTCGACGCCTCGACCGGGGCGGCAGGGCTCGCGTGCCTCGTCATCGCCGCTGCCGAGGCCGCGAACGCCGGGGCGGATACGGATGCGGTGCTGGCCGCCGTCGAGCGCGCACGCGAACAGCTCGACATCTGGTTCTGCCTCGACACGCTCGAGTACCTACGGAAGGGGGGCCGGATCGGGGCCGCCCAGGCGCTGCTCGGGAGCGCGCTGCAGATCAAGCCGATCCTCACCTTCGGTGCCGAGATTGAGCCGGTGGGCCGGGTGCGGACCCACGCCCGCGCGCGCCGACGGATGCAGGAGTACCTCGTCGAGCTCCACAACCGGGAGGCCACGGACTGGGTCGTGCAGCACGCCCAGTCGCCCGAGGATGCCGACTGGCTCGTCGATCAGGGCCGGGAGATCCTCGGCTCCGAGCCGCTGTTCCGGACCGAGGTCGGCCCGGTGCTCGGCGCCCATCTCGGGTCGGGCATGCTGGTCGGCGGCATGGTCCGCGGCTGAGCCGGAACGACGGCCTCAGCGACGCAGCGAGCGGCGGTAGGCCCGCGCCTTCTTGCCGACCAGCGTCGCCAGGTTGCCGAGCGCGATATTGGCGTCGGCGAGGTGTAGGCCCCAGGTCGGATCGGGGATCGCGTTGAGGTCGGGGGCGCCACCCCGCGGCTCCACCTGCAGCACGCTGGCGCCGTCGTCGCGCGAGCACTCGGCCCGGTAGAGGCCCTTCGCCTCGATCCAGGGAGTCCCCACCTTCGGCGTCGGCAGGCCGACCAGGCCGGTGGCGAGCCCGATCGTCGTGCCCGGCGCGAACGGCTCGCTCGGGTACAGCGACCGCAGCCGGCCCGAGCCCCCGCCGAGGGCCGCCGGGTTCGTGCAGAGCACCTCCTCGCCGGGCGTCGCGGCGCGACCGAAGATCGCGTCGGGCGGCACGGGGTCGTCGAAGGTGGCGAAGGCGATGACGCAGCGCAGCTGACGTTCGGACTCGCACGCCCGCACGCGACGGAAGCTGCCGCCCCGGTCGCTGCCCTTCTCGACCGTGACGCCGCCGCCGAGCAGAATCGCGGCAATCAGCCGGCGCCGGTCCGCCCGCTCGCGGTCGATCTCCTCCGCGACGAGCCTCTGGAGCATGAAGGTGCCCTGCGAGTGCCCGATCAGCACGACACCCCGCCTCGGCCCACGGCGCTGCCGGTACTCGCGCCAGGCGCGGCGGACATCGCGATAGGCGATCGCCAGGGCCTCGTCGGTGAAGCCGCCTTCGTTGAGCGCCTTCAGCGGCACCTGCCGGTAGACCGGGGCGAAGATCCGGCAGTGCTGGTTGTAGCGCGCGGCCTGGTACTGCGCGATCGAGTCGAGCTCGGGGTCGACATCCAGGTTCGCGTTCTGCGTCGGCTGGTCGCTGACCGTGGGATAGACGTAGAAGCAGTCGAGCCGGCGGCGGGAGGAGCGCTCCGGCGCCTTCGTCCCGGCTTCCGTGCCGTCGGGCGCGAGCAGCGTGCTACGGAGAGGGGTCTGGCAGGGGTCATCGGCAGCGGCGGGACTGCAGAGCCACTTGGTCTTGCCGGCGGCATCCGCCCCCGCGGCGAAGGCCCCGAGAAGCAGGAGCACGATGATCGCCAGCGGGACGGCCAGCCACGGGCCGACGCTCGCCCCGCGCATCAGCGCCGGCCGAACTTGCGGTTGTCGAGCGGAACGTAGTCGCGGCACGGCTGGCCCCGCAGACCCGGACAGGGCGGCAGCGAGGTCGGCGCCCCGACCCCCTTGGCGACGGGAAGCACCAGGCGTGAGGGGTGCTTGCGGCTGCGGGCGGCGGCGACCCACGGGCGGCCGTTCGGGGAGGCCTCCTCGAAGGCCCAGATCGGCTGATCGCCCCCGGGCGCCGAGAGGATCACCCGAATCCTCGACCCCCTTCTGAACACGTGCCCCTGGTAGTAGAGGGGGATCCGTACCTTGACCCAGCGGCCCTTCGGCAGGGTCTTGGCGTCCCGCTTGCGGAGGCTGGGCACCGGCTCGGTCAGGCTGCTCTCGTCGCGGTCGATCTTCCGGGCGTCGGTACGGAGCCAGCCCCCCTGAACGAAGGTCTCCATGCCGTCGCGACGGACCTCGGTCAGCGTCGCCTGCAGGTCGACGTTGCGCGCCGCGGAGCGGATCCAGACCTGCAGCTCTCCCGCTCCGAGCACCGCCCGGTCCTTCCCGAGCCTCGGGGTCACGTACGAGAGCGCGCGCCCGGTGCGGTTCTGGCTCCATTCGTAGGCGGGCGAGTCGGTCCACAGGCCGTTCTTGCCGCCACCGGTGTCGCCCGTGAAGTTGGTCGGCGGCCGGGCGCCGGGGTCCCACTTGAAGCGGTCGGCGCCGCGCCCACGCCGCTTGCCGAGCAGCTTGCCCTTACCCGAGAGGAACCACGAGCGCGGCTTCGCCCTGCCCGGCGGATAGGTCCGGAAGGAGCGCTCGAACGCCGGCAGCGGCTTGCCGGGCTTCGTGCCTGCGCCGTTGTCGAAGAGGATCCGGATCGGCGGCTGGGACTCGAATGCTGCCTGTGCCGAGGCGAGGTCGGGCTGATTCTGGATCGGGTCGTCGGGCAGCTGCACGCCGCCGACCCCCATCAGCGCGGAGTACAGGGCCGGAGCGTTCGCCTTGATCGCGGGCGAGAGCTGCGGCCGGCGCTTGGCGACATAGATCTCCATGAAGTCGAACCAGCGATTGAAGGTCTCCGGATCGAGCGAGTCGGAGTGCGTGCCGTTGGTGAAGGTGAACCACTTCCGGTCGGTGCCGGTGAATCGCTTGGCCAGGGTCGGGCAGTGGCCGCCGGTCTGCTCGTCGGTCCACTGGCACGCCATGAAGGTGGGCACCTCGATCCTGTCGACGAACTTCGCCGGGCTCAAGGGGTCGGCGACCTTCGGCCGGTAGAACTCGTTGCGCCGGGTCTTGGCGATCAGGTCGATCGCCTCGGGGTGGAGTGCCTGGTTCGCCTCGCAGACCTCGTCGCCCTCCTGGATCCGCTTGTAGGCCCAGGCCTGGCCGCTGTCGGGTCCGGCCGGCTTCGCGTCGTCGACCCGGTCCTGGGCCCACTCGAAGGCGAAGCCCGTGTTGAGGATCCCGCCGGGGTAGAGCGTTGTCTGGGTGTCGTCGATCACCGACAGCGGGGTGATCGCGGCGAGGCTCGGCGGGCGCTCGGCAGCTACGAACAGCTGGCTGATCCCGCCGTAGGAGAGGCCCAGCATCCCGACCTCCCCGTGCAGCACCCAGGGCTGGCGAGCGACGGTCTCGACGAGGTCGTAGCCGTCGAGGGCCTGCAGCGGTTCGAAGTAGTCGAAGGCGCCACCCGAGCAGCCCGTGCCGCGCATGTTGACGTCGACGACCGCGTAGCCGAGCAGCCCGGCGACGGGCCCGATTCCACTCTGAGGACCGGCGGGATTGGCGTATCCGTAGCCGGAGTACTCGACCAGGGTCGGGTAGGGACCATCCTCGACCGGGCCGGGCAGATGAACGGTGAGCGAGAGTTTGGTCCCGTCGCGGGTACGCATGTAGCCGTAACCGCCGGCCGGCAGGGCCTGGTCGTAGAGCTTCGTGCTCGGCGGCCGCGAGCGCTCGCTGATGACGCGCAGCCGCTTCGTCTCCCCCGCGCCCCTCTCCTTGACGGTGTACCCGCCGCCGGGATCGACCTTGCGGAAGACGACCCCGCCGAGCTCGCCGGCACGCTCGGCGTCGACCTTCTCACCGCGGCGCAGGAGCTTGATCCGCTTGCCCGGCGTCGCCCCGGTGACCTGCACCTGCTTGGCGCTGCCGCGAGCGGTCAGATCGCCCGAGGCGGCGGACGCGATGCCGGGAGCCGCGAGCGCGCAGCCAGCTGCGACGACTCCCGCCGCGAACAGCCCCCTAAGCCGCCTGATGCTCCTCACCGCACCGAACTCTCGCACACCGGGCCGGCGGGCGCCGGCGGCTGCCTACTCCAAGAGCTCCTCGGGCAGCGGCACGTCATCGATCTCGAACCGGATCTCGTCGATCAGACCGCTCAGGCTGTCGGCGCCCGCATCGACGATCTGGTTGAAGATGAGCAGCAGCGCGATCACCAGCGCGGCCAGCACGACGCCGACCACGCTGAAGATCTGACCCGCCAGGGCGACGGCGCGGAGCCCGGAGCTGTCGCCGCTGTCGGCGCGGCGCTTGCCCGTGCTGCCCAGCGCGATGCCGACCACGGCGATCGGGAGCGAGGCGTAGAAGGCGAGGCCGCTGCCGAAGACGACGAGCAGGATCGAGAGCGGGCCCAGCAGGATCGCCCCGACCGCCGCGTAGTTGAACCCGCCGGCGCCCGTGGATGCGCCGGGCCGGGCGGCCGGGGGCGGCTGATCGCGTCGCGGGGGCGGCGGTGGCTCGGGATCGCGGACCGGCTGCTCCTCGACCCGCGCCCGGCGGACCCCCTCGGGCGGCTCCACCCGCTCGGTGGCGATCGCACCGGGTGCGATCGCCTCGGTCGGCGACTCCGGACCACCCTGGATCTCGAGCGTGACGCCCCCGACAACGATCCGGTCGCCGTCGAAGAGCCGGCGCTCCCCCTCGATCGGCTCGGCGTTGACGTAGGTCCCGTTGGCGGAGCCGAGGTCGCTGACGGCGAGGTCGCCGCCGGGACCGAGCCGGATCTCGGCGTGACGGCGCGAGACCCCGGCCTCCTCGAGCTGCAGGTCGACGCCCTCGTCGCGCCCCACCACGACCGCGCCGGAGCCGAGCTCGATGCTCTCGCCCTCCCCCGGGCCCTCGGCGATCACGATCCAGGCTCCCATCCGGGCGGAGTCTATTCCCGCCGGCCCGGCGCCGATTCCCGCCCCGGTTCCGGTCCTGCGCTTATATCGACTTCGATATACTCTCCGCATGGACGCAGCCACGCTGTTGCGCGAGGCGCGACTCTCGGCCGGCCTCAGCCAGGCCGAGCTCGCCGACCGCAGCGGAACCTCGCAGGCGACGCTCTCCAGCTACGAGCGCGGCCACCGCACGCCCTCCGCTGCGACGCTTCAGCGCGTTCTCGCCGCCTCGGGCAGGCGGCTGACGACCGCGCCCGCCGGCCGGCCCGTCCGCACCCCGGGCCGCGCCGCGCTCGAGCGCGCCGGCCGCACCCTCGTCGAGGTGCTCGAGCTCGCGGCGCAGCTGCCGACCAGCCACGCGGGCGCGCAGCGCTTCCCGGGCCTGCCACGCACGTCCAGCGCCGGCGAACGTCGATGACGCTTGCCGAGAAGCTGCTCGCGATCCACCACGCGCTCGAGCGAGCCGAGTTCGAGCACGCGTTCGGCGGCGCGATCGCGCTCGCCTACTGGACCCTCGATCCACGCGGCACCAGCGACATCGACGTCAACATCTTCGTCCCTGCCGCTCGCGCCGGCGGGGCCGTCGGAGCGTTGCCCGACGGCGTCGCCTGCGGGGAGGCCGACCTCGCTGCGATCGAGCGTGACGGGCAGGCGCGGCTGTGGTGGGACGAGACGCCGGTCGATGTCTTCTTCGACTACGAGCGCCTGCACGAGGAGGCGTCGCGCCACCGCCGACTCGTGCCGTTCGCCGGCGAGGAGATCCCGATTCTCGGTCCGGTCGAGCTCGCGACCTTCAAGGCGGTCTTCGACCGAACCCGGGACTGGGCCGACATCGAGGCGATGCTGGCGGCGGAGACGCTCGATCTCGACGCGGTCCGCGCCCATCTGGCGAAGCTGACCGGCGCGGACGACGCCCGGCTCCGGCGGCTTGCGGAGGCGGCCGAGCGCGTGGATGCAGCACGTGCCCGAGCGACCGGCGGCGGGGCGTGAGCGTCACCACCCGCAGCCTCGAGGGTGGCGACGCGGGCTCGCTGACCCGGCTGATCGAGCGCTGCTACGGCGACACCTACCCCTACGAGGAGTTCTACGACCCCGCCGAGCTGCGCCGCCTGATCGAGGCGGGCCGGCTGCGGTCGGTGATCGCACTCGACGGCGACGAAGTGATCGGCCATACGGGCATGACGCTCCGGGAGGCCGGCGCCGCGGTGCCGGAGGCCGGGATCACCGTCGTCGATCCGGACCGGAGAGGCCAGGGGGTGCTTCGCGAGCTCGGCATCGCTCTGGTCGAGCGCTGCCGGGACGAGGGCTTCGCCGGCTTCGTCCACTACCCGACGACCGCCCACGAGGTGATGCAGAAGGCCTCGGTGCGCTTCGGCGGCGTCGAGACCGGCGTGCTCCTCGGCTACATACCGGAGGACACCGACTACCGGGCCGTGGAAGACGAGCGGACTTCCGGACGGCTGGCCGCGACGGTCGCCTACCAGCCGATCGGCTCACTCGACCCGCAGGACGTCGTCCTCCCCGGGCGCCACGCGGAGCTGCTCGCGGGCCTCTACGAGGAGATCGGCGCCGAGCGAGGCTTCCGGACCGCCGGTGACGCGGATGGCAGCTCCGCGGTCGAAAGCCGCTTCAGCCCGCGGGAGGGCCTACTCCGAGTGAGCGTCCAGCGGATCGGGGCGGAGCTCGGAGCGACGCTCGATCGGCTGCTCGCGAAGCACGCCGGTGTCGAGGTGATCCACGCCGACCTGCCGCTCGCCGACCTCGCCGTCGGCGCGGCGGTCGAGGAGCTGGGCGAGCGCGGGTTCTTCTTCGGCGCGCTGCTGCCCGCGCTCGGTCGCGCGGATCTCCTGCGGCTTCAGCGGCTCACCGATCCCCGGGCCGCAGCGTTCCAGCCGCGGGTCGCAAACCGGGGCGCCCGTCGCGTGCTCGACCACATCAGGGCCGACGCCGGGGTCGGATAGCGGACGAGGCCGTTCAGAGCCCGAGCCCGCGCACGCCCTCCTCGTCCCAGCCGAGGTGATGGGCGATCTCGTGGCGAACGGTGCGCTTGACCTGAGCCCGCAGCATGTCGGGGCGGCGACCGAAGTCGCGCTCGAGCGTGTCCTGGTAGATCACGATGCGGTCGGGGAATCCGTCCCGGGCGATCGTGCCGCCGATGTAGTGACCGTAGGCGCCGTGCTCGGCACCACGATCGGAGACGATCACGGGCGTGTGGTCGAGCAGCTCGAGGAAGTCCTCGGGGAGCTCATCCAGCGCATCCATGACGAGCGTGTCGAACTCGCTCGGAGGCCGGTCCGGGGGCGGCATCGAAGCGAGCACCTCGCTGCGATCGACGAGCCGCCGGAACTCCGGCTCGGGCATCTCCTTCCCGGTTGCGAGCACGGTGAGCCACGCGGTGACGACGATGATCGCCACGGCCCCGGCCAGGATCGAGAGCAGGTCCTCCAGCCCGGCGAGCGACGGCGGGTTGAGAATCAGCACGCCCAGGCCGAGCAGGAACGCGGTCAGCGCGGCTGCCCGCAGCGGCGGTCCGAGGATCTCCCACATCCAGGGCAGGTTACGGAGCGGCCCCGTCGGCAGGCCGAGGGCGTCCCCCGGCCGCAAACCTCGCCTAGCCCAGCGTCGCGGCCCAGTCGGCGATCAGGCGGCCGATCTCGGGCCCCGAATCCTCCTGGATGAAGTGGGCGCCGGGCACCCGGGCCTCGCGCTGATTCGGCCAGCCGCGGCAGAACTCTCGCTGGGGGCCGACCAGGATCGCGCCGGGGTCGGCGTCGATGAAGAGCTTCGGGACCTCCGACTCAGAGAGCCATGCTCCGTAGTCCTCGACGATCTCGACGACCTCCGCCGGCTCGCCGTCGATCGGCAGCTCCCGGGGCCAGCGGAGCGTCGGGCGGCGCGACTCTCCCGGCTCGGCGAACGGCCGTCGGTACTCGTCGTGCTCGGCCGACTCGAGCTCGCGCAGGATGGAGCTCGGCAGCACCGCCTCGACAAACAGGTTCTTCTCGAGGATCAGCTCCTCCCCGGCCGGCGAGCGGAACGCCTGGAAGATCTCCCGGGCGCCCTCGGGCCACTGCTCCCAGTCGACGGGGCGGACGATCGCCTCCATGTAGGCGATCCCGGCGACCCGATCCGGGTGCCGGCGCGCCCAGTCGAATCCCAGCGCCGAGCCCCAGTCGTGAACGACGAGGATCAACTCGCCCTCGGGCAGCACCTCGTCGAGCAGCTCGTCGAGGTAGCGGCGATGCTCGAGCAACCCGAACGAGTCGGGGCCCGCGTCCGCGGGCCGCGCCGAGTCGCCCATCCCGATCAGGTCCGGGGCGACGCAGCGGCCCAGCGGCCGCAGCGGCCCGATCACCTCGCGCCAGAGAAAGGAAGAGGTCGGGTTGCCGTGGAGCAGGACGAAGGTGGGCGAGCCCTCGCCCTCGTCGATCAGCGCCATCTCCGTGCCGAGCACGTCGATGGTGCGCTTGCGCGAGCGGAACTGCTCGGGGTCGATCAAAACCCGCTACCCGGGGTTCGAAGCCGTCGCCACCCAGACGGACGCGCGACCGACGATCGAGTCGTCGTCGCGCTCCCAGCCGAGCTCGCGGTAGTGGGCAGCCACCGCATCGGCGATCTCGGGCTTGAGGCTCTCCCCGCGGTCGGCGTTCAGGCGGATCAGCTCCGCACCCGGACCGATCGCGAGCATCGCATCGAGCGCTTCGTCCATGTCCCGGCCCATGTAGTAGTCGAAGTCGCGCTGGTGCAGCTCGATGCTCTCGAAGCCGGATGCCTCGAGGATGCCGGTCAGGGTCTCGGGGTTGCCGAGCGAGAAGGGGCCCGGGCCGCACGTGTCGGCCTCGTACTCCTCCGGGCGCGACAGGTAGCGCTGGACGACCGCCTCGGTCTCGGACCACATCGGGCTCTCGGCCTTGCGCCGCCAGCAGAGCTGCATGCACACGCCGCCGGGCTTGAGCGCGCCGCGAATCGCCCGCATCGCAGGAACCGGTGCCGCAAAGAACTGTGTCCCCATCCGGGAGAAGGCGTAGTCGTGCTCCGGGTCCCAGCTCGCCGTCTGGGCGTCGGAGAGCTCGAAGCCGACGTTCTCAACCCCGGCCTCCTCGGCCTCGCGCCGCGCGTCCTCGACGAAGCGGGGCGAGGAGTCGGTCCCGAGCACGAACCCCTCGCTGCCGACAATCCCTGCGAGCTGCTGCGTCGTCTCCCCGAAGCCGCAACCGATGTCGATGCAGCGGCCGCCCTCGGGCGGCGGGGCGATCCCGAGAGCCTCAGCGGTGATGTCGGTGAGCGCGCCGACGAAGACCTTGCGGTTGAGCTTCCAGCGCTCGTAGAGGACCGTGTCCCAGGCGCGCACCGCCTCCTCGTTCGCGGGAGCCGTCACCCCCGCTGGCTGCACTTGCGTCATCGGGAAAGAACCTACCGCATGACCCAAGCGCTCGCCGGCTCGTCTCTTGACATTTATTGAACGTTTGGTAAATAATCATCGGCAGCCGTCCCGCGGGACGGCCCCGACCCACGATCAAGGAGCGATGGATGACTCACGGCACGACGACGAACGGCGCGACCTCTCCCGCCGACATCGAAAATGAAGACGAGGCGCTCGCGGTCCTCCTCGACGGGGACATCGACAAGGTGATGGCGGGCCTCGACCGGATCCTCGAAGCGGCCCCGAGCTACGAGAAGCTGTTCACCCGCTGGCAGCGCCAGCACTGGTCGACCGAGGACTTCGACTTCACGGAGGACGCGCGCCAGTGGGCCGACCCCGACGCCTTCACCGAGGACGAGCGGCGCTTCATCAAGTTCGGCTTCTCCGAATTCTTCCTGGGCGAGGAGCGGGTGACCACCGAGCTGATCCCGTTCGCGCTGGCGACGCCGTCGATGGAGGCGACCGCTTTCCTGACCACGCAGATCTCCGACGAGGCCAAGCACGTCGTGTTCTGGGACCGCTTCTACCGAGAGGTGCTCGGAGAGGACGCCCGCGGGCTCGACGCGCAGATCGCGGGGCAGCGCTCGGTCGTCAACCAGGAGTGGGAGAAGCTGTTCGACGGCATCCTCCACGAGTGCGCCGAGGACCTCCGGAAGGATCCGTCGGACTTCGGCGCGCTGGTTCGCGGCGTCACCGTGTACATGATCGTGATCGAGGGGACGCTGGCGCTGACCGCGGCCCGCTTCATGATCAAGTCGCTGAAGGAGAACGGTTGGTTCCCCGGCTTCGTCCAGGGGTTCACCGCGGTGAACCGCGACGAGTCCCGCCACGTCGGCTTCGGCGTCAAGCTGCTCGCCGACGCGATCAAGGACGACCCGGCGAACGCGAAGATCGTCGAGTCGACGCTGAAGGAGTGCCTGCCGATCGCGCCGCTGGTGTTCGCGCCGCCCTGGGTGGACAACCCCTACGACTTCCAGACCCCCTTCTACCACTCGTCGGAGGTATTCGAGTACGCGATGAAGTCGCTCTCGAAGAAGCTGGCGGCGATGGGCCTCGACCCCGCGATGCTGGCCGAGGACGCCGCCACCGCGTGAGCGCCGCGACGGAGACTGCCCGCACCGGGCGCCCGGGACGACCGTCCACGGGCGCCCGCGAGCGCATTCTCGCCGCAGCCATCGAGGTGCTCAAGGCCGACGGGTACGCCGGCCTGAGCGTGGCGAAGGTCGCCGCGTCGGCCGGCGAATCGAAGGCCCTGATCGCCTACCACTTCGGCTCCAAGCAGGGCCTGGTCGCCGCCGCCGGCCGGGCGGTCGCCGAGGAGATCACGGCCCGGCTGCTGACCGCGATCGAGAGTGCGACACGGGTCGAGCAGGTGATCCGCGGAGCGCTGGAGGAGGTCGAGAGGATCGCCGACGACGACCCGAGCCTGGCGCGCATCTACTTCGACCTCGCGGCGGTCTCCGTGGTCGACGCCGAGGTCAGGAAGACGATCCGGGAGATCAACGAGCAGTGGCGCTCGGTGATCTCCAGCCTGCTGCAGGAAGCGAGCGACGGCCCGGCTCCCGCACGCGCGCGGACGATCACCGCGCTGCTGATCGCCTCCGCCCAGGGCCTCGCGCTCGAGCGCATCGATCGCGGCCCGATCGACGAGCTCACCGACGCTCGTGAGATGCTGGTCGCATCGATCGTCGAGAGTTGAGAACCAGCGCCGCCGCGGGCACTGCTCCCGACCACGAGGTCGCGATCGTCGGCGCGGGTTTCTCGGGGATCGGCGCGGCGATCGCCCTCGATCGGGCCGAGATCGACGACTGGGTGATGATCGAGGCCGGCGACGGCGTCGGCGGGGCCTGGCACTGGAACACCTACCCCGGCGTCGCGGTCGACATCCCGTCGTTCAGCTACCAGTTCTCGTTCGCCAAGCGCAGCGACTGGTCCCGGATCTACGCGAGCGGCGCCGAGCTCAAGCGCTACGCGGAGGACCTGGTCGACTCCCACGGCTTGCGGTCGCGGATCCGCTTCGACACCAAGGTCGTCGGGGCCGCCTACGACGAGGAGGGACACCTCTGGCGGCTCGATACCGACCGGGGCGAGGTCACGGCGCGCTTCGTGATCGGGGCCACGGGAGTCTTCAGCCAGCCCAAGCTGCCCGACATCCCGGGCGTCGATGAGTTCGCCGGCACCACCGCCCACACGGCGCGCTGGGATCATGACCTCGAGCTCGCCGGCAAGCGCGTGGGCGTGATCGGCACGGGTGCCTCCGCCGTTCAGCTCGTGCCGTCGATCGCGCCCGAGGTCGAGAAGCTGACCGTCTTCCAGCGCACCCCGATCTGGTGCCTGCCGAAGCCGGACGGGCCGATCGACGGCGCGCGCCGCTGGGCGCTGGAGAACCTCCCCGGCGCCAAGCTCGCCACCCGGCTCGCGAGCCAGCTCTACGTCGAGCTCACCTTCCCGCTCCCCGCCCACTTCAACGGCGTGATTCCGCTCGGCAAGCAGGGCGAGCGGGTCGGCAGGCGGTTCCTCCGCGAGGAGGTCGACGATCCTGTCGTCCGCGACCGGCTCACGCCCCGGTACGGGCTGGGCTGCAAGCGCCCGGGCTTCTCGAACGAGTACCTGGCGACCTTCAACCGGGGGAACGTCGAGCTCGAGACGACCGCGATCGAGGCGGTGACGGCTGCGGGCGTGAGCACGATCGGGGACCGGCTCCACGAGCTCGACGTCCTCGTCCTGGCCACCGGGTTCAAGGTCTTCGACCGCGGCAACATGCCGCCCTACCCGATCAAGGGCAGATCCGGGCTCGATCTCGAGGAGTGGTGGGACGAGAACCGGTTCCAGGCCTACGAGGGAGTCTCGGTCCCCGGCTTCCCGAACCTGTTCGCGATCCTCGGGCCCTACGGATACAACGGCGCCTCCTACTTCCAGCTGATCGAGACCCAGGTGCGCCACATCTGTCGATGCCTCCGGCACGCCCGCAAGGAGCGCGCCACCGCGATCGAGGTCACGCGGGAGGCCAACGACCGCTACTTCAGGCAGATGCTCGACCGCCGCACGCACCAGATCTTCTTCCAGGACACCTGCGCCGACGCCAACAGCTACTACTTCGACCGCCACGGGGACGTCCCGCTCCGCCCGAGCCCGAGCGTCGAGACGCACTGGCGCAGCGCCCGCTTCGACCTCGATGACTATCGCTTCGAGCGCCGGCTCAGCCCGGCTCCGGCGGGATCTCACCGCTGAATCCGGCGCGGCCGCGGGCGGCGGTCCTCTGGACCACCGTTCAGGAGGCCCCCGAGTCGTCCCCCTCCAGTCGCTTCCGGAACTCGGCGTCGGTGGTGCCGCCGACCAGGTCGCGAAGGCGGCGCTTGAACCGCTCGCTCCGGCGATCGGGCGGGAAGCGGCGCTCGGCCCGCTCCTGCTTGTCGGGCCGGCGATCTCCGTACTGTCGGCGGGCCCAGGCGGACTCCGGCTTCCCCAGGCGCAGCGCCGCGTAGATCGCGAGCGGGTGGAAGACGATGCCCAGGACCCCGTGGAAGATCCGGCCCTTGCTGATCGCCACATACAGGGCCGTCAGGTAGAGGGCGAGGCCCAGGACCGACCCGACCAGGCCCTCGACGCCCTCGTCGTCGAGCTCGAACGGCCTCACGCCCAGGACCACGAGCAACACGGCGGCGATGCTCAGCACTGCGGCGTCGATGGACGCCCTCCCCTCCTCCGCCCAGTAGACGTCGTCGAGGTGGACCCAGAGCGCGAACTCGTCGATCGTTAGGCCCATGCCGACGCCGAACAGCGCGGCGCAAAGGCCGCGCAGGAAGTCCGAGTCGAAGCCGGCGAAGCCGACGGTCCCCGCGCCCATCATCAGGAAGATGCCCCAGACCAGGTGGTGGAGGTGCAGGCCGCTGTCGCTGACCACGCTGCCGGGCCACCAGGGGACCCGAGGGCTGCGCATGAGCCGCGCCGAGGTCCGGATGAAGCCGAACGATCCGGCCAGCCCGAGCAGGACCAGGAAGACGTACTGGCGCCCGTGCTCGACCAGCTGGTCGTTCCAGAAGTCGGAGAGGACGGTGGCCTCAGGCATCCTCGGCTGCCTCCTCGGCCTGGCCCGCCCCCTCGATGTCGATCTGGGGCAACCGCCGCTCCGCCCAGTCGGGCAGCCAGCGGATCCCGCGACCGACCAGGACCAGGAAGGCGGGAGCGAGCAGCAACACCGACATCGCCGCCAGGGCGACCCCTACCGCCAGCCCGACGCCGAACTGCTTGACGGTCGGATCGCCGTTGAGAATGAAGCTCGCGAACACCGCGATCATGATCAGGGCGGCCGCACCGATCACGCGGGCGCCGGTCGCCAGCCCGGCGGCGATCGCCTCCTTTTCGGTGGCCGCGCCGGCGCGGTGCTGCTCGATCTGGCTGAGCAGGAAGACCTGGTAGTCCATCGAGAGCCCGAAGAGGACGGCGAACATGATCAGGGGGACGAAGCTCGCGATCGGATCGGTCCCGGAGTCGGTCTCGACGCCGACGAGACCGAGCCCCCAGCCCCACTGGAAGCAGGCGACGACGATGCCGAAGGCCGCGCAGACGGCCAGCGCGTTGATCAGCGCCGCCTGGGCGGGGATCAGGATCGAGCGGAACGCCATCATCAGCACGAGGAAGCCCAGCATGATGACCGCCAGGATCACGAGCGGCAGCCGGGCGCTGATGCCATCGGCCAGATCGACGTTGGCGGCGGTCGAGCCGCCCACGTGGGCGGTGACGTCGTCGCCGTCGGTGCGCGACGGGATCACGAAGACCCTGATCGCGCGGACGAGGTCGGCGGTCGCGGGCAGCGCCGGATCGGTCGTCGCGATCACGTTGAACAGAGCGGCGTCGCCGCTGTCATTGATCTGGGGCGGCGAGACGACGTCTACACCCTCGGACTTCTTGAGGCCGTTCTGGAGATCGACCAGGCGCTGATCGGTCCCGCGCTCGTCGCCGCCGGCCGCCGTCAACTCCTTGGTCAGCTCCTGCTGAAGCTGCTGGGCCTCCTGCGCCTGAACCTCGGCGACCATCTTCTCGGCCTCGAGCTCAGCCTTGTCGGCGCGGAGATTCGCCGCCGCAACCTCCGCCTCGGTCGCCGCCTGCTCGAGCTGCTCCTTCTGCTCGGCGAGCCCGATCGCCTGCGTCGCGAGGCCGAGAGCCTGCTCACCAAGGGAGACCGCCGATCCGCCGAGCGCCGCCGCCTCGGCCCGCAGCTCGGCGGCCTGCCGCGCGAGCGCCTCGGCCTCGCCCCGGTTCGCGGCGCGCTCCGCGCTCACCGCGGCGATCTGGTCATCGACCGTCGCCTCGCGCGACTGCAGGCGCGCCAGCCTGCGCTCGAGCTCGGCCCGGCGGGTGGGCGACAGCTGGCCGGCGAGCTTCGCCTTCACCCGGCGCTCCTGGCTGATGATCGCGGAGCGGCGAGCGCGGAGCGCGGCCTCCTCAGCCGCCAGGCGGGCGCCCTCCGTCGCGACCTCCCGTACCTGGATCGCAAGCGCGTCCAGCTGCGCCCGCAACGTGCGCTCCCGGGTGAGGCGCGCGCGCTCTGACTGCAGCCTCGAGCCCTCCGCCTCGAGGTCCGACTCCTGCGCCTCGAGCGCCGCACCCTCGCCCTCGAGCTGCGTCTGCGTTTCGCTCAGCCCCTCCGCCTGCTGGGAGAGGAAGTCGGCCTCGGCCTGCCCCGAGGCCTGCTCCTGCTCGAGCTCGGCCTGCAGGTCCTCGGCCTGGCTCTTTTGGGAGAGGAACGTCGGGCTCGGCTTCGCCGGTGTGCCGAGCTCCACCGCAACCAGCAGCGGGCCGTTGTATCCGGGCCCGAAGCCCGAGGCGATGAGGTCGTAGGCCTGGCGCTCGGTGGTCGACTTCGGCGTCGCCCCGATGTCCTCCTGGCCGAGATTGAGGGCGAAGAACGGGATCAGCGGCGGCAGCAGGATCAACAGGGAGAGCAGGACGGCGCGGCCGGGCCGGTCGGTCACGAACGTCGCCCACCGGCCCCAGATGCCGGCCGGCACCGCCGCCCCAGCCGCGGCTGCCGGCGCCGCGGCCCCCGGGCGGGTCACCCAGGGAAGCCGGAGATGGTCGATGCGCGGGCCGATCGCGGCCAGGATCGCCGGGAGCAACGTGAGCGCGGCGGCGACCGCCGTGACGACGGCGATCGCGGATGCGTAGCCCAGCGAGGTGACGAGCGGGATCCCCGCGAGAAGCAGGGTGACGAGGGCGAGCACGACGGTCGAGCCGGCGAAGACGATCGCGCTCCCCGAGGTCGCAACCGCAGTCGCAACCGCCTCCTCGGTGGGCTTTCCCGAATCGAGCTCGGAGCGGTAGCGGGTGACGAGGAACAGGGCGTAGTCGATTCCCACCCCCAGGCCGATCATCGTCGCGAGCGTCGGGGCGATGTCGGGCACCGGCGCCAAGTGGCCGAGCAATCCGATCAGCGAGAGCCCGATCAGCAGGCCGAACACCGCGGAGGCGATCGGCAGCCCCATCGCCACCATGGTCCCGAAGGTGAAGGCGAGAATGATCGTCGCCGCCAGGAGCCCGATCACCTCGCTCGACTCCGTGGCCGGCTGCGAGAGGTCGCTGCCGACCTGGCCGCCGGCCTCGACCTTCATCCCGGCGGAGCGCGCGGGCTCCCCCGCGTCGAGCACTCGCTGCGCCTTCTCCTCGGTGATATCCGCGTTCGCGATGTTGAGCAGCACCGGGATGAACGCCGTCCCCTTGTCGTCGCTGATCTGCGAGGCGCCCTTCTGGCTGTAGGGGCTCGGCGCGGTATCGACGTAGGAGAGCTCGAGCAGCTTCGACCGCGACTCCTTGATCGCCTGCTCGTAGCGATCGTCGGTCACCTTGCCGTCGGAGGTGTTGAAGACGAGCGGGTTGGCGCCGTTCTGCTGGGGAGGGAACTTCTCGGTGAGCAGGTCGGTCGCCGCCTGGCTGTCGGTGCCGGGGAGGTCGAGGTTGTTCGACGTCTCGGCACCGAGCGTCCGCACCGCGAAGCCGATTACGACCAGCGCCACGAGCCACGCGCCGAGGACGAGCCACCGACGTCGCGCCGCGCCAAGCCCAAGTCGATAGAGGAATGCGGCCATCAGACGGAAGAGAGGCTACGCGCACCGGGAGCGGTGCCGGGCCGATCCGGGCCGGGCCGAAGTCGTTGCCTCGATATCGAGCCTCGAGCGGCGGCGCCTACCTACTCCGCACGGCGCAGAACACCGGAGCTCTCGACTCCGCCGCCCATGAACTTGTAGGAGAGCTCAGCGGCGTCCTCCCGGAGGAAGCCAATCCGGACCTCACCGCGCCCCTTGCAGTTCCCGCCCTTGCCGCTGTCGATGACCTCCTCGAAGCGAGCGACATTGCCCTCGCCGGAGATGAAGCTCCAGCTTCCCGCGCAGCCGATCTCGCCCCCGTAGCGGACGGTGTTCGCACCCTTCCGGGTGACGGTCCGCAGCGTGACCGTAATCGGAAAGGGATCGACACCCGTCTGCTGCAGCTGACCGTCCCAGGTGCCCTCGACCAGGCCCGCAGTCGGCCGGCCAGCGTCCGCGAGCTCCTGCAGCTGAGCGCCGAGGTCGCCCTGCGCTCCGGCCGCGGAATCGGCGGTGGAGTCCGACTCGGAATCCCCGCCGCAGCCGGCGAGCAGGAGCAGGGCGACGGCAACCACGCCGACGGCGACCCGGGCGCCCGCGCCTTTCCCCTCTGGACCGATCCCCTTCACGGCGGTGACCCTATACGGGCGACCGGGGCGGCCTCAGCTCGCCTCGCGAGCCGACTCGATCTCCTTCCGGAGGTCGTCGGCGTCGGCCTCGAGCTGCTTCTCGATCGCCTTGTTGGCGCGCTTGATCGCCTTCTCGATCTGCTCTTCGACCTTCGACTCGCCGATCACGACGATCCCCGCCTGACCCGCGTCGAAGGTCTCCCCGAGCTCCTTGAGGTCCCCCCGGGACATTCCCTTCCAGAGGTGGCCGGTGACACCGCCGACGACTCCGCCGACCGCGGCCGTACCGATCAGCGACGGGGGGAACAGGATGCCGACCAGCGCGCCGACCCCGATCCCGGTCCAGGCGCCGTGCTGGGTCGGCTTCTCGACCTTGTGGACGTGGACGTTGCCATCGGCGCCCTTCTCGACCACGGCGGCGTCGAAGGTGCCGATCGCGCCGGCGGCGTGCAGTTCGAGGACGCCCTCGAAGTCGGCCTCGGCATCGGCGATCGCGTCGTAGGCGGCGACATAGAGGAATACGGGTCGATCAGACATGGGTTCCCTTCATCGGAAGCTTGGGCTCTTTCGGACCGGGAGACTATTGGGCGAGTGACACCCCCGGCCTAGATCTCGAGCTCA
>DATFLZ010000202.1:0-11939 GCA_035267205.1 Solirubrobacterales bacterium | reverse complement strand
CAGCCACGAGGTCCCCGACTTGCCGCGGCCCACCACGAAGAAGATCGGTGTTTCGCTCGCGGCCGCGCCGGCGCCCGGCTCGCGACGGCGCTCGAGCGCCCACCTGTGCCGAGCGCTGAACACCGCGCTGCGGAAGACCCGCCGGGCGAGCGGCCAGCCGCGGAACCGCTCGAGCTCGCGCTGAACCCGCTCGCGCTGGGCTCGCTCCCGGAGCGCCTGCTTGAGCGTGTTCTCCAGCGTCGCCGAGACGCTCTTGATCCGCTCGGAGGAGAGCTCCGTGAGCGCGCGCGCTTCGCTGTCGCGGGAGAGCGAGCCGTCGAGGCCGTCGGCGGGCCGCCCTGAGCGCAGCAGGAGCAGGTGCGGCTCCGTCTTGCGGTCCCAGTCCAGGGGCAGGGCCTGCCAGCCCTCGGCCCCGCGCGGGGCTGGGGCGGGGGAGAGCGCCAGGGCTCCACAGCGGCAGAGCGGCGCGAGGCCGGCGAGGACCGGCGTGAGGTCGTTGACCTCGGCAAGGGTGCCGCCGCCGAGCACCGCGTAGTCGTAGGGCGGGGCCTGCTCCGTCCCTGTTCCGCCGCCGCCCGTGCCTTCCAAAAGCGCTTTGCGGTCGGCTGCCGAGAGCGTTGTGACCTCGGTCTCGGGATGCCCGCCAAGCTGACTGGCGGGCAGCGGATCGACGGCGAGCACGCGCCGCGCACCATCGGAGCCCGAACGAAGGAGCGCGATCAGGTCGAGCGGATCGAGGCGCGCTCCGGGAGGTTCTCCCCACGGTGCGTCCGGCGGCTGCTTCTGGGGCGGCTCTGTCAGGGTCTCGTCCAGGTCCTCTCGGCGGCGCAGTATAGGTCGCGCCGCGCCCGGCTCCGGCGCCGGTCGGACCGGCTATCGCGGGGGCTCCGGCGTGATCCAGCTCGCGGGCCCGAGACCGGGCTCCACGCTCGCGAGGTCGACGGTCGGGTCGACCAGAAGGCTCGCAGGACGGCCGTTGAGCGAGATCGGCGCGGTCACCCGGATCGCGGATTCGCGGTCCGCCCTCCGCTCCCGGTCTGCCAGCCGCCGTGCGAGCTGGGCGAGCATGTCGGGCTGATAGGAGGCGCGGATGTGCTGGCGTTCGGTGATCAGGCCGTCGAGCTCCAGCTCGCGGCGATCACCGGTAGCGGGGTCGACCGCATAGAAGGTCGCGAGGCCGTCCTTCTGGCGCAGCTTCATGTGCCAGGAGAAGCGATGGCCCTCCTCGCTCCAGTGGACGAGGCCGGGGTAGAGGTGGTGGCGCAACGGCACCATCAGCTGCACGGCGATCCAGGCGGTGAGCAGCGGGACGAGCATCCGGCCGACGGGGGCGCGGGCGACCGCTGCGGCGCGGACGGGCTCGGGGTCGTCGCGCGTCGTCCGTCCGAGCAGCTCGCTCGTGCGCCGGATCAGCGCCCGCGGCCAGCCGGGGTCCAGGAAGATCGAGGTCGCGGCGATCATCATCGGCGGGAAGATCCCGATGTCGAAGATGATCCAGTTGGTGAGATTGAAGGCGACGACCAGCGCGAAGGCCGGAGCCCGGGTCCGGGGCCATAGGAGCAGCGGCACGATCGCAAGGTCGTATGCGGCCCCCGCCCAGCTGAACAGCAGCCCGGCGTGCTCTCCCGCGAGCAGCGACCCGACCAGCGGCAGGTCCGAGCTCGAGAGCAGCCAGGTGCTCATCGGCTCCCCGGCGAGCCAGTCGTCGCCGAGCTTGGCGAGGCCCGCGTAGGCGTAGATCACGCCGACCTGGAAGCGCAGGATCCACACCGCCCAGGTCGGCACCGTCCGGGGCCGCTCCGGGTGGCGGCGAGCGCGCAGCGACAGGGCCCGGTCCGCCGGCGTCACGGCGATCAGGACCAAGAACAGGATCGCGGCGTAGAAGTGGTTCAGGTACTCGGCCTTGTCCAGTAGGAAGACGTAGGCGAAGCCGATCGCCAGCAGCGGTGCCGCGACGCGGTGGGCGACGCCGAGCGCGAGGAGTAGGCCGAGCAGTGCGAGCGCGGCGAAGTGGAGATACATCCCGACGCCCGGCCACGGCTGTACCCAGCCGAAGCCGGCGTAGGTGAAGTGGAAGGCGGGATCGAGAAAGGAGCGCTCGATCCAGTCGCTGGTCAGGTAGTTGAGCGCCTCGATCGCGATCAGCAGGCCGAGCCCGATGCGGACGACCGCGAGCGAGGCGCCGTCGACAGGCGCTCGCAGCCGCGCGACGAGCGGGATCCGTGGCGGCCGGGTCGGTGCCATCGAAGCGGATGATCGCGGACGGGCGCGGCGAGGGGAGGCGGCGCGTACGATCGGTCCGTGAGCGATACCTACCC
This sequence comes from Solirubrobacterales bacterium, assembly GCA_035267205.1. Classification (GTDB taxonomy): domain Bacteria; phylum Actinomycetota; class Thermoleophilia; order Solirubrobacterales; family 70-9; genus CAXMST01. The sequence continues at coordinate 9,621 of DATFLZ010000202.1, read as the reverse complement.
GGGCTCCGGATCGCTGCTGTTCGAGGCCGACAACATGGACGTGCTGCCGTCGCTGCCGGACGCGAGCCATCGCCTGATCTACATCGATCCCCCGTTCAACTCTGGACGCAAGCAACGACGGACGACGCTCGAGACGCAGGCCGATGCCGACGGCGACCGCGACGGCTTCGGCGGCCGCCGCTATCGCACGCGCCTGCTCTCCGAGATGTCCTTCGACGACAGCTTCGGTGACTACCTCGGCTTCCTGGAGCCGCGGCTCGTGGAGGCGCACCGGCTCCTCGACCGGCGCGGAACCCTCTACGTCCACCTCGACTACCGCGAGGCGCACTACGTGAAGCTGCTGCTCGACGAGATCTTCGGCCGCGAAGCCTTCCTGAACGAGATCGTCTGGGCCTACGACTTCGGCGGCCGCACGCGCAGCCGCTGGCCGGCCAAGCACGACACGATCCTCGTCTACGTCAAGGATCCGGCGGACTACTACTTCGACAGCGAGGAGGTCGACCGCGAGCCGTACATGGCGCCCGGCCTGGTCGGACCGGAAAAGGCCGCGCTCGGCAAGCTGCCGACCGACGTCTGGTGGCACACGATCGTCCCGACCGCCGGCGCGGAGAAGACCGGCTACCCGACGCAGAAGCCCGAGGGGATCGTGCGTCGGATCGTGACCGCCTCGAGCGCTCCCGGGGATCGCTGCCTCGACTTCTTCGCCGGCAGTGGCACCCTTGGGGCGGTTGCCGCCGAGCTCGGCCGACCCTACACGCTGATCGACAGCAACCCGGAGGCGATCGCAGTGATCGAGTCCCGTCTCGGCATCCGCCGCACGGATCCCGCGCAATGGATAGGGTCCGGCCGATGAAGCTCTACGTCTGCTGGGACACGCGCCCCAAGCACCCGATCATTGGCAAACATCCATGCGGTATCGCCCACGAGGCGCTGGTCGAGGCGGGTCACGACCCCGAGGTCGTCAAGGCGCGGGGCTGGGCGGCGCTGCCGGAGTTCCTGAACAGCTCCAAGGGTCGTCGCGAGGTCCGTGAGTTGAGCGGGGGGAACGACGAGGTCCCGGCCCTCGTCCTGGACTCCGGCGAGTTCATCCAGGGCACCCACGAGATCGTCGATTGGGCTAAGGCCAACCCGGCCGCCGGCGCCACGCCTGCCGGCGGCTGAGACAACCGGCCGCGGAGGCCGTCCTCGCCGCGGTAGTGCGCGGCGGTCCCTCTATCCTCGCGCGCCATGATCGGCACCTACCTCGCTGCCCTGCTCGTGATCGGTGCCTCCGTGCCGGTCGGCGCCGCGGTGCTGGCGCTCGCCGGTCGGCGCGAGTGGTCGTGGATCGCCCCGGCCCTCGGGCTGGCGCTGATCACGGTCGTCGCCTGGCTGCTGGTACAGCTGCCGGGTGAGGGCACGACGGCGCTGATCGGCCTGCTCGTGCTTGCGGTCGCCTGTGGGGTGCCGGCCGCACGGCGGCTGGAGGGACTCGGGCCGTCGCTGGCGGAGGGACTGCCGACGGCGGCTCTGACCCTGCTCGCCGTGTCGATCCCATTCGCCGTCGAGGGTCACTTCGGCGTCCTCGGCACTGGCTTCAACGTCGACATGTCCCAGCACCTGTTCACGGCGGAGTGGATCGGGCGGCCGCTGGCTTCGGCGCCGCCGCTGATCGACCAGGGCTACCCGGTCGGCCCGCACTCGCTTGCGGTCGCCGGGGCGGAGCTCCCCGGCGGCGGTCTCGCCGTGGCATTCAGCGGCGTCACGATCGCCGTTCCGGTGATCGGCGGCCTGACCGCGCTCGCAGGGACGAGGCGGATGGGCATCGGCCGCGGCACGGTGGCGGCGACCCTGGTCGCGGTGCCGTACCTGGTCGCCTCCTACCTCGCCCAGGGGTCTTTCAAGGAGTTGTTCGAGGCTGTCTTCCTGCTCGGCTTCGCCCTCTGGCTGTTCGAGCTCGGCGGCGCCCGAGGCCGGGGGCCGGGGGCTCCGCGCGGCGCGCTGCTTCCGGGCGCGGTGCTCGCGGCCGGTGCGCTCTACGCCTACAGCGGCCCCGGGCTCGCATGGCTGGTCGGCACGCTCGGGATCTGGGCGCTGCTGGAGCTCGGTCGCGACCGGCAAGCTGCCCTCTCGGCTGCGCGGGCGGCGCTGCCCGCCATCGCGGTGGCGCTCGTGGCGCTCGTCGTGATGGTCGCGCCCGAGGCCGGACGGATCGCCGACTTCGGCGGGAGCGCCGGGAGCGTCGCCAACGCAGGCGACGCCGAGCCGGGCGGGACCCGCGGGAAGGCGCCCGGGGCCCGGGCGCAGGCAGCGATCAGCGACGCAGAAACCGCGGGGGCCGAGCCGGAGTTGGACCTCTTCAACAACGACCTGGGGAACCTGTTCGGGGACGTGCCCGCGCTGGAGATGCTCGGCGTGTGGCCAAGCGGCGACTTCCGGGTCGAGCCCGGCGACGGCGCCATTCCCGCGCCGGTCTTCTACCTGGGTGCGCTGCTGGGCCTGGCGGCGCTGGCGGTCGGACTGCGCCGCGCCGCCCGGAGGCGGGAGACGGCGCTGCCGGCCGCGCTCGCCGCCGCGCTGATGATCTGGCTGGCGGCGGTGCTGATCAGCACTCCCTACACGACCGCGAAGGCGCTGCAGATGATCGCGCCGGTGCTGATGTTGATCAGCGTCAGGGGCGTTCTCGATCCGCGGTTCTCGCCCGTCCCGCCGTCCGGGGTGGGAGTGCGAACGCTGTGGCGCCCAGCCCTCGCCATCGCGTTCGTCAGCGCGGCGGCGGGATCCTCGGCGCTGGCGCTCGCCAACGCGCCGGTCGGGCCCGAGCGTTACAGCGCCGGGATCACCAAGCTGCGCCCGCTGCTCGCAGGGGAGCCGACCCTGATGCTCGCGCCCGCCGGCCAGCTGGCCGAACGCCACGGCGCCGACTTCTACGGCTGGGAGCTCCGCGGCGCCCGCCCGATCTGCGTCGAGCCGTTCCCCGAGGAGGGCGAATCCGTCGGCGGCCCGGCCCCGGAGGGCATCCGCTACGTGCTCACGCTCGGCGGAAAGCGGGAGGCACCGTTCGAAGACGTCACCGAGGTCTCAAGGCGCCGGCGCGTCGCGCTCTGGGAGACGAACGGCTTCGACGGGGCCACGGCGCCGCTCGTGGAGGTCGATCCGGACCGGCCGACCAGCTGCAGCCTCACGCCATAGCGGCTCGGCAGCGCCGCAAACGGATAGCGTGGAGTAATGGATAACCGGCCTCAAGTGCGTGGGACGGTCGGCCACACAACGCTCCGCGCGTGGGTGCATCGACAGATGGCCGCGCTCATCGAACTTCGTGGCACGTCCGCCGGGCGCGCCTTCGGGATCTCACTCGCGTTCGTCGCACTCGTGACCGCCCTTCACGTGATCAACGCGCTCGTCATCGAGGGTACGCTGCTCAACTTCTCGGAGGACTGGAACGTCCCCACCTTCGCGTCGGGCGTCCTGTTCGCCGGCGCCGCCGTCGCCGCATGGCGGGCAGCGCGGGCGACCCGCTCCCGGGCGTCGGGCAGCGGTTTCTGGGTCTTCGTCGCCGTTTTGGCCGCGGCCGCCGGGATCGAGTCGGTGGCAGACCTGCACACCCGCATCGAGGAGGCCGGATCGCTCGAGGACATCGTCTTCGTGCTCACGCCCGTGCTCGGGATCGTGGCGATCATTGCTCTCTGGGGGCAGATCCGACGGCTGGAGGCGCCGAGCCCGCTGCTGCTCATCTCCGCCGCGGGTCTGATCGTGCTCTCGCAGGTCGTGGGGGCCTTCATCAGCACGGTTGATGTCACCGGCAACGCTCGCGACCTCCTGATCCTCGTCGAGGAGGTTGGGGAGATGCTTTCCCCCTGCCTCGTGATCCTCGCTGGGGCCGGGGTCGCCGTTCGGGAGGGCCGCCGGTCCCCCTCGGCAGCCTGAGCTCGCCGGTCGCCGACTAGCATTGCCGCTCCGATGAGCGCGGTCGAAGTCAAGCTGCCCGACGGCAACAAGCTCGTGCTGGGCGAGGGCGCCAGCGGCGCCGACGCGGCTGCGGCGATCGGTCCCGGTCTGGCGAAGGCGGCCCTGGCGGTCAAGGTCGACGGCGAGCTCCAGGACCTGGCGGCGCCGCTGCCCGACGGCGCGGGGCTCGAGATCGTCACCGACCGGAGCCCTGAGGCCCTCGATCTGATTCGCCACGACGCGGCGCACGTGATGGCGACCGCGGTCTGCGAGCTGTGGCCGGGGACCAAGGTCTCGATCGGGCCGCCGATTGAAGGTGGCTTCTACTACGACTTCGAGTTCCCGGACGGGGTCAAGATCTCGGAGGACGACTTCGCGGCGATCGAGGAGAAGATGGCCGAGCACATCAGCGCGGACGAGGATTTCGAGCGGACCGACATCAGCGTCGAGCAGGCCCTGGAGCGGTTCCGGGCCGAGGAGCAGCCGTTCAAGGTCGAGCTGATCGAGGATCTCGCCCGCGACCAGGGGGCGGAGTCGGTCTCGCTCTACCGGAACGGGCCGTTCACCGACCTCTGCCGCGGTCCTCATGCGCCCTCGACGGGGCGGATCAAGGCCGTGAAGCTGAACTCGGTCGCCGGCGCCTACTGGCGCGGGGACGAGACCCGGCAGATGCTCACCCGGATCTATGGCACCGCGTTCTTCAGCAAGAAGGACCTGAAGGCGCACGAGGAGCGGATCGAGGCGGCGAGGGCCAACGACCACCGCAAGCTTGGACCGGAGCTCGGACTGTTCACGATGCGCCCCGAGGCACCGGGGATGCCGTTCTGGCTGCCGCAGGGCACGGTGCTGCTCGATCTGATCGAGGGCGAGGTCCGGGGCCAGCTCGAGCGCCGCGATTACGAGCGGATCGACACGCCGCAGATTCTGGACGAGGAACTCTGGCATCGCTCGGGCCACTTCGAGAACTACCGCGAGAACATGTTCTTCGCCGAGCCCGCCGAGCGCGATCGCGATGAGAGCGCTCGCCGCTTTGCGGTGCGGCCGATGAACTGCCCCGGATCCTGCCTGGTCTTCGGCGCGCAGCGGCGCTCCTACCGCGAGCTTCCGCTGCGGCTCGCCGAGTTCGGACGCGTCTCCCGGTTCGAGCGGGAGGGCGTGCTCCACGGCCTGCTCCGGGTCCGCGCCTTTACGCAGGACGACGGGCACGTCTTCTGTGCGCCCGAGCAGGCCCCGGACGAGGTCGTCGACGTCGTTGAGGCCATCGACGAGCTCTACACGCGATTCGGCTTCGAGGAGGTCGAGGTCGAGCTGTCGACGCGTCCCGAGAAGTCGATCGGCAGCGACGGGCAGTGGGACGAGGCGGAGCAGATGCTGCGTTCGGCGCTGGAGCGGATCGGGCGCGAGTACCGGGTCAACCCCGGCGACGGCGCCTTCTACGGCCCGAAGATCGACTTCCACGTCACCGATGCGCTTGGGCGCTCGTGGCAGCTCGGCACCTGCCAGCTCGACTTCTTCACGCCGGAGCGGTTCGACCTCACCTACCAAGGCGCCGACAACGCCGAACACCGCCCGCTGATGATCCACCGCGCCCTGCTCGGCTCGATGGAACGCTTCGCGGGGATCCTGATCGAGCACTACGGCGGCCGCTTCCCCGACTGGCTGGCGCCGACCCAGGCCGTGATCCTGCCGGTCGCGGACCGCCACGGCGCTGCGGCGGCGGAGCTCGCCGACCGGCTGCGCGGCCTCGGTGTGCGGACCCGGGTCGATCAGCGCTCGGAATCGGTCGGCAAGAAGATCCGCGACGCGGAGTTGTCGAAGGCTCCCTACATGCTCGTCCTCGGCGACCGTGAGGTCGATTCGGGGCTGCCGTCGGTGCGGTCCCACGAGGACGGCGACCTCGGCGCAATCGATCCTGAGGCGCTCGCCGAGCGGATCTCCGGCTGATGAGCCGGGCGCCTCTCGGCAGAGTCGATATGCTCCCGCCAATGCAAGGCAACGACACCCCGCCGCGCCGCTGAGCGCCCGTGCCGTCCCTTGCGCGATTCCCGAATCTCGACAGCCCCGCAGGTAGCTTGAAGCTCCTCGCACAGGTCAACTAGTGCCGGTCCCCCGACGCTTCGACCGGCGCCCGCCCGACCGGGACCCGACCAGGATCAACGAGCGAATCCGCGTGCCCAAGGTGCGCCTGATCGGTGCCGACGGCGAGCAGATCGGGATCGTCGAGACCGACGAGGCCCGGAAGATCGCCCGCGAGGCCGACCTCGATCTGGTCGAGGTCGCTGCCGACTCGCGGCCGCCGGTCTGCAAGGTGCTCGACTACTCCAAGTACAAGTACGAGCTCGAGCAGAAGGCAAAGCAGGCCCGCAAGCATCAGCAGCAGGTCAACGTCCGCGAGATCAAGCTGCGACCGAAGATCGCCGACCACGACTACGAGACCAAGAAGGGTCACGTCGAGCGCTTTCTCAACAAGAAGGACAAGGTCAAGGTCACGATCATGTTCCGCGGCCGTGAGCAGGCCCACCCCGAACGCGGTCGTGCCCTCCTCGACCGGCTTTGCGAGGACCTCGGTGAGATCGCTGTGATCGAGCAGCAGCCCCAGCGCGAGGGACGCAACATGCACATGGTGCTCGGCCCCTCCAAGGAGGCCGGCAAGGCCTAGGGGCCGGGCCGCAGCCCGGCTCGCCGCAGGAAGATGGTGGCCGGCCACGAGCGCATCCCGGTCTTCGACGTCCTCGTCACCGACGACGACGTCGCCGCGGTCGATGCTGTGCTCGCGTCCGGTAATCCGGGGATGAGCGCCGAGGCGGAACGCTTCGAGCGCGAGTTCGCCGAGCATCTCGGCGTCGAGCACGTGGTCGCGCTCTCGAGCTGCACGGCGGCGCTCCACGTCGCCTGTCTGGAGGCGGGGATCGGGCCCGGGGACGAGGTGATCGTCCCGGCCCTCACGTTCGTCGCGACCGCTGCCGCGGTCCGCTACAGCGGCGGGACCCCGGTCTTCTGCGATCTGGTCGACACCGAGACGCTGCAGATCGATCCTGATGCGGTCGAGGCTGCGATCGGTGAGCGGACCAAGGCCGTCCTCGCCGTGCACTTCGCGGGCTATGCGGCGGCGGCCGATCGGCTCCGAGAGATCTGCGACGAGCGCGGGATTGCGTTCCTCGAAGACGCCGCGCACGTCCCCGTGGCCTCGCTGGGTGGCCGGGCGCCGGGTGGCTTCGGGCGATCCGGGTGCTTCTCGTTCTTCTCGAACAAGGTGCTCGCGTGTGGGGAGGGCGGCGCGCTGAGCACCGACGATCCCGACGTTGCCGCCTTCGCCCGGGCCGTCCGCGGGGGAGAGGCGCCCGGTCGTGGCGAGCTCGGCCCCGCCCTCAACTACCGGCTCGACGATGCTCGGGCGGCGCTGCTGCTCTCACGCTGGCGGCGGCTGTCCGATGAGATCGAGAGCCGCCGGTTGCACGTGCGCCGCTACTTCGAGCTGCTGGCGGACGTCGACGGTCTCAGCGTCCCGTTCGCGAACGAGGAGGTCTCCAATTCGTCCGGATACCTGATGACGGTGTTGGTCGACCCCGAGCGCCGCCGGGAGATCCGCGCCGACCTGCTCTCCGAGCACGGAATCCAGACCACGATCTTCCCGGCGATCCACGAGCTCACCGCCTACCGCGAGCTGCACCCCGGCCTGAGCCTCCCTCACACCGAGCACGTCGCCCGCGCTCACATCGTGCTGCCGCTTTTTCCCCACATGACCGAGGGGCAGCAGGACCGCATCGTCGAGTCTCTGGCGGCGGCGATCGGCTGATGGCCTCCGGCGGCATCACCCCGGCGGCCGCGGAGGCCGGGCTCGAGGCGCTGCGCAGCGGCTGGCTGACGATGGGCCCGCGAACCGAGGCGCTCGAGGCTGCGTTGGCCGAGCGCCTCGGAGCCGAGCACGTCGTGGCGGTCTCCTCCGGCACCGCGGCGCTGCATCTCAGTTGCCTCGCGCTCGGCGCCGGGCCGGGCTCGGAGGTAGTCATCCCGGCGCTCGGGCCCCGCAGCTGCGCCGGCGCGGCTGCGGCGGCAGGCGCAAGGGCCGTGCCCCATGACATCGCCGGGATCGATCCCGACCCCGATCTGGTACTGGCCACGATCGGGGAGGCGACCGGCGCCGTGCTCGCCCGCCACCCGCTCGGGTACCCGGCGGACCTCGGCGCTCTCGCGGAGGCCTGCGCCGCACGCGGGGTCGCGCTGATCGAGGACTGCAGGGAGGCGATCGGCGCCACGGGCCGGGGCGAAGCGCTCGGGCGCGCCGGGACCGTCGCGCTGCTCAGCTTCTCCTCCTCGCGACAGTTGCCGTCGAACGAGGGCGGGGCGGTAGTGACCGACGACGAGGAGATCGCCGGAAAGGTCCGGTCGCTGCGCTCCCACGCGATGACCAGCGGAACGTGGGACCGCCATCGCGGCCACGCCGAGACCTACGACGTGATCGGCGTGGGCTTCAACTACCGGATTGACGAGGTCAGGGCTGCGATCGCCCACGCGGGACTGGAGGGACTGGACGCCCGCGTCGAGGAGTTGCGCGAGCGGGCCACAGTGCTCGAGGAGCTGGGGGAGCTCGCGCCGGGGGCCCTGATTGAGGGGTCGTCGCCGCTGGCCGTGCCGCTGGTCGCCGAGGAACCGAGTGGCGTGGAGGCGCTGGAGGCCGCCGTCGTGGAGGCGGGCGCACGGGCGGAGAGGGTCGAGGTTCGCGGCGATGGGGAGCTCCCCGAGGCGCGGGCGCTCGCCGCGAGGATCCTGCTCGCCTGGCTCTAGCTCGGCCATTCGGAGGCGAGGTGAACGAAACCCGTGACTATCACCGGAGACGTTCCTCTCGCCTCGTCCGTCCCGGAGGGACCCCTCAGCCGAGCTGCAGCGCCTCGACGGCGCCCGTGAACCCGTAGCCCGCGCAGGGAGAGCCGCCGATCACATAGATCTCGTCGTCGATGATCGCGGCGTCGTGACCGTGGCGCGGAACCTCGAGGTTGGGGAGCCGTTCCCACCCGTCGCCCTCGGGACCCAGGGCCCAGACGGCGCCGGTCACCCAGGGCTCGATGCCCTCCTCGCCGATGTCGTCGCCGCCTGCGATCACGATCAGCTCGCCGTCCGCTGTGACCGTCGCGGGCCCGCCGACTCCCTCCGGCAGGTCCGGAAGCTGCTCCCATTCGCCGGTCCCGGGATCGAAGCGCTCGACCGCGGGGAGCGAGAGGTCGTCGGTGCCGCGGCCGCCGACCACGTAGAGCCGGTCGCCGATCACCGCGGCCGACGCGTGGTGGCGGGGGGTCGGCATCGCGGGCCCGGTCTCCCAGGTGCCCCGCTCGAAGTCGAAGATCTCCATGGTGGCCTCCGCATCGTCCTCCTCGCCGGAGCGGTTGCCGCCGACCACGTAGAGCCGATCCCCGATCACGCCACCCGTCGGCGAGAAGCGCGCGGTGGGAATGGGCTGCTCCTCGCGCCAGGCGTCCTCGCCAGGCGCGAGGCTCCACGTCTCGCTGACCCGCTCGAAGTCGCTGGTGCCGCTGACTGCGTAGGCGCGGTCCTCGTGGGCGACCAGCAGCGCGTGGTCGATCCCGACCGGAGCGTCGGGCAAGCGAGTGAACTCGCCGGTTTCCGGGTCGAACAGCTGGGCCAGGCTCGAGGAGGTGACGAAGCCCTCGGCGTCGGCTTCGTTGCCGCCGACGACCA
>DATFLZ010000201.1:0-20950 GCA_035267205.1 Solirubrobacterales bacterium | reverse complement strand
GAGGCCCCGGCGCCGCGCCTCCTCGGGATCGTCGGAGCCGTGCGCGAGCAGCTCCGCTGCGAAGGCGCGGGCGGTGGCCCGCTTGCCGCTGCCGGCCGGACCCGTCAGGGCGTAGGCGTGGCTCGGTCCCGCGGCAAGCGCGGCGGCGATCGCGGCCCGGGCGGCGGGCTGGTGCTCGGTCGCCTCGCCGAGCGAGGGGTGCAGCTCGGTGGTTGCCCGCGGCGTCATCCGGCCGGCCCGAGCCCGAGCGCCGCCAGCACCCGACCGTGGACCTCGGCCTCGGTCCCGGATCCATCGACGACCGTGACCCTCTCCGGCTCCGCCGTGGCGATCTCCGCGAAGGCCGCTGCCACCTTCCCCCGAAAGTCCTCGCCCGCGCCCTCGAAGCGGTCGGCGCCGAAGTCGCCGCGCGCCTCGCCGCGGCCGGCCGCTCGCCCGGCGTCGAGCGCCAGCAGCAGGGTCCGGTCCGGCACGCACCCGGCGACGGCCACCGCGTTCAGCTCACGGACGGTCTCGGCGCCGAGCCCGCGGGCGACGCCCTGGTAGGCGACCGTCGAGTCCATGAAGCGGTCGCAGACGACGTCGCGCCCCGCCTCGAGCGCCGGACGGATCACCGCCTCGACCAGCTGGGCGCGAGCGGCGAGGAAGAGCAGCAGCTCGGCCCGCGGGTCGAGCGCGACCCCGGGGTCCTTCAGCAGCTCGCGCAGTCGCTCGCCGGCCGGCGTCCCGCCCGGCTCCCGGACCAGCACGGTCTCGGTCCCGAGCGCCCCCGCGAGCAGCTCCGCCTGGGTGCTCTTGCCGGCACCGTCGACGCCTTCGAAGCTGACGAACATCCGCCGGAGCCGGGGTGCGGCTCAGCCGGAGCTGCCGCTGCCCGAGCCGCTCTTCGCCGCCGCCTTGCTGCGCGTGGCGCGCTTGGTCCGGGTCGTGGTCGTCGGCGGCTTGCGCTTGGCGCCGCCGCCCTTCTTCGGCTTCGGGCTCTTCTTCTTCGCGGCCTTGCCGGCCGACCCCTTGCCGCCGCTCTTGCCCTCGGCCTTCTCCTTCTCGGCCTTCGCCTTCTCGGCGGCCTCCTTGGCCTTGCGCCGCTCCTCGCGCTTCTGGCGCATCTCGACCATCGTCGGGCAGTCGTCGTTGAGGCAGAGCTTCCAGGGGCGGCCGCGGAAGCCCTTGACCGTGAGCCGCGGGCGCACCTCGCAGACCTTGCACTTGGGCTCCAGCCGCCACAGCTCGTAGCCGCGGCCCGGCAGGGGCCCGGAGTTGCCGCACGAGTCGGCGTCCTCGGGGTCCTCGCGGTTGTAGCCCTCGCAGCCCCAGAAGCGCTTGCCGCCCTTCAGGTCGATGATGCGCAGCCGGTTCGGCGAGCCGTCCTCGTGCACGGTCCGGCCCTTCTCCTCACAGACCTCGCAGTGGCCGATGTACTTGTCCTCGTCCATCCCGGCCCAGATCGTCTTGGCGAGATCCTCGCGGCGCTCGAACAGGTCGTCGTAGGTCTGATGGAGCATGTCGCGCGAGATCTGGATGACCTCGGCCCTGGAGGATCCCCCGGAGGCGATCTCGTCCATGTCGTGCTCGAGCTCCGCCGTCATCTCCGGCGTCGCCATCCGCTCGACGTGCTCCCTGAACGCCTTGAACATGGCGATCCCCGTCTCCGACGGCTCGGGTGGGTTGCTGTAGACGTAGCCGCGCGAGTAGAGCTTCTGGATGATGTCCGGGCGCGTCGCCTTGGTGCCGAGGCCGAGCTCCTCCATCATCTCGATCAGCTTGCCCTGGCTGATCCGGGAGGGCGGCTGGGTCTCCTTGTCGACCATCCACGGCGCGCCGTCGAGGTCGAGCTCCTGGCCCTCCTCGAGCGCCGGAAGCTCGTTGTCCGCCGAGCGCGCGTACGTGTAGATCCCCGCATAGCCGGGATCGACGACGATCGAGCCGCGCACGAAGTAGGTCTCGGAGCCGGCCTCGATGTCGGCGCGGGCCGACTCGCTGATCATCGGCCTGCTGAAGGTGGCGAGGAAGCGGCGCACGACCAGCTCGTAGACGCGGCGCTTGGCTCCGTCGAGGGCGTTGGGATAGACCGCCTGGGTCGGGTAGATCGGCGGGTGGTCGGTGGTCTCCTTCTTGCCGCGGGTGGGCTTGAGCGGGCCGTCGAGCAGGTCCTTGGCCGCGCTGAACTCCGGGATCCGGACCAGCGAGGAGACGAGATCCTTGGTGTCGAGGGAGGACGGGTAGACCGTGTTGTCGGTACGGGGGTAGGAGATGAAGCCGTCCATGTAGAGGTCCTCGGCGACCCGCATCGCCTGCGATGGGGTGATCCCGAGCCGGCTCGAGGCGTCGGTCGTGAAGGCGGTGGTGTTGTAGGGAGTCGGGGGCTTGCGGGTGTTCTTGCGCTTGCTGAGCTCGATCACCCTGCCCGGGCTCTCGGTCGCCGCGAGCGCCGCCTCGGCCTCCGGCTTCTCCCAGAACTTGTCGGTCTTGTGGTGGGCCTCGAAGGAGCCCTCGGCGTGAGCGAACTTCGCGAAGACCTCCCAGAAGGGCTTCGGGACGTGGGCGCGGCGCTCGAGCTCGCGCTCGACGATCAGCCCGAGCGTCGGGCTCTGCACGCGGCCGACCGAGAGGAAGTTGGAGCCGAAGCGACGGGTCGCGAGCGAGACCGCGCGGGTCAGGGTCGCCCCCCAGATCAGGTCGATCTCACCGCGGACCTGGGCGGCGTCGGCCAGCGGGTAGGAGAGCTCGTCGAGCTCGCTGAAGGCGCGCTCGATCTCGTCCTTGGTCAGCGCCGAGTAGCGCGCGCGCCGAACGGTCGGCCTGGCCTCGACCTCGCCGTCGGCCAGCTCGGGGTTGACGTCGAGCGCCTCGCGCAGGGCCTCGAGCCCGATCAGCTCACCCTCGCGGTCGAAGTCGGTCGCGATCACCACCGAGTCGGCGGCCTTGGCGAGCTTGCGCACGGCCTTGACCACGTTCTTGTCGGTCGGCTCGCTGACGAGCTCGGCGTCGATCAGGGTCTTCGGGTCGGTCTCCTGCCAGTTCGAGTAGCCCTCCGGGAACGCCGGGCTGAGCACGTGCCCCTTGAGGCCAACCGTGGTCTGCTCGTTGCCGTCCGCGTCCGCCCAGGTGTAGTAGGGAGTCCGGTAGGAAGCGTCCTCCTTGGCATCACCCGAGCTGAGGATCTCGGAGATCTTCTTGGCGGAGTTGTTCTTCTCGGTGATGATCAGGCGCATCTCGGGCTCCAGGCCTCGGGTTGGCGGCGGCGGTCGGCGACTGTAGCAACCGCTGCAAGCGTTCCCCGAGGCTTGCGGGCACGCCCGGTGGGGCGTAGGGTGCGTCCCTCGGGGGGTTGGGACAGCCGCCCCGGGTCAAGCTACAGCGCGATGCCGACGCCCCTTCCGGGTACGGCGGGGAAGGAATTCCAGGATGAGAGCTCTCGTCACCGGAGGGGCCGGATTCATCGGCTCCCACCTCGTGGACGCCCTGCTCGGCAGGGGGGATGACGTCCTCGTGATCGACGACTTCTCGACCGGCAACGCGGACCACCTCAAGTCGGCGATCGCGCACGGCGCCCGCATCGTCGAGGGGGACGTCACCGACCGCGAGGCGGTCGAGCGGGCCGTGTCCTCCCAGCGCCCCGACGTGGTCTTTCACCTCGCGGCCCAGGTCGATGTGCGGATCTCGGTCGAGGAGCCCGGCCGGGACGCCCGGATCAACGTGGAGGGCACCGTGCTGGCCCTCGACGCCGCCCGCCGCGCCGGCACCGACCGCTTCGTCTTCGCCTCCAGCTGCGCGCTGTACGGGGATCCCGACCCCGCCTCGCTGCCGCTGACCGAGAACGCGCCGCCACGCCCGGAGTCGCCCTACGGTCAGGGGAAGCTGGCGGCCGAGGGCTATGTGGCGCTGTACCGGGAGCTGCACGGGATGCGGGCGGCGAACCTCCGCTTCGCCAACGTCTACGGACCGCGCCAGGGCACGGTCGGCGAGGCGGGCGTCGTCTCGATCTTCGCCCGGCAGATGCACGCCGGGGAGACCCCGCTCGTGTTCGGCACGGGCGAGCAGACGCGTGACTTCGTCTACGTCGGCGACATCGTCGCCGGGATCCTCGCGGCGGCCGATCGCGGCGCGACCGGGGAGTTCAACCTGGGAACCTCGGTGGAGACCTCCGTGCTGGAGCTGATCGAGGAGCTGCGCACGACCGGCGACCGTCCCGACTTCATCCCCGAGATGCGGCCGCCCCGCGCCGGCGAGGTCGAGCGCATGAGCCTCGAGCCGGGGCTCGCCGCCGCGCACCTCGGCTGGCGCGCCCACGTGCCGCTGCGGGAGGGCCTGCGGCGAACCTGGGAGTGGCAGTGCGGCGCGGCGGGCTCAGCTCCCTCCGCACCCGCGCGGTCCCAGCAGTCGGGCCAGTCGGGCCATTCGGGCCACTCGGGCCAGTCGCCACAGACGGGCCCGCGGGCCGTCGCGCCCTGAGCGGGCGTCGCGCCTTCTCTAACCTCCCGGGCACGATGCCCGCCCAGCAGTACGAAGGCAAGGAATGCGTCTGCCAGTTCCGCAAGGGAATCTGCGACCAGTCCTGCGTGCGGGGAATGCTCGAGACGCCGTTCTACATCGCCTGCCTGCGGCTCAGCGGCCGGCAGTGCCTGGTCGTCGGCGCCGGTGACATCGGCCTCGAGAAGATCGAGGGCCTGCTCGCCTGCGACGCCGATGTGCTCGTCGTCGCGCCCGAGGTGACCAACGCCGAGGTCCAGCGCCTCGCCGACGAGGGCTCGATCAAGCTGGAGCGGCGCACTTTCGAGCCCGCCGACCTGGACGCGAGCTTCATGGCGATCGCCGCGACCGACGACACCGACGCCAACATCGAGGTCTACAACGAGTCGGAGAAGCGGGCGATGCTGGTGAACATCGTCGACGTTCCATCCCTCTGCAACTTCATCCTGCCCGCGATCGTCCGCACCGGCCCGCTCGCGATCGCGATCTCGACGGCGGGCGCCTCCCCCGCGCTCGCGAAGCGGATGAAGCGGGAGATCGCCGATCTGTTCGGCACCGAGTACGCGGAGCTCGCCCAGATCCTCAACAGCGAGCGCGGCTGGGCCAAGCGCACGCTCCCCACCTACCAGGACCGCAAGGCCTTCTTCGAGGAGATCGTCAACGGCAGCCCCGACCCGGTCGAGCTGCTGCGGGACGAGCGCCGTCCCGACCTCGACCGCCTGATCACCGAGGCGCGCGAGCGGCACGCCGAGCGCGTCGCCGCCACCGCCTGAGCCCGGCCGGCGGGCACTGAAGCGGCACGGTCCCGGCACCGGCCGGGCACACCCGTGTCTTGATCCGCGCGCCGCGGCGCCGCAGGGTTCCCGGGATGGGTGTTTCGACGCGATCCGGGTGTCCAGGCGACACCCAACGCGGGACAGAAGTGGCCGCCGACCTCGCGGAGCGGGGGTTCGGCGCGCTCGCACGCCGCCATCTGCTGGCGCGAGGCATCTCCCGGGATCAGGTGGGTGGGTGGCTGCGCCGCGGGCTGCTCCATCCCCGCTACCCCGGCACCTACGCATGGGGGCGGGCGGAGCTGGGGACGCAGGGGGAGCTCGCCGCCGCCCTCCTCTACGCAGGGGACGGCGCCGCTCTAGGCAGCCTGACCGCGCTCTGGTGGCAGGGGCTGCTGGGTCGGCGGCCCGCGCTGATCCACGTGGACGCGCCGGGCAAGAAGCGCTCCCACACCGACATCGCGATCCGACATCCACGCAGGATCGAGCGGCACGTGCACCGGGGGCTTCCGGTCGTCTCGCTGCCTGACGCGCTGCTCGCCGCCTCCCGACACCTGACGCGCGACTCGCTGCGGCTGGTCCTGGCGCGGGCGGAGTTCAAGCGGCTGCTGTCGCTGCAGGAGCTGGAAGGCGCGCTGGGCCGAGGCCGAACGGGAACCCGGGGCCTGCGCGCCGCGATCGACGCCCACATGCCCCAGCTCGCACGCTGTGAGAACGGGCTCGAGCGCAGCTTCGTGCTGCTCTGCGAGGCGGAGCGGATCGAGATCCCGGAGCCGAACGTTCGGATCGGGCGATACCGGCCCGACATGTTCTGGCGCCACGCGCGGCTGGTCGTCGAGCTCGACGGTGACGCGGCGCACTCCACTCCGGCCCAGCTCACGGCGGATCGCGAGCGCCAAGCGTGGCTCGAGTCACGCGGCCTGGGGGTGCTCCGCTTCCGCCGGCTCGAGGTCAAGTGCGAGCGCGGCCGGGTTGCCGCGGAGGTCCGCGGTGCGCTCGCCGCGCGCGCGGGCCTCGCCTCCTGAGCGCCTCGGCGACATCAGGCGTGGGCTCGGCGCCGGATTCGAGGCGCTCGCCGCTCGGCTAGGCGCCGCCGGGCCCCGCTGCGGGCCGCCGCTCCACGCGCCACAGCCGCGGCCCGTACGCCGGCACCGTGAGCTCGCCGACAACCTCATATCCCAGGGACTCGTAGAACCGAAGATTGGGCCGGGTCGCCGTCTCCAGGTAGGCGGGGACGCCGAGGGAGTCGGCCCGCGCGTTCAGGTCGGCCATCAGCGCCCTCCCGACGCCGCCGCCCTGGAGCCCCGGCTCGACTCCGATGTACCAGAGGTAGAGGTGGGGGTAGGTGACGTGGGCGGCGCGGATCGCGCCGTCGGCACGGAGCCCGCGAAAGACCGGCAAAGGGCCCGCGAGCCCGGCCCACGGGAACTGCCAGATGACGGCGCGCTCCGGCGGCGGCCAGGCCTCCGGCTCGAACGCGATCGTGGCGCCGACGGCGGGGCCGCCGGGCTCGGCTCGGGCAACCCGGATCCGGGCCCGGTTGCGGGCCGAAGCGCGGACGATCCCCCAGAAGGCGACCCTGCCCGCCCACCGGCGGTAAGAGCGGCGCCGGGGCCCGACGTGTGACCAGACCGGGTCGTCGAGAAAGGCGCGGGCGAGGAGCGGCGCGACCTCGGCGATCTCGGCCTTCGTCGCCGGCGCCGCGATCGAGACGCGGGCCGCGCTCAACCGCCGGGGCCCGCGTACAACGCGACCGCCGCGAAGTGGGCGGCTGCCGCGGCGACGACGAGCACATGGAAGATCTCGTGGTATCCGAAGACGGCGGGGCTCGGGTTCGGGCGCTGGCGGGCGTAGACCACGGCGCCGATCACGTAGAGGATTCCCCCGACGGCGATCAGCAGGCCGGCGCCGATGCCGGCCTTGGAGATGATCGCCGGCATCGCCAATGCCCCGAGGCTCCCGACCGCGACGTAGACGACGGCGGAGACCCACTTCGGCGCGTCGACCCAGATCGTCTCGACCACGATCCCGGCGAGCGCCGCGGCCCAGACCGTGATCAGCACGGCCGAGGAATAGGCGCCATCGAGCACGAGCACCGCGAACGGGGTGATCGTGCCGGCGATCAGCAGAAAGATCATCGAGTGGTCGAGCCTGCGCATCCAGAGGCGCGCCCCGGGCCGCTTCCAGTTGACCCGGTGATAGACGGCGCTGGTCCCGAGCAGGGCTGAAAGGGAGAGGGCGTAGACGCCGAGCGCGATCCGCTCGACCGCGGTGTCGCCGATCAGAAGTACGAGCAGGAGCCCCGCGAAGAGGGACACCGGGAAGGCGTAGCCGTGGATCACGCCACGCAGCCGGGGCTTGATCTGGGCCTGCAGCCCGGCCGCCGCGGCACGGGTCGCGTCGATGCGCTCCCGGCCCGCCTCCTTGGCGGCGTCGATCCGCTCGATGCCGGCCTCGCGCGCCTCGGCGGCACGGCGCTTGGCGACCCCGGCGCGCTCGCGGCCCCGCTCCTTGGCAAGCTCGGCGCGGTCGCGGCTGTTCTGCGCCGCCTGCTTCATCCGATCGGTCACAGGATCGATTATCGCGCTTTGAGCACGGCGACGTGGCCCGATGTGTCACAGAACCGTGTCGAGCACCCTGCCGGTGCGGTTGGTGAGGGTCGACACACCAGATGTAGTGGCACCCGGTTCCGTCTGGGCCTACCTCTAGCGTTGGTGGTCCGTGATTTGTCCGCTTTGCAACGAGCGATCCAAGGTCCTCGAGAGCCGTCCGGCAGAGGCCGGCGCGAGCGTGCGCCGGCGCCGCGAATGCGCCTCGTGCGGCCATCGGTTCACCAGCTTCGAGCGCTACGCGGAGGCCGAGGTCATCGTCCGCAAGCGCGACGGGCGCCGGCAGCCCTTCGACCTCGACAAGGTCCGCGCCGGCCTCGAGCGCGCCGCCCACAAGCGGGGCGCCGCGGAGGCGGCGATCGCCGCGATCAGCGCGGGGGTCGCGGCCGAGGCCGGGCGCAGGAGCGAGATCTCCAGTCGCCGGATCGGCGAGCTCTGCCTCAGCGGGCTCCGCGATACCGACCGCATCGCCTACCTGAGGTTCGCCTCGGTCCACAAGCAGCTCGCGGACCTCGAGGCGATCAGCGCCGAACTTTCTGAACTCGCAATTGCCGAGGAATTCGAACCGAAGATCATGCGGAACGGTGGCCCCGATTCGCAAGACTTGTTGACCCAACCAGCCAGGAGAGAAGAAGCACATGCCTGAGACCAAGTCCTCGACGACAACTCCCACCGCCGCGACCGGCGAAGGCCTCACCTTCGAGCGCCACCTGACCACCGAAGGGACCCACCCATTCGACGAGGTCGAGTGGCAGGATCGCGACGCGATCATCGGCGACCCCGAGAACCCCGCCTTCGAGCAGCGCGGCGTCGAGTTCCCGAAGAGCTGGTCCCAGAACGCGACCAACATCGTCGCCCAGAAGTACTTTCGCGGGCCGCTCGGCTCCCCCGAGCGCGAGCGCTCCGTCAGGGAGATGGTCGGCCGCGTCGCCGGCACGATCGCCGACTGGGGGCGCCAGGGCGACTACTTCGCGACGCCGGCCGACGCCGACGCCTTCGAGGCCGAGCTGACCCACATCCTGCTCCACCAGAAGGCCGCCTTCAACTCCCCGGTCTGGTTCAACGTGGGCTTCGAGGAGCACCCGCAGTGTTCAGCCTGCTTCATCCTCAGCGTCGAGGACACGATGGAGTCGATCCTCGGCTGGAACACCAAGGAGGGCAAGATCTTCCGCGGCGGCTCCGGCTCCGGCATCAACCTCTCCAACATCCGTGGCTCGGTCGAGCAGCTCAGCAAGGGTGGGCTCGCCTCGGGCCCGGTCAGCTTCATGCGCGGCGCCGACGCCTGGGCCGGGACGATCAAGTCCGGCGGCAAGACCCGGCGGGCCGCGAAGATGGTCGTCCTCGACGTCGACCACCCGGACATCGAGGACTTCATCTGGTGCAAGGCCAAGGAGGAGGACAAGGCCGCCGCCCTGCGGGACGCCGGCTTCGACATGTCGATCGACGGTGAGGGCTTCACCTCGATCCAGTACCAGAACGCCAACAACTCGGTCCGGGTCTCGGACGAGTTCATGCACGCGGTCGAGGCCGGCTCCGACTGGGAGCTCAAGGCCCGCGTCGACGGCTCGACGACCAAGGCGCTGCCCGCCGAGGACCTGATGAAGCAGATCTCCGAGGCGGCCTGGCGCTGCGCCGATCCGGGCGTCCAGTACGACACGACGATCAACGACTGGCACACCTGCCCGGAGTCGGGGCGGATCAACGCCTCCAACCCGTGCTCGGAGTACATGCACGTCGACGACTCGGCCTGCAACCTCGCCTCGATCAACCTGATGAAGTTCCGGAGGTCGGACGGCAGCTTCGACACGGCCGAGTTCGAGCACGTGGTGGACACCGTCTTCCTCGCGCAGGAGATCGTCGTCGGGCCGTCGAGCTACCCGACCGAGGGGATCGGCGCCAACGCGCGAGCCTTCCGTCAGCTCGGCCTCGGCTACGCCAACCTCGGCGCCTACCTGATGTCGAACGGGATGCCGTACGACTCCGACGAGGGTCGCAACGTCGCCGCGGCGATCACCGCCCTGATGACCGGGCGCGGCTACCGCAAGTCCGCCGAGATCGCGGCAGCGGTCGGTCCGTACGACGAGTACGAGAAGAACCGCGAGCCCCACAACCGCGTGATGCGGATGCACCGCGACGCCTCCTACGAGATCAGCGAGGAGACGGCCGACGCCGACCTGCTCGCGGCGGCGCGGCGCTCCTGGGACGAGGCGGTCGAGCTCGGCGAGCAGCACGGATACCGCAATGCGCAGGCGACGGTGCTGGCCCCGACCGGGACGATCAGCTTCCTGATGGACTGCGACACGACCGGGATCGAGCCCGACTTCTCGCTGGTCAAGTACAAGGAGCTGGTCGGCGGCGGGCAGATGACGATCGTCAACCGCTCGGTCGATCTGGCCCTGCGCACGCTCGGCTACAGCGAGGCCGAGATCGAGCAGATCGAGGCGTTCGTCAACGACAAGAGCACGATCATCGGCGCGCCGGCGCTGAAGGACGAGCACCTGCCCGTCTTCGACGTCGCGGTCGGCGAGCGGGCGATCAGCCACATGGGCCACATCCAGATGATGTCGGCGACTCAGCCGTTCCTCTCGGGCGCGATCAGCAAGACGGTCAACCTGCCCGAGTCGGCGACCGTCGCCGACATCGCCGAGGCCTACACCGAGGGCTGGAAGGGCGGCCTGAAGGCGCTCGCGATCTATCGCGACGGCTCGAAGACGGCCCAGGCGCTGCGGACCGACGCCCAGGAGGGCGAGGACGCCGAGGAGGAGGTCCAGCGCGAGCCGGTCCGCAAGCGGATGCCGGCCGAGCGCGAGTCGATCACCCACAAGTTCTCGATCGCCGGGCAGGAGGGCTACATCACCGCCGGCAAGTACGAGGACGGCACGGTCGGCGAGATCTTCCTCACCGACATCGGCAAGGAGGGCTCGACGCTGCGCGGGATGATGAACGCGTTCGCGACCGCCGTCTCGATCGGCCTCCAGTACGGGGTCCCGCTCGAGGTGTTCGTCAGCAAGTTCAGCTACATGCGGTTCGACCCGGAGGGGATCACCAAGAACCAGGAGATCCCGTTCGCAAAGTCGATGCCCGACTACATCCTCCGCTGGCTCGCCTCGCGGTTCATCGACGACGCCGACATCCACGAGGATCTCGGCATCCTCACCCAGCAGGTGCGGGCGCGCAAGGAGGCGCAGCAGGCGCTGTTCAACGCCGACACCGCCGGGCCGTCGAACGGTGGCAACGGCGGGAACGGGAACGGTGGCTCGGCCGGGCCGGACGCCGGCGCGGAGGCCGCGCTGCAGGCGCCGACCTCGGCGCTCACCGACACGCCCCCGGTCGTGCCCGCCAAGCTCGGCGGCTCGCTGGAGCTGGGCCCGGCCTGCGACCAGTGCGGAGGCATGATGCAGCGGACGGGGAGTTGCTACACCTGCACAGGCTGTGGCAACAACACCGGCTGCGGTTGACGGCCTGGGAGCTCCCCACTCGGCGTCATCGGAAGCCCGGCATAGCGCTGCTATAGCCGGGCTTCCTCTTCCTTGATTTGGAAGCTCCCAGCCTCGTCAACAAGGCTGACGGCCTGAGGGGCCGGCCTCTTCCTTGATTGGCGATCCCTCAGCCTCCTCAGCAAGCTGACGGTCTCACTGGGCTGAGCTCTCAGGTGGCCTGTCCGGTCAGGGTGGGTAGGGTCGCGGTGTGGTTGAGTCGGTGGAGTTGCTTGAGGTTGCGCGGCGGGTGGCGGCTGTGGGGGCGGAGCAGTTGATGGCGCATGCCGAGGTGCGGAACGAGGTGGTGGCGACGAAGTCGACCGGGACCGATCCGGTGACGGCGGCGGACCTGGCGTCGGAGCGGGCCGTCCGCGAGCTGCTGGCGGCCGAGCGGCCCGAGGACGGGATCCTCGGCGAGGAGGGGGATGACGTGGAGGGCACGAGCGGGCTGCGGTGGGTGGTCGATCCGCTCGACGGCACCGTCAGCTACTCGTACGGCCTGCCGCAGTGGTGCATCAGCGTGGCCTGCGAGGACAGCGAGCGCACGCTCGCCGGGGTCGTGATCGACCCGCTGCGCCGCGAGGAGTTCTCGGCGGCGCTCGGGGCCGGCGCGCATCTGAACGGCCGGCCGCTGCACGGGTCCGGGGCGAGCCGGCTCGACCGCTGCCTGTTGGCGACGGGGTTCGGGTACGAGGCCTCCCGGCGGGCGGTCCAGGGCAGGATGGTCGCCGAGCTCCTGCCCAAGGTGCGGGACATCCGCAGGCTCGGGAGCGCGGCGCTCGACCTCTGCTGGACCGCGGCGGGGCGGCTGGACGCCTACCTCGAGCACGGGCTCAATCACTGGGATCTCGCGGCCGGGGAGCTGATCTGCTCCGAGGCCGGCCTGCAGGTGCTCGAGGCGCCGGGCGGTGGGCCGCTACGCGACGGGCGGCTCGCGGCCCCCGAGCCGCTCGTGGAGCCGCTGCTGGAGACAGCCCGAGCGGCGCTGCGGGCGGCGGGGGTCGCCGGCGACGACTGAGGCCGCCCCGCGCCCAGGCCGCCCCGCGGCCGGGTCTGGGAGACTGGCGCCGTGGCCGAACGTCGGCAAAGGAGACTCCCGGACCTGGGCACCGGGCTGTTCGCGGTCGGCCTCGCCGAGGCGGCGTCGAACCTCGCGGGCGACTCGCTGATCGACCGCGCGGGAGACGTCGCCGTTGCGACCACGCCGCTGCCGGTCATCGAGGAGACGATCAAGCGGCTGGGGACGACGGACAAGCCGTTCCTGCGGGCCAACCTGATGGCGGGCGGGGCGCTGGCGATCGGCCTGCTCGGGTCGCGGCGCGGATCTCTCAGCCGGCAGGTGCTGCTCGCGGGCGCCGGGCTGCTCGCGGCCGGGCTCGGCCGCCGAGCCCTCGACGCACGGGAGGCGGCGGCCGTCAGGGACTTCGAGCTGCCGGTGCCCACGCCGCTCGAGCGCGTCGGCGACGGTGCCGACGACTGGCCCGGAGCGGAGCCCTTCGACACGGAGCCGGGACGCTTCTACGCGACCGATATCAACCTCCGGGCGCCGGCGGTCGAGCTCGATTCCTGGCGGCTCGAGGTCCGCTCACCAGGCACCGAGGCCCGGCTCTCGATCGACGAGCTGACGGCGCTCGGCCTGCACGAGCGGGACGCGGCGCTGGTCTGCGTGCACAACCGGCCGGGCTGGGACCGGCTCGGCCAGCAGCGCTGGACGGGCGTGCCGATCGAGAACGTGCTGTCGGCGGCGGGCGCGCTGCCGGAGGACCCCGCCGGCTTCGATCTCGTCACCGAGGCGGTCGACGGATACAGCCAGATCATCCCGCTCGCCGAGGCGCTCGCACGCCGGAGCTGGGTCGTGGTCGGGATGGCGGGGCGGCCGCTGCCCCGCGAACACGGCTACCCGGCCCGGGTGATGACACCGGGGCTGGTCGGGCAGTACAACGGGGTCAAGTGGCTGCACCGGCTCGCCGTCACCCCGAGCGGCTCCGAGCGAGCCTGGTGGGTCCGGCGGGGCTGGCCCGACGAGCTCATCGAGGTGCCGCCGATGGCCAGAATCGACAGCCCGGCGAACACCGGCATGCCGCCGCGCCTGCCGCCACCGCCCGTCGGGGTACCGGGCGGCCGGGTCGACGTGGTCGGCACCGCATGGGCCCCGCCGCACGGGGTCGAGGCCGTGGAGCTCCGCGTCGACGGTGGCGCGTGGGTCGAAGCCGAGCTGGCGGCGGAGGTCAACGGCGACTCCTGGCGCCGCTGGCGAGCCCGCCCGGAGCTCGATCCCGGGTCACACACGCTCGAGGCCCGCTGCCGATCGCGCAGCGGCGCGCTGCAGGAGGGGAGCCCGTCCGAGCCGTTCCCCTACGGCTGCGGCGCCTTTCACACCGTCGAGCTGACGGCGCGCTGACCGGCGCCCCCACCGGCGACCCGGGCCCGAGACCGGTAGTTTCGGTTCGTGCAGCCGCAGACGCGATATGCCCGGTCGGGTGATCTCAGCATCGCCTACCAGGTGTTCGGCGAAGGGCCCAATGACCTGGTGATGGTGCCCGGGTTCGTCTCCCACATCGAGCTGCTCTGGGAGCGTCCGGCGGCGGCGCGGATGCTACGCCGGATGGCCTCCTTCTCGAGGCTGATCCTGTTCGACAAGCGGGAGCAGGGACTCTCCGATCGGATCGGGCGGCCGCCCACGCTGGAGGAGGCGATGGACGACGTGATCGCGGTGATGGATGCCGCCGGCTCGGAGTCGGCGACGCTCTTCGGCACCTCCGAGGGCGGGCCGATGACGATCCTCGCGGCCGCGGCCCACCCCGAACGGGTCCGGTCGCTGGCCCTGTACGGGACGTACGCGAAGATGACGCGCGCTCCCGACCATCCCGAGGGGGTCCCCGAGGACGTGCTCGAGAGATTCGGCGAGGTCGCCGTCTCATCTTGGGGCGGTCCGGTGACGATCGATCTCTGGGCCCCCTCGATGGCCGGTGACGCCAGCTTCGCCGAGTGGTGGGCGCGGCTGCTGCGGCAGGGGGCGAGCCCGCGCGGCGCCGTCGACCTGCTCAATCTCTACCGGGAGATCGACGTGCGGCCGGTCTGCGAGCTGGTCGGCTGCCCGACCGTCGTCGTCCACCGCCGGGGTGACCGGATGGTCCGGCCGGCCCAGGGCCGCTACCTCAGCGAGCACATCCCGGGGGCGCGCTTTGTCGAGCTCGAGGGCGACGACCACGCGCTCTTCGCCGGGGACTCCGACGCCGTGGTCGACGAGCTCGAGGAGCTGGTCGCGGGCAGCCGCGGCGCCCACGAGCTGGATCGGGTGCTCGCCACGGTTCTGTTCACCGACATCGTGAGCTCCACGAGCATCGCCGCGGACATCGGTGACGCGGCCTGGAGGCGCCTGATCGAACGGCACGACGAGATCGTCCGGCGACAGCTCGAGCTCTATCAGGGCCGCGAGATCAAGACCCTGGGTGACGGCTTTCTGGCCACCTTCGAGGGACCGGCCCGCGCCCTCCGCTGCGCGCAGGCGATCCGGGACCATCTGGCCGAGGCGGAGATCGAGGTGCGCGCCGGCGTGCATACGGGCGAGGTCGAGGTGATGGGCGACGACATCGGCGGGATGGCGGTCAACATCGGCGCCCGCGTCGCCGATCTGGCCGGCCCGGGGGAGGTCCTCGCGACCAGCACGGTCAAGGACCTCGTCGTCGGCTCCGGCGTCCACTTCACCGACCGCGGCGCTCACGAGCTGAAGGGCGTGCCGGGAGAGTGGCGCCTCAGCAGGGTCGGGGCCTGAGGCACCAGAGCTGACAGCTCCGCGGGGCCCGGCACTGGCTGACCAGCCAGTCTGCGAGACTCCCGGGGAATGGCGGACGCCACCACCACAACCAACGGCACGGGAGCCGCTCCCGCGCAGCCCGAGCACGTGGACGTGCTCATCGTCGGGGCCGGCCTGTCGGGCATCGGGGCAGCGTGCCACCTGACGATGGAGTGCCCCGATCGGAGCTTCGCCGTCCTCGAGGCGCGCGAGGCGAGCGGCGGGACCTGGGACCTCTTCCGGTACCCCGGCATCCGCTCGGACTCCGACATGTTCACCCTCGGGTACTCCTTCCGGCCTTGGAAAGAGGCCGAGGCGATCGCCGACGGCGAGCAGATCCGCTCCTACATCCGGGAGACGGCGACCGAGTACGGCATCGACGACCGGATCCGCTACGGGCACCGCGTCGTGGGCGCCGAGTGGTCGAGCGAGACGGCGCGCTGGACGGTCACGGTTGAACGGACCGACACCGGCGAGGAGACCGAGCTGACCTGCTCGTTCCTGTTCGGCTGCACCGGCTACTACAGCTACGAGTCCGGCTATACGCCCGAGCTCCCGGGGATCGACCGCTTCCAGGGAACGGTCGTGCATCCGCAGGAGTGGCCCGAGGACCTCGACTACGCCGGCAAGCGGGTGGTCGTGATCGGCTCGGGGGCCACCGCCGTGACCCTGATCCCCGCCATGGCGGAGAAGACCGAGAGCCTCGTGATGCTGCAGCGGTCCCCGAGCTATCTGCTCTCGCTACCCGCGCGCGACCCACTCGCCGCGCTCCTGCAGCGGCTGCTGCCGGAGCGGGCCGCCTACGCGATCATGCGCTGGAAGAACGTGCTGGTCTCCCAGGCCTTCTTCCAGCTCAGCCGGCGGCGCCCGGAGTTGGTCCGGCGCCTGATCCGGCGCGGCGTTACCAAGCAGCTGCCGGCGGGCTACGACGTGGATCGCCACTTCAACCCGAGCTACGACCCATGGGACCAGCGGGTCTGCCTCGATCCCGACGGCAACCTGTTCGAGGCGATGCGGCACGGCAGGGCCGAGATCGTTACCGACGAGATCGAGACGTTCACCGAGACCGGGATCGAGCTGCGCTCAGGGGGCGAGCTGACGGCGGACATCGTGGTCACCGCGACGGGCCTCAACCTCCGGACGGCCGGGGACCTCCAGCCGGTCGTGGACGGCGAGCGCATCGACCTTTCCGAGACCGTCGGCTACAAGGGCATGATGCTGAGCGGGATCCCCAACTTCGCGATGTCGCTCGGCTACACGAACGCCTCGTGGACGCTCAAGTCCGATCTCGTCGCCCACTACGTCTGCCGCCTGCTCAACCACATGCGCGACAACCGCTACGGGATCGCGATGCCCCGCCGGCCGGATTCATCGGTGGGCACCGAGCCGTTCATCGACCTCAAGGCCGGCTACGTGCTGCGCTCGATCGACAAGCTTCCTCGTCAGGGGAGCCGGGAGCCCTGGCGCCTGCATCAGAACTACCCGCGCGACGTGGCACTGCTCAAGCGCGGCCCGCTCGAGGACGAGGGCATCGAGTTCCAGCCGGCGGCCGCACCTGCGCACCGCGCCATGGTCACCTCAGAAAGCTGAACGGCGCCGCGCGGCGGCGGCCCCGGCCCCGGCCCGGATCAGCGGGCGACGATCTTCATCGCCTCGTCGTAGTGCTCCATGAAGACGTCCAGGAGCGCGGGATCGAAGTGCGTGCCGCGGCCCTCGCGCATCACCCCGAGCGCCTCCTCGCTGGTCAGCGCCGCGCGGTAGCAGCGGTCGGAGTGCAGCGCGTCGAACACGTCGACGATCGCGGCGATCCGGGCCTCGAGCGGAATCTCCTCGCCCGCCAGACCGTCCGGGTATCCGGACCCGTCGAACCACTCGTGGTGGCTCGCGGCGATCGTCGTCGCCAGCGTCAGGAGCTCCCCCCGGGAGCCGGCGAGAATCTCGCGGCCGATCTTCGGATGCTTCTGGATCTCGGCCCGTTCCCAGGCATCCAACGGGCCCGGCTTGAGCAGCACGTAGTCGGGCACGCCGATCTTGCCGATGTCATGCATGCGGGCAGCGAGACCGATCGTCTCGGCCCGGTCCTCCCCTAGGCCGCTCCACCGTGCGAGCGCCTGGGCGAGCAGCCCGATCCGTTCGACGTGCGCCCCGGTGTCGCCGTCGCGCATCTCCAGCGCCTTCATCAGCCGGTCGATCGTCTCCTGTCTGGACTCCTTGGCCTCGATCATCGCGGTGCGGAGCTCGCTCGTTCGCTGCTCGACCATCGTCTCGAGCTCCTCCGTACGGCGCTGCTCACTGATCTCGAGGGCTCGACGTCGCTGGGCCGCGTCGAGGGTGATCAGGAACTGGGTCTGTTCGAAGGGCTTGATGAGGTAGCCGTAGGCGCCGAGCTCGACCGAGGCGGTCGCAACGCCGGAGTCCCGAACGCCCGAGGCGACGACGATCGCGATCTGGGGCGTGATCTCCCGCAGGCGCTCGATCAGCCACAGACCCCCCTCGCCGGGAAGGTTGATGTCGGTGATCGCGATCGCGAACTCTTGCTCTCCGGCGAGGGCCGCGGCGGACTCCGCGGAGGCGGCAAGCGTCGGCTCGTAGTGGGTGCGCTCGAGCATTCGCATCGTCAACCGCCCGTGGGCGGGGTCGTCCTCGGCCACGAGAACCCGGGTGGCAGTCTGGGACTCCTCCATTGTCTGCAACGTCTCTTCCCCTTGGAGCATCGGCCAAGGCTACCTGCGGATTTCCCCCGCGGGCGGCCATTTTACCGGGAAGAAAGCGCCCGCCCAGATGCTTCGGGCGGCGGCGGCGGGCTCCCGGGCGCGGGATTGCTCCCGGCCGATGCGGGTAGCTTTCCGCGGATGCACTTTCGCAGCGACAGCCCCGGGCGCGAGGCGGGCCGATGAGCCCGGAGGGCCGGCTCGCGATCGCCGGCGCGACCGGCTTCGTCGGCTCACACCTGCACGCGGCGCTGCTGGCGGACGGCGCCGACGTCGTTGCGATCGCGCGTGACGCAGCGCGGGCGGAGCGCCTGCTCGCCGGCGGCGAGGTCGCCGAGGCCTCCATCGACTCGGAGGCGGAGCTCAAGTCAGCGCTGGCGGGCTGCTCCCATGCCTACTTCCTCGTCCACCTGATGGCCGGCGAGAACGAGGGCTACGCGGAGCGGGAGCGGGTCGCCGCCGAGCACTTCGGCCGCGCCGCCACCCGCGCCGGGGTCGAGCGCGTGAGCTATCTCGGCGGGCTCGGCGGGCACTCGCCACATCTCGCCTCCCGCGCGGGCGCCGCCGATGCGCTCGCCGGCACGGGGCCGCCGCTGACGTACTTCAGGGCCGCGATGATCGTCGGCCCGGGCAGCGCGTCCTACGAGCTGCTTCGCTCGATCGTCTCCCGCCTGCCGGTGGCGCCGGCGCCGGCCTGGCTCGACAACCGGACCCAGCCGATCGGGATCCGCGACATGACCGCCTACCTGCGCCGCTCGCCGGAGACGGCCGGCGCCGCGGGCCGGGAGGTACAGCTCGGCGGACCCGACGTGCTCACCCACCGCGAGGTGATCGACCTGCTCGCCGAGCAGATGGGAGTCGGCGGGCCGCGCTGGCTGCCGGTGACGAATCGCATCGCGAAGGCCGAGGTGATGGCCGCGGGCGCCGCCACCGTGACCAGGGGCGACCCCTCGGTCGCAGCTGAGCTCGCGCTCGGACTCCAGGAGGAGACCGTGGTCACCGACCCGAGCGGCGCCGCCCTCTTCGACGTCCGGCCCGAGCCGATCGGCACCGTGTTCCAGCGCTGCCTGACCGAGGAGGAGCGCCTCGAGGAGGCGGGCGTCGGTGGCTGACTCGGTCCGCCAGACGGTGACCATCGCCGCCTCTCCGGAGGAGGTCTGGGCGGTACTGATGGATCCGCGCAGCCTCGAGGACTGGGTCAGCGCCCATCGCAAGCTCGATGAGCTGCCGGAGCTGCCGCTCGGATCCGGCGATCGCTTTCGCCAGAAGCTGGGCGTCGGGCCGGCGAGCTTCTGGGTCGAGTGGGAAGTGATCGAGGCCCGGCAGCCGCAGCTCGCCCGCTGGCGCGGAGAGGGCCCGGGCGGCTCGACCGCCGAGGTGCTCTACCGGCTCGGGGAGGACGGTCCCGGCTCGACCCGGTTCGAGTATGAGAACGACTTCGATCCGCCGGGCGGCGCCATCGGCCGTGCGGCGGCACGTGTCGTCAACGCCACCGCGGGCGAGCGCGAGGCGCGCAAGTCGATGGCGCGACTCAAGGAGCTGGTCGAGGCCGCCTAGCGGCCGGCGATGCCGGCGGGCGCGCCGAGCGAGGCCGGCGCCGGGTCGGCGAGCGCCGGATCCGCGGCGCTCGCCTCGGCGGCGCGGCGCGGCGCGATCAGCCCGGCCGTCGCGATCGTCCACAGCATCGCGACCCACGTCAGCGTCGCGATCGCGATGTGCACCCAGACGATCGCGGCCGGCAGCTCGAGCGCCCACTGCAGGCCACCGACGAGCCCCTGGGCCGCGAGCAGCCCGAGCACGACCATCAGCGGCCGGACGGCGCGGCGGTCGCCGCCCGGGCGCCGCAGGTAGAGCAGGACGCCGATCGCGGCGAGGCCGAAGATCGCGGCCATCGCCGAATGGCGCTCGACCATCCAGCTCAGCGTCTCCCCGCCGCGGAAGTCGAAGCGCTGGACCAGCTCGCCCTCGTGAGCCCCGGCGTGCGGCCCGGCGGCCGTGGTCATCGTCCCGAGGATGATCGTGAGCTGGCCGAGCGGGATCAGGCCGCGCACCGCCCAGACGCCGCGCGCGTCCGTCGAGCGACGCCGCTCGCCCGACTCGTAGCGAGCGAGCCAGACCAGAGCGAAGGCCGCGTCGAGCAGGAGCATGGAGAGGATGAAGTGGCCGATCACCAGCTCGGGCGCGAGGTGGGAGGCGACGACGATCGCGCCGAGGATCGCCTGCGCGATCACGCCGAGTGGCAGGAGCGCGCCGATGATCGCCAAATGCCGCCGGAACGGCCGGCGCCGGAACGCGAGCACGCTCGCCGCGATCACAGCGAACCCGACGAAGCCGGTCAGCAGGCGATTCCCGTACTCGATCAAGGCGTGGAACTCGACGGGCGCGATCACCCGGCCGTAGCAGCGGGGCCAGTCGGGGCAGCCGAGCCCCGAGCCCGTCAGCCGGACGGCGGCGCCCGTGAACACGATCAGGACGAGCGCGGCGAGCGCGATCACCGCGACGATGAAGTACTGGCGCGGGGTCAGATAGAAGTTGCGAAACCGAGCGAGCATCTGGGGCTCGGAGGCTAGAGGGTGCGCCCGCTCGCGGGACCATGCGCCGGGCGCCCGAAGGGCCGTGCGGTACCGTCAGCGGGGATGGACCCGGAGGCCCAAGCGACGGAGAACGGCGGGAGCCCGGAGCAGCTCGCCCCGGTCGGCAAGCTCATGATCAGCTACGAGGAGTTCGGCGATACCACCGACGAGACGATCGTTCTGATCATGGGGCTGGGCATGCAGATGCTCGGCTGGGACGAGGAGTTCTGCACGGCGCTGGCCGCGCGGGGCTTCCACGTCGTCCGCTTCGACAACCGCGACGTCGGTCTGTCGAGCAAGCTCTCGGGCCGGGTGAACATCCCCGCCGGCATGGCGGGCCTGACCGGCTCGGCCGTCTACACGCTCGACGAGATGGCCGGCGACACCGCGGGGCTGCTGGATCACCTCGGCCTCGAGTCGGCGCACATCGTCGGCGCCTCGCTGGGCGGAATGATCGGCCAGCAGCTCGCCGCGAACCACCCGCGCCGGGTCAGCTCCCTGGTCTCGATCATGTCCAATACCGGGAAGCGAAAGCTCTC
>DATFLZ010000200.1:0-7617 GCA_035267205.1 Solirubrobacterales bacterium | reverse complement strand
CTGCTCGATCTGGAGCTCTCCAACCCTGCGGACGCCGTCTTCTCCACGGCGACGTTTCACTGGATCACGGACCACGAACGCCTCTTCCAACGGGTTGCGGGCTGGCTCCGTCCCGGGGGCCGGCTCGAAGCGCAGTGCGGTGGCGAGGGGAACATCGCCTCCTTCCTGTCGGTGGTCGTCCACGTCGGAGCGCGGGAGCCGTACGTCTCGCACCTTGCGGGCCTCGGCGGCTCGCGGCTGTTCGCCGGTGCCGAGGAGACGAGCGCCAGGCTCCGCGCCGCCGGCTTCGCGGCCGTGGAGTGCGGACTCGAGCCGGCCCCCGAGGCGCCACCGGAGCCTCGGGCCTTCGCCGAGACGGTCTGCCTCGGACCCGTCATCGAGGCGCTGCCACAGGAGCTGGTGGAGCCGTTCCTCAACGAGATCATGGAGGCGTGGGGGCCCGCGCCGACCCTCGACTACGTCCGGCTCAACATCTCCGCACAGAAAGGGCCGGCGGACTGATGCCCGCCGGCCCTGGCCTCAACTACTGAGCGTTGGCGACGCTAGGGGGTGATCCCCTCGGCGTTGTCGATCGCGTCCTGCGCGGCGTTGCCGCCGGCCTCGCAGAGATCCCTGAGCCCATCCTTCTGGTCATCCGGGAGCCCCGAGCTCTCGACGTTGTCGAGACACTGCTGAACGGCCTCGTCGATGTTCTCCGGCGCATCCTCGAGCTGCTCCTGAGCGTTCTCGAGCGCCTCATCGGCATCAGTCGGGACCTGGACGTCCTCGAGCTGCTCCTGGGCGTCTTCCACGGTGGTCGTCTCATCGTCCCCGCCGCAACCGGCGGCGATCAGACCGCACGCCACGACGGCAATCAGAGCGAAGAGCAGGTTCTTGTTCCTCATCTGTTTCCTCTCGGTTGCTGGACCGCGGCCCCCGCGGCAACCTGACCCTAACGCTCCTACCCCTAGACTGCCGCCCGCCATGGCCAGCGCCAAGATCATGCTTCTACCCGGCGACGGGATCGGCCCCGAGATCATCGCCGCCGCGCGAGCCCTGATCGACCGGCTCGGCGACTTCGAGTTCTGCGAGGAACTGATCGGTGGCGCATCGATCGACGAACGGGGCACCGCGCTGACCGAGGAGGCCCTCGAGGCCTGCCGGGAAACGGACGCCGTGCTGCTGGGCGCCGTCGGCGGACCGAAGTGGGACACCACCGATCCCGGCGCAGCGCGACCCGAGCAGGGCCTGCTCGGCCTGCGCAAGGGGCTCGGCCTGTACGCAAACCTGCGGCCGGTAAAGGCCTTTCCGGCTCTGATCGCCTCCTCGCCGCTGCGGCGCGACGTGGTCGAGGACGTGGATCTGCTGGTCGTCAGGGAGCTCACCGGCGGCATCTATTTCGGCGCGAAGGAGCGTGAGCCCGACCTGGCGCGGGACGACTGCGTCTACGAGCGGTACGAGGTCGAGCGGATCGCCAGGACGGCCTTCGAGTCTGCCCGCCGCCGGGCCGAGGGCGAGGGGCGCGCCAGGGTTACGTCCGTCGACAAGGCCAATGTGCTCGAGACGTCCCGGCTGTGGCGCGAGGTCGTCGACGGGCTCGCCGGCGAGTACGGCGATGTCGAGCTCGACCACATGCTCGTCGACAACGCCGCCATGCAGCTGGTCGCCGCGCCGTCCCGCTTTGACGTGATCGTCACCGAGAACATGTTCGGGGACATCCTCAGCGACGAGTCGGCGATGCTCACCGGCTCGCTCGGAATGCTGCCCTCGGCGAGCCTGGGGGGCGATGGACCGGGCGTGTTCGAGCCGGTGCACGGCTCGGCGCCCGACATCGCCGGGACCGGCGTCGCCAACCCGCTGGCGACCTTCCTCTCGGTCGCGATGCTATTCCGCCACGGGCTCGATCGCCACGACGAGGCCGTCAGGATCGAGTCGGCTGTCGAGTCGGCGCTCGAGACCGGCGCCCGCACGCCGGACCTCGCAACCGGCGCCGAGACCGAGCGCGAGGCCGGGACCGCGGAGATCACCGAGGCCGTGCTCGAGCAGCTCTAGAAGCGTCCGGTGCACACATTGCTCGGTCTGGGCCGAGCCGCGCGCGCGTCCGCCATACTCTTTCGCCGAAGTCGAGCCGCCGAGCCGAGAAAGGAACCCAAGTGGAGAAGGCCGCCTATATCTGGATGAACGGCAAGTACGTCGCATGGGACGACGCCAACGTCCACGTTCTCACCCACGGCCTCCACTACGGCACCGGTGTCTTCGAGGGGATCCGGGCCTATGACACCGAGCGCGGGCCCGCGGTCTTCCGTCACCGCGAGCACTACGAGCGACTGCATCAGTCCGCGGAGCTCTACGCGATGGAGATTCCGTATTCCGTCGACGAGTTGCTCGAGGCAACCCGGGAACTGATCCGGCGCAACGAGCTCGAGAGCTGCTACATCCGCCCGCTTGCCTTCCGAGGCTACGGCGAGATGGGCCTGTACGCAAAGAGCGCGCCAATCGAGGTGACGATCGCGACCTGGCCGTGGGGCGCGTACCTCGGTGAGGAGGGCAAGCGGAAGGGCATCCGGGCAAAGGTCTCCTCTTGGCGGACGCTGAATCCCGACAGCATGATCCCGCACGCGAAGGCGTCCGGCCAGTACCTCAACTCGATCCTCGCAAAGAACGAGACCGCCGAGGCGGGATACGACGAGGCGATCCTGCTCGACCACTCCGGGAACGTGTCCGAGGGCTCCGGAGAGAACGTCTTCATCGTCCGCGAGGGCGTGCTGATCACCCCCGGGCACACCTCCTCGATCCTCGATGGGATCACTCGCCGGTGCGTGATTCAGATCGCACGGGATCTCGGCTACACGGTGATCGAACGCGACATCGCCAGGGCGGAGCTCTACCTCGCCGACGAGGTCTTCTTCACCGGGACGGCCGCCGAGTTGGTCCCGGTCCGCGAGGTCGACCACCATCCGATCGACGCGCCGGGGGAGATCACCCGAGTGATCGCCGCCAAGTTCGAGGACGCGCTGCACGGCCGCGCCGAGGAGTATCACGAGTGGTTGGACGCGGTCAGCGAAGAGAGTAAGGTCAGCTCCTGATGCACCTCGCCGCCGCTCCTCCCGACCCCTTCCGCCGCCGAATTATCGGCGCCGCCGTCGCCTGAGGCCAATCCACGCCTCGGCCGGCCGCGGCCTGCACGACGGCATGCCCGGAGCGCGGCGTGCAAGGCACCCCCACACAACCGGACCCCGGCTGTGACTGAGCAAGGATTGGCACTGTGAACAAGGTTCATCTCTACGACACGACCCTTCGGGACGGCATGCAGGGACCCGGTATGTCGCTCTCGGTGGAGGAGAAGCTGCGCGTGGTCGGGGCGCTCGACGCCCTCGGCGTGCAGCTGATCGAGGCCGGCTTCCCGGACTCCAACCCGAAGGAGCTGGAGCTCTTCGAGCGACTCGTGGAGACGGAGCTCCAGCAGGCGACGATCTGCGCGTTCGGGATGACCCGGCGGCGGGAGTCCGCGCCCGAGGACGATCCGGGGCTGCGCACGCTGGCCTCCTGCTTCGCTCCGGTGATCACGCTGGTTGGCAAGACCTGGTCGCTGCATCTCGACAAGGTCACGCGCGTCTCGGGCGAGGAGAACCTGGCGATGATCGGCGACTCGGTTCGCTGGCTCTCCGAGCAGGGCAAGCGGGTTATCTATGACGCCGAGCACTTCTTCGATGGCTGGCGTGACGACCCCGGCTACGCGAGGGAGTGCCTGTCGGTGGCTGCCGAGGCCGGAGCCGAAAACGTCACGCTCTGCGACACGAACGGCTCGAGCCTCCCGGACGAGATCGCCGAGGCCGTCGCCGATGCCACCGGGAGTCTGAACTCCGGCTGCACCGTCGGCATCCACGCCCACAACGACGCCGAGTGCGCGGTGGCGAACTCGATCGCCGCGGTCCGCGCCGGAGCAACCCTCGTCCAGGGGACGATGAACGGATACGGAGAGCGCACCGGCAACGCCAATCTCGTCTCGATCCTGCCGGCGCTGCAGCTGAAGCTGGGCTACGACTGCGTTTCGGACGACGCGCTCCGCGGCCTGACCGACACCGCGCACCTGGTCGACGAGATCTGCAACCTCCAGCCCGATCCGAGTCAGCCGTGGGTGGGGCGCAACGCGTTCGCGCACAAGGGCGGGATGCACGCGGCCGCGGTTGGGACCGACGCGAGCACGTTCGAGCACGTCGAGCCCGAGCTCGTGGGCAACAACCGTGACGTGTTGATCAGCGAGCTCGCGGGCAAGGGCTCGGTCATGAACCGCGCCGAGGCTGCGGGGATCGACATCGACGACGAGGGCGCCCGCAGCGCCGTCGAGTCGATCAAGGAACGGGAGCATCGTGGGTACTCCTACGAGGCGGCCGGCGCCAGCTTCGAGCTTCTGATCCGCCGTGAGACCGGCGCCTACGAGCCGCTCTTCACGCTCGAGAGCTTTCGGGTGGTGACCGAGAAGCGCGCGGACGGCAGGGTCGAGACGGAGGCGACGATCAAGGTCTGGGTCGAGGGGCATCGCTATATCCGCACCGCCGAGGGACTCGGTCCCGTCAACGCGCTCGACCTGGCGCTGCGCGCGGCGATCGTCGAACACCACCCGCAGCTCGCGGAGATCTCCCTGACCAACTTCAAGGTCCGGATCCTCGACGAGCATCAGGGCACCGAGGCCGTGACCCGGGTTCTGCTCGACACTTCCGACGGCCACGAGTCCTGGGCGTCGATCGGAGTCTCGGAGAACGTGATCGAAGCCTCGTGGGAGGCGCTGGTCGACTCGCTCGAGTTCGCCTTCCAGCCTCGCTCCCGGCGCCCGGGCGCCGCTGATCGCGCCGGCACTGGACACAGTGGCTGAGCCCGGCCTTGAGCGGATCCCGCTCGCGAGGCCGGTGCTCGGCCGTCGCGAGGAGGAGCTCGTGCTCGAGGTCCTGCGCTCGGGCCGCCTCTCACTCGGTCCGATGCTCGAGCGTTTCGAGCGTGACTTCGAGCGGCGCCTCGGCGCCGGCGAGGCGGTCGCGGTCTCCAGCGGCACCACCGCCCTGCACCTGGCCGTGCGAGCGCTGGGCTGGGGGAGGGGGGACCGGGTCCTCACGACACCGCTCAGCTTCGTCGCCTCGGCCAACTCGGTGACCTACGAGGGCGCGGAACCGGTCTTCTGCGATGTCGATCCGGTCACACTCTGCATCGACCCCGAGGCTGTCGCTGCGAATCTCGACGATGAGGTGGCCGGCCTGCTTCCGGTTCATATCTTCGGACATGCCTGCGCGATGACCGAGCTGGAGGAGCTCGCTGCGCGCCGGGGAATCGGCGTCCTCGAGGACGCCGCTCAGGCGATCGGGGCCGTCTGCGCCGATGGAACCCAGGTCGGCGCCCGGGGCAACCCGGCAGCCTTCGCCTTCTACGCCAACAAGCAGATTACGACCGGCGAGGGCGGCGTGGTCGTGATCCCGGACGCGGAGGCCGCCGCCGTGGCCCGCAGCGATCGCAACCAGGGGCGCTCGCCGGTGATGAAGGTCATGGACCACGAGCGAATCGGCTTCAACTACCGCCTCTCCGACATCGCCGCCGCGCTCGGGATCGCGCAGCTCGAGCGTCTCGACGACCTGCTCGCCGAACGCGCTCGATTGGCCGCGGCCTACTCCGAGCGCTTCGCGGCGATCGGCGCAGCCGAGCCGGGCGCCGGGGACGCCGACGGACTACTGCTGCCGGTCGCGGACCGAGGCGCGGCGCGCAGGAGCTGGTTCGTGTACATCCTCCGGCTGCCGAGCGCAGCCGACCGGGACGCGGTGATCGAAGCGCTCGACCGGGACGGCATCGACGCTCGACCCTACATCCCCTGTATCCACCTCCAGCGCGCCTACCGCGAGCGCTACGGCTACGAGGGCGGCGAGTTTCCCGTCGCCGAGGACTTTTCCCGCCGGGCCCTCGCCCTCCCCTTCTTCCCGGATCTCGGCGAGGCCGACGTCGAGCGGGTCGTCGAGTCGGTCCGCGTGGCGCTCGGGCGTTGACTCGCGTCCAGGCCCGGCCGCCGCGTCCTCGACCCGGCCGCGCGACGGCGTTCCGAGCTTGCCGGTGCCGCCGGTGAGCAGGATTCACGCGCTCGAGGAGCCTAGACTGAAACCGATGAGCCGCTTCGACAGCGAACCCGACCCCGTCTTCTGGGCCCTCAACGCCTCGCTCGACTTCGACCGGCGCCTGGCGCCCTACGACATCAGGCAGTCGCGGGCACACGCGAGCGCGCTCCGCAACGCGGGGGTGCTCGACGACGCCGAGCTCACCGCCCTGCATGAAGGGCTCGCGCGGGTGGAGGCCGAGCTCGATTCCGGCGAGTTCCCGTTCGAACCCGGGGACGAGGACATCCACATGGCGATCGAGCGGCGTCTGACCGAGCTCGCCCCGGCGGTCGGCGGCAAGATCCACACCGGCCGCTCCCGAAACGATCAGGTAGCGACGGACCTGGCGATGTTCGTCGGCGAGCACGCGGGCGTCGCCCGCGAACTCCTCACCGCTGCCATGCAGGGGATCCTGGGCCTGGCGGGCGAGCACCGAGACTGGCGGATGCCGGGCTACACGCATCTGCAGCGTGCGCAGCCGGTCTACCTCGGCCACCACCTGCTGGCCTGGTTCTGGATGCTGTACCGGGACGCAGGGCGCTTCACGGCGGCAGCGGACGCCGCCTCCGTAATGCCGCTCGGCTCGGGCGCTCTGGCCGGTCTGAACTGGCAGCTGGATCGCCGCGCCGTGGCGGCGGAGCTTGGGTTCAGCACGATCGCCCCGAACTCGATGGACGGCGTCGCGAACCGCGACTTCGCGCTCGACTACCTGTCCGCGGCAGCGACCTGTTCCACGCACCTCTCGCGGGTCGGATCGGAGATCGTGATCTGGTCGAGCAGCGAGTTCGGCTTCTGCCGGCCCGCCGAGGAGTTCTCCTCCGGCTCCTCGATCATGCCCCAGAAGATGAACCCCGACGCCGCCGAACTGCTGCGCGCCAAGGCGCCTCGCGTCGTCGCCTCCTACACGACCTTGCTCGGCATCCAGCACGCCCTTCCGCTCGCCTACTCGAAGGATCTACAGGAGGACAAGGAGCCGCTGTTCGACGCGGTCGACACGATCGAGCTCTGCCTCAGGGCCCTCGGCGGGATGCTCGACGGCATCGCCTTCGACCGCGACCGCATGGCGGCGGCAGCGGCCGACGAGATGGTCGCGGCCACCGACATCGCGGACCTGCTGGTCCGTCGCGGGATGCCGTTCCGCGACGCCCACGGCGTGGTTGGCGCCCTGGTCCGGGAAGCGATCGAACGGGACATCCAACTCTCGGAGATCGAGCGGGAGCGGCTCTCGGGCTTCTCGGAGCTGCTCGACGAGGAGTACTACGAGGTGCTTGCCAGCTCGAGCTGGCTCGACTCGAAGCTCTCCGAGGGGGGCACGTCCAGAGTTGCGGTAGACGCCCAGCTCGAGCGAGCCGAGCGCGCGCTTGCCGAGCTCCGGGGTTGACCGGCACCGAGCGCCTCGGCTCGCGGCTCGATCGCGAGTTCTTCGATCGCGACGCGCCGGCCGTGGCAGCCGACCTGATCGGCTGCACGCTGATGGCGCCGGGGGCCGGGGGCCATCAGCGTGCAG
>DATFLZ010000199.1:0-3574 GCA_035267205.1 Solirubrobacterales bacterium | reverse complement strand
GACCGAGAGGCAGAGGTCCGCGCCCAGTCGCTTGGCGGTCAGGGCCGCGAGCAGGTTGGCCCGGTCGTCGCCCGCGGAGGCGACGAAGGCATCGGCGTCGCCGACTCCGCTGGCGAGCAACGCGTCCCTGCTCAGCCCCTCCTCGTGCAGGACGAGCGTTCCGCTGAGCCGCTCCGCGACCCGACGCGCCTGTTCGGCCTCGCGCTCGAGCACCGTCACCTTGATCGAGGACTCCTCTTGCAGCGATTTGGCCAGCCGGGTCCCGATCCGGCCGCCGCCGAAGACCACGCAGTGCTTGACCTCGCGGGCGACGCCCGCGAAGCGCGCGACGGTGCTCGCCAGGTTCTCCTTCGCCGCGACCACGATCAGATGGTCGCCCGCCTCGACCACGTGCTCGCCCTTGGCGAGCTTGGCCGCGCCCTCGCGACTCCAGCCGACGATGTAGCTGGGCTCGAGCCGGTCCCTCTTCGCAAGGGGCAGGCCCGCGAGCTCCGACTCGTCGCTGACGATCACCTCCGCGAGCCCGAGCCGGCCGTCACCGAAGTATTCGACGCTGACCGCCCCCGGGAGCATCAGGGCTTCAGCGATGTCGTGTGCGGTTGCCTCGTCCGGATCGATCACGAAGTCGATCCCGAACGGGCCGCGACGCGACTCGTCGTCGCCGCCCTCGCCCCCGAAGTCGGGGTCGCGGACCCGAGCGACGGTCGTCATCGAGGGATTGAGCTGCTTCGCGCCCATCGCGGCAATCAGGTTCACCTCGTCGATCTGGGTGACGGCGGCGAACAGGTCCGTCTTCTCGACACCGATGTCCCTGAGCACGCGCGGCGAGGCCCCGTTGCCCTCGATCACGAGCGCGTCCAGCTCGCCCTCTAGGGAGCCGCAGCGGCCAGGGGCGCTGTCGACCATCGTGACCTCGTGACCGTCCGCGGCAAGCGTTCTGGCGAGGTTGACACCAACCTCCCCGGCTCCGACGACGACGACGTGCATACCTGGATTCTTACTCCCCCGGCGCCCCGGGAGACCGGCGGCCGGAGCTGCCGCAACAAACCGCCGCAACATCTCTATCCTGCCGTCCCCATGGCTTCAGCCCGAGCAACCCTCAAGGTTTCGACCCGCAGCGATTTCGGCTCGCGCAGCGCACGGCGCCTGCGCCGTGACGGCAAGGTCCCCGGCGTCGTCTACACGGGTGGCGCGGCGGCGCGCCCGTTCACGGCCGACGCTCACGAGATCGACCTCTTTCTCGGCGAGGGCCAGACGCTCTTCGATCTCGAGCTCGACGGTGGCTCGGCCGTGCCGGTGGTGGTCAAGGAGGAGCAGCGCCATCCCGTGCGCGGCGATCTGGTCCACATCGACTGCCACGAGGTCGACCTGAAGACCGAGATCCAGGCTGAGGTCGAGATTCTCCTGGAGGGCACCGACGATGCGCCCGGCGTCAAGGACGGCGGAATCCTCGAGCACGTCACCCGCGAGATCACCGTCGAGGCGCTGCCCGAGGCGGTGCCCGATTCGATCTCGGTCGACGTCTCCTCGATGGAGATCGGTGACACCCTGCAGCTGTCCACCATCAGCCCGCCGCCCGGCGTCACTTTGATGGCCGACCACCCCGACGAGATGACGCTCGCCACCCTCAATCCCCCGCGGATCGAGGAGGAGCCCGAGCCCGACGTCGAGGAGGAGACCGAGCTGATCGGCGAGGAGGGCGCCGAGGGTGAAGAGGGCGAGGCCGACGAGGCCGCCGAGGACGACGGCGGCGACGGCGACGGCGACGAGGGCTGAGCCGCCCCGCGCGGATGCGCCTCTTCGGCCGTAGGGCGCCGAGGCGCGACTCAGCCGGCTCCACCGACGTGGACGCGCTCCTGATCGGACTCGGCAATCCGGGCGCTCGGTACGCCGGCACGCGCCACAACATCGGCTTCGAGGTCGCCGATGCGCTCGCGGACCGCTGGGAGCTGCCGCGTGCGAAGAAGAAGTTCGGCGGGCTGATCACCGACGGGCGGATCGCCCCCGGGGGCCCGCGCGTGGCGGTTCTCACCCCGCAGACATTCATGAACGAGTCGGGCTCCGCGGCGGGCCCGGCTCGTGGCTCCCTCGGCGTCGAGCTTGACCGCGTCGTCGCGATCCACGACGAGATCGACCTCCCCTTCGGCGAGATCCGCGCCAAGCTCGGCGGCGGCGTCGCCGGTCACAACGGCCTCAAGAGCCTCGAGCGCGGCCTCGGCTCGCGCGAGTTCCGCCGGGTGAGGGTCGGGGTCGGCAGGCCCGACAGCACCGATCCCGAGGTCGTCTCCCGCTGGGTGCTGGGCCGCTTCAGCGAGGGTCGCGACCGAGTCGCGGGGCTCGTCGAGGCAGCCGCCGTCGAGGTCGAGCGACTGCTGGAAGAGATCAACACCCAGGCCGCCGACAACGAACGGGAGGACCCCCGATGACGATCGAAGACGCTCTCACCCGCTACGTCGTGGACCCCGACGGGGTCGCGCTCCTGCAGCTCGACCGTCCCGATCGGCGCAACGCGATCAACGTCCGGATGCTCGGCGAGCTGCTCGCCCACGTGCGCTCCGCCCGCGACGATGACGAGGTCCGGGTGCTCGTCGTCTCCTCCACGGATCACATGGGGCTGTCCGCGGGCGCGGACGTCCGGGAGGAGCTCGACCGAGACGGCGCGATCGAGCGCATGCAGCTGTTCGCCGACCTCTACGACGAGCTGACCTCGTTCCCGAAGCCGACGATCGCGGCCTGCCACGGTGCGGTCGTGGGCGGTGGTGCAGAGATCGCGGTCTGCTGCGATCTGCGGATCGGTGGCTCCAACCTCAGGCTTCGCTTCCCCGGGGCCGGGCTCGGCGTGCCGGTCGGTCCGGCTCGGCTCGCGACGCTCTGCGGGCTGTCGGTGGCCAAGTATCTGCTGCTGACCTCGAAGGAGGTGGCCGCCGACGAGGCGCTCCGCTGGGGCATCGTCCACCGCGTGGCCCCGGCCCAGGCGACCGAGGGGGCGGCGCTGACACTGGCCGCCCAGGTTGCCCAGCACCCGCCCGAGTCCGTGGCGCGGATCAAGGGCATGCTGCACGACTGGGACGGAGTCGTCGAGCGCTCCGCGGCCGAGGGCCGAGGGCAGGTCGCCTGGCAGATCGAGGGGCCGGGGCTGGGTTACAAGGACTGAGCCTCCTCGCCGGCTCGATGCAGGATCGCGGTGCAATGATTGGCCGGTGAGCGACCGCACGCATCAAGCCGGATCGGGGGAATGGCGCGCCGCGGTCGAGGAAGGTGACTGGTCCGGCGCCCACGCTCTGTTGCTCGATGCCGATCAGCGCGGGGAGCTCGACGCCGAAGCGCTCGAGATGCTGGCCGAGACCGCACGCTGGACGCGGCGCTACCCGGAGATGATCGAGGCGCTCGAGCGATCCGCGACGGCCTTCGAGCGCGAGGGTCTTCCCAAGGAGGCCGGACGCGTGCTGGTGAAGCTGACGATCGAGCGCTACCAGCGCAACGAGCGGGCGCTCGCCGCCGGCTGCCTGGGACGGGCTCGCGAGCAGCTCGGCAGCGATGAGGACAGTCGCGCCGCCGGGCTCGCCCTCTTCTG
>DATFLZ010000198.1:0-17362 GCA_035267205.1 Solirubrobacterales bacterium | reverse complement strand
AGGCAGAGCCACTCGATCCCGCCGTCGGGCGCGACGAGCGCTCCGGTGTGGCAGTCGGAGAGAAAGGCGTAGTCGCCGATCTTCGGGAAGCCGTCGTTGCCGAACATCGCTCTGTGGGCGCCTCGCCGTCCGCTCCCGGCTCAGCCGCCGACCAGCGCCCTGCCGCGCTCCGCGACGGCCTCCGGCGTGAAGCCGAACTTCTCCGCGAGCACATCGGCGGGCGCCGAGGCGCCGAAGTGGTCGAGCGCGACGCTGTCGCCGCGCGGGCCGACGAAACGGTTCCAGCCCAGCGGCGAGGCGGCCTCCACGGAGAGGCGCGCCTCCAGCGCCGGCGGCAGGACCTGGTCGCGGTAGGCCTGATCCTGAGCCGCGAACAGCTCGGCGCAGGGCATCGAGACGACCCTCGTGGGAGTCCCCTCACCCTCGAGCAGCTCGGCCGCCTCCAGACAGAGCGAGACCTCCGAGCCGGTGCCGATCAGGATCAGCTGCGGATCGCCGCCCGACGCCTCACGGAGAACGTAGGCGCCGCGCTCGATCGCGTCGTCGGGAATCGAGCCCGGGTCGAGGATCGGCAGCTTCTGGCGGCTGAGCACGAGC
This sequence comes from Solirubrobacterales bacterium, assembly GCA_035267205.1. Lineage (GTDB taxonomy): Bacteria > Actinomycetota > Thermoleophilia > Solirubrobacterales > 70-9 > CAXMST01. Next base: position 16,765 of record DATFLZ010000198.1, on the reverse strand, counting down.
GCCGTCGGCCGCTCGCAGCGCCCGAGCAGCCAGTGCCAGGCGAGGAACGTCTCCCGGGCGTCGGCCGGCCGGATCACCTCGATCACCGGCATCGCGCGGAGCGATGCCAGGTGCTCGACCGGTTGGTGGGTCGTGCCGTCCTCGCCGAGCAGGAACGAGTCGTGGGTCCAGATGAAGATCGACGGGATCCCCATGACCGCCGCCAGCCGCACCGCGCCGCGCATGTAGTCGGAGAAGCAGAAGAACGTCGCCCCGTAGGCGCGCATGCCCTCGATCGTGAGCGCGTTGACGATCGCCCCCATCGCGTGCTCGCGCACACCGAAGTCGAAGTTGCGCCCGCGGAAGTGGTGCCGGAGCACCGTGGCCTCGTCGTTGATGAACGTCTTGGTCGAGGGCGCGGTGTCCGCAGCGCCGCCGACCAGCTCCGGAACGCTCTCCGCCAGCCAGTTGAGCGCCTGCCCGGAGGCGGCGCGCGTCGCGATCGGGCCATCGCCGGGCCCGGGCACCGGCGCCTCCGAGACCGGCGGCAGCTTCGGAGCGTGGCGCCCGCGCGTGCGCTCGAACTCCTCGGCCAGCTCCGGGCTCTCCCTCGCGTACTCCTCGAACTGTTGCGACCACTCGCGCTCGGCCTCGACGCCGCGCTCCGCGACCTCGGCGAACAGCTCCCGCACCTCGTCCGGAACCGTGAACGGCTCCTCGTAGGGCCAGCCGAGCCGCTCCTTGGTCAGCTCCACCTCCTCGGGGCCGAGCGGCGAGCCGTGAGCGGACGCCGTGTCCTGCTTGTTCGGGGAGCCGTAGCCGATATGGGTCGGGAGGTCGATCAGCGAGGGGCGGTCGGCGATCTCCCGGGCCTCGCGGAGGGCCAGCTCGATCTGGTCCAGAGTCGCGTCCTCGGGCAGCCGGTGGACGGCCCAGCCGTAGGCCTCGAAGCGCTCGGGCACGTTCTCGCTGAAGGAGACGTCGGTGGGGCCGGAGAGCTGGACCTTGTTGTCGTCGTAGATCGCGATCAGCTTGCCGAGCCCGTAGTTGCCGGCCAGCGAGGCAGCCTCGGAGGAGATCCCCTCCTCCATGTCACCGTCGCCGCAGAACACGTAGGTGTGGTGGTCGACCACCTCGTGCGGGTCGCTGTTGTAGCGCTCCGCCCGCATCCCCTCGGCGAGCGCGAAGCCGACCGAGTTGGCGAAGCCCTGGCCCAGCGGCCCGGTGGTGACCTCGACCCCGGGCGTGTCCCCGTACTCGGGATGACCGGGGCACTTCGATCCCCACTGCCGGAACGACTTCAGGTCGTCGATCGTCACGTCGTAGCCGCAGAGGTGAAGCATCGAGTACTGGAGCATCGATGCGTGGCCGTTGGAAAGGATGAAGCGGTCGCGGTTCGCCCATTCGGGATTCGCCGGGTTGTGGCGCATGATTCGCGTCCACAGCACGTACGCGGCAGGCGCCAGCCCCATCGGGGCGCCGGGGTGCCCGGAGTTGGCCTTCTGCACGCCGTCGATGGCGAGCATCCGAATCGTGTTGACGGCGAGGTTGTCGAGATCTGATTCGCTCACGCCTGGCTCCTTGTCGTGGATCTGCGCCAAGCCGCCACTCTATGCAATCGCCGCGCCGACACCGAGTTGCCCGGCCAACTGAGATACGCTCGGCGCGATGGCCCTGCACGATGTCTCGGTACCGATCCGGCCCGGAATGCCGATCTACCACGACAACCCGGGCTACTCCCACGCGCTCTCCCAGGCGATCGCGGACGGCGCCACCGCCAACGTCACCCGACTGGACATGGGCGCCCACACCGGTACCCACATGGACGGGCCGATGCACTTCTACGACGGCGCCCCCGGGGCCGACGCGCTGGACCTCGCCGCGATGATCGGCCCCTGCGAGGTCGTCGAGATTCCCGACCGGGGCCTCGACCCCATCGACCGCGCCGCGCTCGAGGCGGCCACGATCACCGAGGGAGCCGAGCGCGTCCTGCTGAAGACCACCAACTCCCGCCTCTGGGAACAGGACGAGTTCACGCACGACTTCATCCGCCTCGACGGCTCGGGCGCCGAGTTCGTGCTGGAGCGTGGCATCCGCCTGATCGGGATCGACTACCTGTCGATCGGCGATGGGGACGCCCATCGTGCCCTCCTCGGCGCCGACCCGGTGGTGGTCGCGCTGGAGGGACTCGACCTGCGCGAGATCGAGCCCGGCGCCTACACCCTGCTCTGCCTGCCGCTCAAGTTGATCGGCACCGACGGCGCCCCGTCACGGGCGCTACTCGCCGACTCGCCCGACGACATCACCGGAGGAGGCCCATGAGCCCAAGCAAGAAGAAGGCCCGTGGGGGCATCGACCTCGGCGGCACCAAGATCCAGACGGTCGTCGTGGACCGGGACAACGAGGTCCTCGGCGAGGCCCGGACGCAGACGCCGCGCGAGGGCGGCCCTCCGGCGATCGCCGAGGCGATGGCCGGCTGCCTGGCGACGGCGGCCGAGGACGCCGGCTACGGCAGGGGCGAGCTGAAGGGCATCGGCGTCGGCTCGCCGGGCGAGGTGGACAATGGGGCGGGCACCGTCTCCAGCGCCCGCAACCTGAGCGGCTGGCTCGGCACCTACGAGCTCGCGGCCGACCTGTCGGAGCGGCTCGGCGCGCCGGTCTCACTCGGCAACGACGTGCAGGTCGCGACGACCGCCGAGTTCGAGCTCGGCGCGGGCAGGGAGTTCGACACAGTCCTGGGCGTCTTCTGGGGCACGGGCGTGGGCGGCGGCATCGTGCTCGACGGGAAGGACTGGCTCGGTCGCGGCGCGGCCGGCGAGATCGGCCACATGGTCGTCAAGCGCGGCGGCCGCCGCTGCCCCTGTGGGAACAAGGGCTGCATGGAGGCCTACGCGGGACGCGCCGCGATGGAGGCCCGGGCCCGCAAGCTGAAGAAGAAGGGGCGCAAGACCAAGCTGTTCAAGCTGATGAAGGCGAAGGGCAAGGACCGGCTCACCTCGAGCGTCTGGGAGAAGGCGCACAAGCACGATGATCCGGTCGCGACCGAGCTGATCGACGAGGCGATCGTGGCCCTCGGAGCCGGCGTCGCGTCGGCCGTGAACCTCCTGGACGTGGAGTGCGTGATCCTCGGCGGCGGGCTCGGCGTGCGCTTCGGCGAGCGACTCGGTCCGCGGATCGAGGAGCGGATGCACAAGAGCCTCTTCACCGACGAGCACCCGCCGGCGTTCGAGGTCGCCGCCCTCGGGGACCTCGGAGGGGCGATCGGCGCCGCGCTGCTGGCGCGCTGAACGGCCCCCCGGCGAGTGATCGGCATCCGGGAGATCAGCGGCCACGAGGCACTTACGATCGCGAGCGCCGACGGCCGGCTCGAGGCCGCATACGTTCCCCAGGCGGGGATGATCTGCTGCTCGCTGCGCCACCGCGGCGCGGAGATCCTGGGGCAGCGCAACGGGCTGCGTGGCTACATCGAGGATCGCTCCACGATGGGAATCCCGCTGCTCTACCCCTGGGCGAACAGGCTCAGCTCGAACCGCCTCGAGGTCACCGGTCGCCAGGTGGACCTGGGCGAGACCCCGCTGGTCAAGCGCGACGGAAACGGCCTCCCGATCCACGGTCTGCTGACCGCTGCCCGCGGCTGGAACGTGATCGCGCACGCGCCGACCGGCGACGGCGCCCGGCTCGAGGCGCGCTTCGACTGGTCGGCCAGCCCGGAGCTGTCCGCGATCTTCCCGTTCCCGCACCTGCTCACGATCGAAGCGCTGATCCGCCCCGGCTCGCTGGCGATCACGACCACGGTCACCTGCACGGGCCCTGACCCCGTCCCCCTCGCCTTCGGGTTCCACCCCTACCTCGCGCTCCCCGGCGTCAGCCGCGCGGAGTGGGAGCTCGAGCTCCCGGTCACCGAGCAGCTCGAGCTCGACGAGCGCGGGCTCCCGACCGGCGAGCGCGGCCCGGCGGCGGCGGGCGACGGTCCGCTGGGAGAGCGGACGTTCGACGACCTCTTCGTGGCCCCGGCCGACGGCCGTCCGTTCGCGCTGTCCGGCGGCGGCCGGCGAATCGAGCTCGCGATGGACGCCGGGTACCCCTACGCGCAGGTATACGCGCCGGCGGGCGAGCCGCTGATCGCCTTCGAGCCGATGGCGGCGCCGACCGACGCGCTTGTCGGCGGCTCGTTCGACTCGGTCGAGCCCGGGACGGAGCGGCGGGCGAGCTTCTCGATCGCTGTCGCCTGACAGCCCCTACTGAGAGTCGCGCCGCTCCCGGTACCAGCGGATCAGCCGGTTGGTGGAGCTGTCGTGGTCGAGCTCGGAGTCCGACTCGAGCTCGGGGATGATCCGCTTGGCCAGGACCTTGCCGAGCTCGACCCCCCACTGATCGAAGGAGTTGATGCCCCAGATCGCGCCTTGGGTGAACACCGAGTGCTCGTACAGGGCGACCAGCTTGCCGAGCGTCGCGGGGTCGAGGCGCTCGGCGCAGATCACATTGGAGGGGCGGTTACCGTCGAACTCCTTGTGCGGGACGAGCTCGGGGGGAACGCCCTCGGCGCGGACCTCGTCCTCGGTCTTGCCGAAGGCGAGCGCCTCCGCCTGGGCGAAGACGTTGGAGACGAGCTTGTCCTGATGCTCGCCGGGAAGGTCCGCGTTCAGGCTGCGGGCGAAGGCGATGAAGTCGCAGGGGATCAGGTGGGTTCCCTGGTGGATCAGCTGGTAGAAGCTGTGTTGCCCGTTGGTGCCGGGCTCGCCCCAGAAGATCGGCCCCGTCGGGCCCACGACGCGAGTGCCGTCGAGCCGTACGTGCTTGCCGTTGGACTCCATCGTCAGCTGTTGCAGATAGGCCGGAAAGCGCTCCAGGTACTGGTCGTAGGGCAGCACCGCGACGGTCTCCGCCTCGTAGAACTCGCCGTACCAGAAGCTGAGCAGCCCCATCAGCACCGGCATGTTCCGATCGAGGGGCGCGGTGCGGAAGTGCTCGTCCATCGCGTGGAAGCCGGCGAGCATCTCCGCGAAGGCCTCGGGGCCGATCGCGATCATCGTCGAGAGCCCGATCGCCGAATCCATCGAGTAGCGGCCGCCGACCCAGTCCCAGAAGCCGAACATGTTGGCGGTGTCGATCCCGAACTCGGTCACCTGCTCCGCGTTTGTGGAGAGCGCCGCGAAGTGCCTGGCGATCGCCGCCTCGTCGCCGCCGACGGCGTCGAGGACCCACCGCCGGGCGGTGTGGGCGTTGGTCATCGTCTCGAGCGTCGTGAACGTCTTCGACGCGACCAGGAACATCGTCTCCTCGGGATCCAGGTCGCGGGTCTTCTCGGCGAAGTCGGTCCCGTCGACGTTGGAGACGAAGCGCACGGTCAGACCGCGGTCGCTGTAGTGGCGCAGCGCCCGGTACGCCATCACCGGACCGAGATCTGAGCCACCGATCCCGATGTTGACGATGTTGGTGATCGGTTTGCCCGTGTGACCCAGCCACTCGCGGGCGCGGATCTTGCTCGCGAAGGCGCCCATCCGGTCGAGGGTCTCGTGGACCTCGGAGACGACGTCGGTACCGTCGGCCTGCAGCGAGGCCGACCTCGGCATCCGCAGGGCTACGTGCAGGACCGCCCGGTCCTCGGTCGAGTTGATGTGCTCGCCGCGGAACATGGCGTCGCGACGCTCCTCGACCCCGGCCTCGGAGGCGAGCTCAACGAGCCGGCCGAGCACCTCGTCGTTGACGCGGTGCTTGGAGTAGTCGAGCAGGAGCCCCTCGGCCTCCAGCGACAGCCGCGAGCCGCGATCGGGGTCGGACGCGAACAACTCCCGCAGATGCAGGGCCGCGGTCTCGTCGTAGAGGTCTGCGAGATGACCGTAGGCGGGCAGTTCCTGGTAGCCCGCGCCGCCGCTCTGGGGCATCCGCGTCAGGCCCCCACGCCCAGCTTCTCGCACTTGGACTCGATCTGGGAGAGCAGATCCTCCCAGCTGTCGACGAACTTCTGCGCGCCCTCCTGCTGGAGCTCGAGGGCGATCTGGTCGAGGTCGAACCCGGCCTCGGTGAACTCGGCGGCGAGCTCCTCGACGGGCCCGCGGTCGTGCGAGAGCAGCTCGCCGACCTCGCCGTGATCGGCGAACGCGAGGACGGTCGCCTCCGGCATCGTGTTGACCGTGTCCGGGGCGGCCAGCGCGCTCACATACATCGTGTCGGACAGCTTCGGATCCTTCGTCGAGGTGGAGGCGAACAGCAGGCGCTGGCGCCGCGCCCCCGCGTTCTCGAGCTGCTGCCAGCGGTCGGTCTCGTAGAGCTCGCGGTAGGCCACGTAGCACTGGGTCGCCGCAAGGATCCCGAGCCTGTCGTTGAGCGGCTCGGGGGTCTGGCCCTCGACCTTTACGTCCCAGCGGCTGATGAACACGGACGCCACCGAGCCGATCGCGGGGTCGAGGCCCTTCTCGATCCGGCGCTCGACGCCCTCCATATAGGCGTGCGCCGCCGCCGCGTACTGCCGGTGGTCGAACAGCAGCGTGACGTTGACCGGGATTCCGTTGGCGATCGATTCCGTGATCGCGGGCAGTCCCTCCGGCGTGCCGGGGATCTTGATGAAGAGGTTGTCGCGCTCGGCCTTGCCGTGCAGGTCCGCCGCCTGGGCGATCGTGGCGTCGGTGTCGTAGGCCAGCTTCGGCGAGACCTCGAGCGAGACCCAGCCGTCAACGCCGTCGGTGCGCTCGTTGATCGGCGCAAACAGATCAGCCGCCGCCCGCAGATCAGCGATCGCGAGCTGGAAGAACAGCTCCTCGCCGTCGAGCCCCTGTTCCCGCAGCTCGCGGATCTGAGAGTCGTAGTCGTCGGAGCCGCCGACGGCCTTGTCGAAGATCGAGGGGTTCGAGGTCAGGCCGGTGACGGCCTTCTCGTCGATGTAGCCCTGCAGCGTGCCGCTGCCCACCATCTCGCGGGTGATCGAGTCGATCCAGATGCTCTGGCCCGCCTCATGCAGCTTCTCGTTGGGATTCATCGGACTCTCCTCCTCTGCTCGCTGATCGTGGTCATTCCAAGTTACTCCCGTCGTGCTCGGAGCCGAGGCGCCAATCGAAGGGCGCGATCAGCTCGTTCTGCTCCTCGGGCCCCCACGACCCCTGCTCGTAGGGAATCACCGGCGGTGGATCGTCCAGCGCCGGCATGCTGACCTCCCAGAGCCGCTCGATCCCGTCCGCGCGGGTGAACAGGGTCGAGTCCCCGATCATCGCGTCGTGGATCAGCCGCTCATAGGCCTCGAGCTGGTTCTCGGCGCAGAAGCTCTCCTCGTAGCGGAACGTCATTCGCGCCGGGCCGAGCTCCATCGTCGGCCCGGGCCGCTTTGCCTGGAAGTCCGCCGTGATCGAGCCGGGCTCGGAGAACTCGAAGACGAGCTGATTGGCCCCGTGGTGGGTGACCTCGCCGGGGAACATCCTCATCGGCGGCTCGCGGAAGTCCAGCGCCACGAGGTGCCGCGACTCCTTCATGCACTTGCCCGTGCGCAGGTAGAAGGGCACGCCGGCCCAGCGCCAGTTGTCGATCTCAACCTTGACCGCGACGAACGTCTCGGTATCTGAGTCGGGGGCAACGCCATCGATGTCCCGGTAGCCCTCGTACTGCCCGCGAACCATGTCGCCGGGCTGGATCGGCTTGATCGCATCGAACACCTTGGTCTTCTCGACCGCGAGCCGATCGCCGGTCAGCGAGGCGGGCGGCTCCATTGCGACGAAGCTCAGCAGCTGCAGCAGGTGGGTGACGATGATGTCCCGGTAGGCACCGGTTCCCTCGTAGAAGCCGGCGCGGGTCCCGACGGACAGCGTCTCGGGCACGTCGATCTGCACGTAGTCGACGTTGTTGCGGTTCCAGATCGGCTCGTAAAGACCGTTGGCGAATCGCAGCGCGAGCACGTTCTGGACCGCCTCCTTGCCGAGATAGTGGTCGATCCGGAAGATCTGATCCTCGTCGAAGACCTCATGGATCAGCGCGTTGAGCGCGACCGCCGAGTCGTAGTCGTGCCCGAACGGCTTCTCCATGATCACGCGCGCCTCCGGGCCGCAGAGGTCGAGCTTGCCCAGGGTCTCGGTGATCGCGCCGAAGGCGGGCGGCGGCACGGCGAGGTAGTGGAGCAGGCGGCTGTCACCATCGATCTCCTTGCGCGCCTCCGCGACCTTCTCCCCGAGCGCCTCGGTGCCGGCGGAGACGGGCACGTAGCTGAGACGGCGCGAGAATCCCTCGAAGTCACCCTCGCCGATGCCCGCACGGCCGAACTCATCGATCACATCACGGGCGTGGCTGCGAAAGCCCTCGTCGTCGTAGCTCTGCTCCGCGGTGCCGACGATCCGCCACTCGCGTGGGAGCAGCCCGGCGTTCTGGAGATGGAAGAACCCCGGAATCAACTTGCGGCCCGCGAGGTCGCCCCCCGCTCCGAACAGGACGATCACATGTGGGTCCGGGCGCTCGGCGCCCTTGCCGGCATCGCCGCCCCCGGCGGGGAGCTCGGTCTCCGCAGTGGTGCTCAAGAGCCGCCCTCGGCCGGCTTCTCGTCGTGGCCGCCGAACTGCTTGCGCATCGCCGAGAGCAGCTTGTCCGCGAACTCGTCCTCGCCCCGCGAGGAGAAGCGCTCGAACAGGGCACTGCTGAGGACCGGCGAGGGCGCGCCGACGTCGATCGCCGCGTGCTGAGTCCAGCGACCCTCACCCGAATCGGAGACCCGGCCGCCGAATTCGTCGAGCTGCGGGGACTCCAGCAGCGCCGCGGCCGTCAGGTCGAGTAGCCAGGAGCCGATCACCGAGCCACGGCGCCAGACCTCGGCGACCTCGGTCAGGTCGAGGTCGTAGCGGTAGTACTCGGGGTCACGCAGCGGCGCCGTCTCCGCGTCGATCTCGGCGCTCTCGTCGCCCGCGTTGGCGTGCTTGAGGATGTTGAGGCCCTCCGCATACGCCGCCATCACCCCGTACTCGATGCCGTTGTGGACCATCTTCACGAAGTGCCCCGCGCCCGACGGGCCGCAGTGCAGGTAGCCGTTCTCGGAGGGGGTCGGGTCGCCGGAGCGGCCCGGCGTGCGGTCGGGAGCGCCGTCGATGCCCGGCGCGATCGTCGCGAACACGGGGTCGAGCCGCTGCACCGCCTCGTCGGGCCCGCCGATCATCAGGCAGTAGCCGCGCTCGATCCCCCAGACCCCGCCGCTGGTGCCGACGTCGACGTAGTTGATGCCCTGCGGCTCGAGCGCCTTGGCGCGATCGACATCGTCGCGGTAGTAGGAGTTGCCGCCGTCGATGATCGTGTCGCCCGAGTCCATCAGCCCGGCCAGCTCGTCGACCGTGCTCTGCACGTACCCGGCCGGGACCATCACCCACGCGTTGCGCGGGGCCGCCAGCTTGGAGACGAAGTCAGAGAGCGAGTCGGCGCCGGTCGCGCCCTCGCCGGCCAGGTCCTCGATTGCGCTCTTGTCGACGTCGTAGACGACGCAATCGTGGCCATCTCGCATCAGGCGGCGAACCATGTTCGCCCCCATCCGGCCCAGTCCGATCATGCCTAGCTGCACTGAGGTCTCCTCTCGTCTCGGGGGCGGCACCGGTCGGCCGCCTCGCCCACAGCGCAGCCTTTCACAGCCGCGACCGGTCGTGTGATCTGGCCGTGAACCGGACGGTCCGCCGGGGTCAGCCCCGCTTGGTCCCGACCGTCGTCAGGTATTCGCCGCGCAGTCGGATCCCGTCGTCGACGGGCTCCGACTCGCGCTCGTACATCGCGATTAGGTCGGCGCGCAGCGCCGCCCAGGCGTCGTCGTCGAGGGCGGCCCGGGCCATCACCAGCGGGCCGAAGTGCTCGGCGTAGAACTCGAACGCCTCCTCCGGCGTCCCGTAGTCGAACGTGACCTCCTCCTCGATGAACTCGAGCTCGATCCCGGAACCGTCGAACAGCTTCTCGACGTGCCCGGGGACACCCCACATCGGCGGGGGCACCACGTCCTCGGGCGGCGGCGGCAGATGCGCGCCGATCGTCTTGAAGAATGCGCCGATGTTGCCCTCCGGCCTCCAGCAGCAGAATCCGAGGCGACCACCCGGGCGCAAGACCCGCGCAGCCTCGGCGGCCGCGACCGGGTGCCGCGGCGCGAACATGATCCCGAACGTGGAGAGGACGAAGTCGAACGAGGCGTCGTCGAAGGGAAGCGCCTCCGCATCGGCCTCCACCCATTCGATCTCGACCCCGGCGCGCTCGGCGTTGGCCCGGCCGGCCTCGAACAGCTCGGGCGTGAGATCCGAGGCCACCACGCGGGCTCCCTGCTCGGCCGCAGGAATCGCCGCGTTGCCCGTACCGGCCGCGATATCGAGCACGTCCTGGCCCGCGCTGGGGGCAAGTCGTTCGACGATGCCGCGCCCCGCGCTGAGAATCGTCTGCGCCACCGCGTCGAAATCGCCTGCCGCCCAGGTCGCGCGAGCGCCCTTCTTCATCTCCGTCGCTCGTTGCTCGTCCACGTCAGACCTCCCGTATTCGTTGAGGCCTGAGCCTACCCGGACCTGGGCGGCAGCGGGATGAAGGCGCTGGTCCTCTCGATGTACTCGGCGTAGCCGGGACGGGACCCCTTCACGTTCTTCTCCGTGAGGGCAACGCCGCTCACCTTGAGGAGGAAGAAGGTCATCACGATCGGGCCGATCACCGTCCACCACGCCGACCCAGACTCGAGCGCGATCAGCCAGATCCCGAACCACAACGTCGCGTTGCCGAAATAGTTCGGATGCCGGGAGTAGCGCCACAGCCCCTCGTCCATGACCGCCTTCCCGCTCTCGTCCTTCTTGGCGAGAAAGCGTGCCAGCTGGAGGTCGGCGATCGCCTCGAACGCGATCCCGAACAGCGTGACCGCGGCGCCGATCACGGCGAGCGCCCCGAGCGACGCCGGCGTCGGATCGACCGCCGCCACCTGCACCGGCGCGGAGACCACCCAGGCGATCCCGGCCTGCAGCAGGAACACGGTGAACAGGCTGCGAATCGCGAAGCGCTCCGAGCCCTGCCGCTCGCGCATCGCGGCGTAGCGCTTGTCCTCGCCGTCGTGGCGCACCGCGATGTACGTACCGAGCCGCACCGCCCAGATCGAGAGGAGCACCGCGATCAGCAGGCTCCGGTCGCCCGCGCCGGGACCGACGGCGTCGGCGGTCCAGGCGATCACGGCGAAGGCCGGCGCCCAGACGATGTCGACGATCGAGGCGTCCCGCAACGGCAGGCTCAACAGCCAGGTTCCGATCATCAGCGCCGCGACGGCGGCCAGCGTCAGCAGCTGTGTGTCGAGGTCGAGCACTCGGCGGCCCGCTACGCGGGTGCAGCTTCGGCCGTGCGCTCGCCCCCGGCGGAGCGCGCGCCGAGCCGCTCGAGCTGGACCGGGATGCCGTTCAGGTGCGCCATCCCGGCGAGCGGCTCGAGATCCTCGGGCTCGGAGGAGGCGAGGACGTTCACGTTCGCGCCGCCGGCGGCGTTCGCGGTCTCCCAGCCGCCAGCGTGCCCCCAGCCGTGTGGGACGGCGACCGTCCCGGCCTTGACCTCGTCGGTCAGCTGCGCGACCAGCTCGACCGCGCCGTGCGGCGACGTGACCCGGATCGCGTCACCCTCGGCGATGCCGCGCGACTCGGCGTCGCCGGGATGGACCCGTGCGGCGTGGATCCGCTCGCCACGCATCAGCTTCTTGGAGTTGTGCATCCAGGAGTTGTGCGAGCGCAGCTCGCGCAGCCCGATCAGCCGCAGGGGGAACTCGCCCGAGCCATCCCGCGGATCGAGCTGCCGCAGACGCTGGACCTCGGCGGCGATCTCGCCCGGATCAAGGTGCACCTTCTTGTCGTCGTGCCGTAGCTTGGCCGGGAGGTTGCCGCCCTCCCAGCTCGGCGCGAGCACGATCCCGTGCGGACTCTCCCGGAGCTTCGCCGGGTTGAGCCCACCCCGGCTGAGGCCGAAGCGATCCCCCTCCGGGCCGATCCGCAGCAGCGTCTCGACCAGCCGCCGAGGGGAGACCTTGACGCCGACCCGGCCGAGCAGGCGCAGGCCGAGCACGGACGAGGGCACGATGCCGACCCGCTCGGCGATCTCCTCGATCACCTCCCACTCCTGCCGCGCCTCGCCACGCGGCTCGAGCACCGCCTCGGTCATCTGGATGAAGGGCGTGGTGAACAGCGAGAGGAAGGGCAGCGGAAAGTCCTCCCGCTCCAGGAATGTGGTCGCGGGCAGCACGTAGTCGGCGTGCTTGGACGTCTCGGTCACATACAGGTCGATCGCCACGCAGAGCTCGAGCTGCTCCATGGCCTCCTCGAGCTCAGGCCCGTTCGGAACGCTGAGCACGGGGTTGCCGGCGGAGACGAACATCGCGCGCATCCGGCCATCGCCCGGCGTCGTGATCTCCTTCGCCATCAGCGAAGCGGGGAGGGCGCCCAGTACCTCGGGAAAGCCGCCGACGCGGGAGCTGACCTTGCCGTAGGTGCCGGCGCCGATCAGCTCCGCGACCCGATCGAACGGGATCGCCGGGTCGCCGAACAGCGAGCCGCCCTCACGGTCGAGGTTGCCGGTGACGAGCGCGAGCGCATCGAGCAGGAAGCTGACCAGCGTGCCGCTGCGGCCCAGGCAGGAGCCGGTGCGACCGTAGATCGCGCAGCCGTCGGCGGCGGCGATGTCACGGGCGAGCGAGCGCAGCTCGTCCGCGGGGACGCCGGTGTGCTGCGCTGCCACCTCCGGGGGAAAGTCGGCGGCGAGTCGCTCGAGCCCCTCGACCCCGCGGGCCTCGAAGGCGGCCGCGCCGGCGTCATGGAGCGACTCGGTGAAGATCACGTGGAGCAGCGAGAGCAGCAGCCAGGCGTCCGAGTCGGGGTGCAGCGAGACGTGCTCGAACTCGCGAGCGGTCTCGGTGCGGCGCGGATCAACGACGATCACGCGCCCACCGCGCTCGGCGATCGCGTGCAGCTGGTCCTTGATCCGCGGCGCGCTCATCACGCTCCCGTGGCTGACCATCGGGTTGGCGCCAACCACCAGAAGCAGCTCGCACCGCTCGAGGTCGGGGATCGGCAGCACGAAGGGCGACCCGTAGAGCAGCGACGAGGCCGCGAAGCGGTTGGACACGTCCTGGCTCGAGGCCGTGTAGTAGTGCTTGGACCCGAGCCCGTCGATGAACCCCTTGACCCAGAGCGGGTGGGAGTAGGAGAAGGCACCGGGGTTGCCCATGTACCAGCCGATCGAGCCGCCGCCGTGCTCGCCCTTGATCACGCCGAGCCGCTCGCCGATCTCGTCGAGCGCCTGCTCCCACGAGATCCGCTCGAACTCCCCGTCCGGCCCTCGCTTCAGCGGGCTCGTGACCCGGTCCGGATCGTTTTGGATCTCGGTCATCGCGATCCCCTTCGGACAGGCGAATCCCTTCGAGAGGGGATGCTCGCGATCGGGCCGGAGCTTGGTCAGCTCGCCGTCGGTGACCGTCGCGACCATCCCGCACAGCGGCTCGCAGATCCGGCAGTAGGTGACTCGCTCCTCGGTCGCCATCGGCCGCTAGCCCCCGGGCTCCGCCGACACGGTGATCTCCTCCGCGATCTCGGTCGCCTCGTCGAGGTCGAGCCCGGCCCGGCCGGCGATCCAGCAGGCGACCGGCGCCGCGATCCGCTCGGACGAGTGTGCGGCGACCGCGGCCAGCTTCAGGAGTCGCTCGATCTCCTCGGGCGCAGGCGCCTCCGCCTCCACCGAGGTCGCAAACGCCGCGATCCACTCCTCTGCGGTCACGCCTGCACCCTATCGACCCTCGCCGGGCGGCCAAGCATCAACAGGGCGAGGACCTCCGCGGCGGCGATCGCCACGAGCGCCCAGACGACGTCGGCGTTGAGCACCAGGAGCGCGCTCGCGATCGCGCCGATCACCATCGCCACGATCCCGACGAACCGGAGCCGGTCGCCCCGGTCGCGCCGGTGCCCCTCGGCCTCATGCGCCGCGAAGCCGGCGATCGCGAGGGTCAGGACCGTGGTGCGCAACTCAGGCATTCTCACCCGGCGGATCTCCTCGTTCCGTGCACCCATCGCCATGGCGAGGACAGCGATGATCAGGAGCCGCCGCGACTCGTCGTCGGGGTCGAAACCGATCGCAAGCAGCGCGGCGGCCGCGACCACGACGGCCTCTACGCGAACCATGCGGACCACGTAGTAGTGCCGCGACTGATCCCGCCGCTCGCCCCGGCCCGCGATCGCGGCGCCCGCGAGGAAGGCGGCCAGCGCCACGGCGGGGCCGTTGATGGAGAGCGCCGGCGCGCCGCCGATCGCGAGACCCAGGAGGACCACGTTGCCGGTCATGTTCGCCGCGAAGACCTGATCGAGGCCGAGGAACGCGACGGCATCGATCATCCCGGCGATCATCGTCAGCAGGATCAGCGCGCGAACGGTGCGGGCGCTGACCGGGGCCTCATCTGCGCGCTGCTGGTCGGGCACGGCCGGCACGCCGCGGATCCTACGCCCGGGCCCGGTCAGCCGCCGATCGCGCTCATCGTCCGCGCCGGCGGGCGGAAGCCCGGCTCGCCGACGTGGTGCTTGAGCTCCTTGCGCCAGACCGCGTCGCGGATGATCGTCGCGAGCTGATCATCGCTCGCCCCCGCGCGGAGCGGCTCGCGGAGGTCGGTCTCGTGGACGCTGAACAGGCAGGTGCGCAGCTTTCCCTCGGCCGTCAACCGCAGTCGGTTGCAGTCGGCGCAAAAGGGCTCCGAGACGGGGTTGATGAAGCCGATCTCGCCGGTGCCGTCGGCGAAGCGGTAGACGCGGGCGGTGGCCGACGGTTCGCGCTCGCGCTCGATCAGGGCGTGACGCCGTTCGATCAGGGCCCGGATCTCGGCGCCGGTGAGCACCGAGTCGGGCGTCCAGGCGCCGTCCCCGTCGAGCGGCATGAACTCGATGAAGCGGACCTGGAAGTCGGTCTCGCGGGCGAAGTCGGCAAAGCGCAGAACCTCGTCCTCGGTGAAATCGCGCATCGCGACCGCGTTGACCTTGATCGGCCGCAGCTCCGGGTGCGCCGCGATCGCGTCGAGGCCGCGCAGCACCTGCGGCAGCGCATCGCGGCGGGTGATCTCGAAGAAGCGGTCCCGGGCGAGCGAGTCGATCGAGACGTTGATGCGGTCGATCCCCGCGGCTGCAAGGGCGTCGGCGTCGCGCTCGAGCAGATAGCCGTTGGTGGTCACCGAGAGATCCTCGATCGGCTCGATCGCCGCCAGTCGCGCCGCCAGCGCCGGGAAGTCGCGGCGCACCAGCGGCTCGCCGCCGGTCAGCCGCACATCGGCGATGCCGAGCGTCGCGAGCAGCCGCACGAGGCGCTCGATCTCCTCGAAGCTGAGGATCTCGTCCCGCTCCAGCCAGGGCAGCCCATCGGCGGGCATGCAGTACTGACAGCGGAAGTTGCACCGGTCCGTGACGGAGACCCGCAGGTCCGAGATCCGGCGCCCGTGGGCGTCGAGGAGCGGCTCGGTGCCGCCTGGGCTGAGCTCGGGGCTCATGCGTGAAGCGTAGCCGGGTGGCCTCGCGGTGCCGTCAGCGATCCGCGCGGCGGACGAGTCCGATCTCGAAGGCGTCCTCCTCCTCGGTGATCTCGAGGCGCTTGTAGGCCTTCCCGTCGTCTGTCAGGTCGAGCCGGATCGGGCCACGCTCACCCTCCCACTTCGGCAGCCGGGCCTCGAGCGGGCGACCCGAGAGCGTGATCGTGGTGATCAGGTCGAGATCGGCGCCCTTGCTGCGCAGCCGCGCCGTCGTCCGTGGCACCCATCGCCGGAAGGACGGCGACGTCAGTCCGCGCAGCGGATCGCGCTCACCGCGCGCGAGCTCGACCCGCTCGCCGCCGGCGTCGTTGGTCGTGACCGCACCCCTGAAGCCCGGCGCGGAGAGCGCGAGCAACTCGTCTCCGCCGCGGGCGCGCCGCACGTCGACCCCCGGTGCAAACTGGAGGAACCGCGCGTAGCGATGCTTCGCGCCGGAGCGCAGCCGGTCGACGATCACCAGGACGCGGCCCGGCTCGTACACGAACAGCCGCTGGTGATCGACCCCGAGCTCCTCGGTGGCCGGATTGGTACCGAGGATCGCCGCAAAGCCGTGGCCCTTGCCCGTCTGCTCGATGCCGCTCCCGAAGGCTCCCGTTCCGTCGCGCGGAAACGGCTCCCCGTCCACCGTGAGCACCGAGTGAGCGCGCTCGGAGTGGGCGAAGGCGAAGTTCTCGTCCTTGTCCTTGTGGTAGAGGCCGGTGTCGGTGATCAGGCGCCGGTCGCGATCGAAGAGATCGAAGGTCAGCGCGTCCGAGTGCTTGTGCGCGTCGGAGTGGTAGCTCGACATCACGGCGAGGTATCCCCCGTCCTCGCCCTTGACGATCGCCAGCCCGGAGTCGTCGAGCTCGAGCACGCCGCGGTCGTCCCGAGCACGGACCTCGGCGAATCTGGGCGCCCGCTTCAGGTCGGAGTCGCCGAGTTGCGGGATCCGCCCGTCGGGAGCGCGCAGCCAGCCGACGACGTCCTGCATGCGCCTCAGCAGGTCGGTGAGCTCGGGGGTCGCGTTGCCGGGCACCTCGAGAAAGCGAGCAAGGCTGCGGCTGATCAGGATCTGATACCCGGCCGAGTGCTCGAGCCAGAACCCCTCGTCAGCGACCACCCGGTCGTTGAGCGTCTCGGCGAAGCGCTCCCGGCCCAGCTCCGCCCAGGTCTCGGAGGCCGGCATCGCGTCGAGCTGACGGGCGAGCAGCGTCAGTCCGAGGTCGACGAAGAGGCCGTGGTTGGTCGGCTTGTAGGTGTCGGGATCGGTGAGCACCGCGGCGTGCCGCATGATCAGGCGCATCA
>DATFLZ010000197.1:0-7031 GCA_035267205.1 Solirubrobacterales bacterium | reverse complement strand
GCCCGGTCCCGAACCCAGATCACGCGGCCGTCGGCCGTGTGCATCCGGTACGAGATGTCCAGAGTCTTTCCCTCTCGGCCAACCCGCGCCTCCTCCTCGAGCACGCGATCGAGGTCCTCCGGGTGCACGCACTTCTCCCACCACATGGCGTCCTCCATGCACTCCTCGGGAGTCAGGCCGAGAATCTCCTGCACCTGCGGTGAGACGAAGTGCCAGTCTCCATCGGCGCCAAGCCCTGCCCGGTAGGTGATCGCCGGCAGTCGCTCGACCAGTGAGCGCAGCCGCTGCTCGGCCGACTCCAGCGATTCGTTGAAGCGATGGCGGTCGATCGCGAGGGCGAGGGTGAGGCCGATCGACTCGAGCAGGCCGGTCTCGGACGCGGAGAACGAGGCTCCGTCCGCGATGGTGCCGCTGATCACGCCCAACGGGCCGTCCGGGCCCGCGACGATCGCGGCGATCGCCGCCGGCGCGTCTTCCTGGAAGTCCTCGGGGGCCATCCACGGGCTCGGGAGCATCGCGTCCCCGGTGACCACCTCCGCCCCACCGGCCGTCAGCGCTTCCGCGACCCGTGATCCCGGGGGCGGCTGCATCCGGGTGCCCTCAGGGACCGCGACGCCGTGGCTGTGGAGCAGGACCAACTCGCCCGAGTCGGGCTCGTACTGCCACACCTCGCACGTGGTCAGGCCCATCTCCTGCCGGGCCATCCTCGAGGCGAGCGAGATCACGTTGTGGAGCTCCCGCTCCGCGAGGGCCACGTGGCCCAGCGCCAGTAGGCGAGACCGGCGACGGGCCTCCGAGGCCAGCTGCAGCTCGCGCTCGCCGCGCTCCTTGGCGTCCCGCAGGTGGGCGGCGAACATCTCCGAGCCCGCCGCCCAGCTGAGGCTGAGCTGGGCTGGGACCGCCTCCCCCGAGCTGTGGCAGAGCTCCACGTCGATCGACCGGTGGGCGGCCTCACCCCAGTCGCTGCCCCGGGACTCGAGCACACCGGCCATCGCCTCGTGCAGATGCTCGGGGAAGATCAGGTCGATCAGGTCACGGCCCAGGACGCGTTCGCGCGTGTAGCCCAGGATGCGTTCCGCAGCCGGGCTCCAGTCCGCGATGCGTCCCTCCGCGTCAAAGAGCACGACGCCGTCGGGGGCCGACTCCAGCACCGCCGCGAGCGTTCTGGGGTCGTCGACGCCGGGGCGCGGGCCGTCCGCCGGTTGCGAGCCGTGCTCGTCGCCGGCGGTGGATCCGGTCGTCTCGCGAGCCCCGGACCCGAGCCGCCGCCTCGCGAGATCATCGAACTCGGGATCGCCGAAGCCTGCGGCCGCCCCCTTCATCGGGTCGCGTTCGCCGTGCTTTCGTCCTCGGTCGAAGATTGAAGTCAGGTCCATTCGCCTTCCCTGGCGCAGCGCTACGTCCGTTGGAACTCCATCGGCAGATCGGCGCCCGGGGTTTAGGGCCGGGTCCGGGCGTCCGCTTCCCCTTGTGCCAGGAGCTCAGTCGCTCCTTGCGGCGTCGACCAGGTCCTCCAGGGCGGTCAGCTTCCGGCGGGGGCGCCCGAATGGCTCACCCCGGCTGACCTCGAGCGCGTCGATCGCCCGCCAGCCGTCGTAGTGCACGTGCTCGACGCCGCGTTCGGTGAGCAGGCGCTCGAGCGCATCGTGGTCGGTGTCGCCCGCTGTCAGCCTGCCCTCGGCCACGTCCTCGCAGAGCGCCTCGATTGTCTCAGCGGCGTCCTTTTTGTTCGTTCCGATCACGCCGCTCGGCCCGCGCTTGATCCAGCCGACGACGTAGTGGCCGGCGAGCGGCTCGTCGTCGTCGAGGACCCGGCCTGAGTCGTTGGGGATCACGCCGCGGCGGGAGTCGTAGGGGATGCCGTCGATGCCGGTGCCCAGGTAGCCGATCGATCGCAGGACCAGCCCGCACTCGACCGTCTCCCGCTCGCCCGTGTCGGTGGGGCGGACCGCGTCATCGACGAGCTGGAGCTCGTTGACGGCGAGCTCGATCGACTCGACGCGCTCGGCGCCACCGATCGCGACCGGCGAGCGCAGGAACCGGAGCTCGACGGACTTCTCCTTCGCGCCGCGGTCGCGGCCCGCGAGCTCCGTGAAGGTCGCCATGTTCTTACGGTTCGTTGCGTCGGCCGCGTCCGATTCGAGGAAGGCTTCGCTGGCCGGGCCGAGCTCGACCTGGGCCGGGTCGATGACGATCTCGGCGTCGGTCAGCTCGCCGAGCTCGCGGACCTCGGGATTCGTGAAGGCGGCCTGGGCCGGGCCGCGGCGCCCGAGTACGACCACCTCCTTGATCGACGAGTTCGCCAGGGCCTCGATCGCGATATCGGCGGTGTCGGTGCTCTCGAGCTCGTCACGCGGGAGGAGCAGCATCCGGGCGACGTCGGCGGCGACGTTTCCATTGCCGATCACGACGGCCCGCTCGCAGCTCAGATCGAAGTCGCGGTCGGCGAAGTCCGGGTGGCCGTTGTACCAGGCGACGAACTCGGTGGCCGCGTGTGAGCCGGGCAGGTCCTCGCCCTCGATCCCGAGCTTACGGTCGGCGCTGGCGCCGTATGCCCAGACGACAGCGTCGTACAGGGAGGCGAGCTCCTCGGCGCTCACCGCCTCGCCGACCGTGATGTTGCCGAAGAAGCGGTAGGCCTCATGTCCCGCGGTCTTCTCGTAGCGGCGGATCACGTTCTTGATCTTGGGGTGGTCGGGGGCGACCCCCGCGCGCACCAATCCGAACGGCGTCGGCAGCCGGTCGATCATGTCGACCTCGAAGTCGATCTCGGGGTGGGCGAACAGCGCTTCAGCGGCATAGAAGCCCGCCGGCCCGGAGCCGACGATCGCGATCCGCAGCGGTCCCGCGCCTGTAGTTGCGTCACTCATCGGGCCGGAACGCTAGCTGGGCGCAGGTAAAGGGAGGGCGATCTAGGCGATCGCGGGGCGACCGCGCGCGGTCGCAGCGCCGTCGAGCGCGTCGAGCGCGTGGCCGACCGACATCGCCACGCAGGTGAAGATCGGCGTGTCCCGCAGCGTCCAGGCGCTCGACTCGGTGGTCCGCAGCTCCTGTACGAGATCGAGGAAGTCGCCCGGCTCGTCGCACTCGAACGAGACGACGAACTCCTGGTCGTCGATGCCGAAGGAGTAGGCCGTGTTGATCGTGATCTCGGGGTAGCGGCGCCCGGTCTCGATGTGGCTCCGCATCACATCCATGCGCTTGTCGGCATCCAGCCGGTACCACTCCCGCTTCTTCTCCATCGGGTAGATGAAGGCGTACTTGCGCTCGCTGACCAGCAGCTCGTCCCTGCTCTCGGAGTCCGAGTAGGGGGAGGGTTTGGTCATCGCCAGGTAGGAGTAGGGCGTTGTCGACCACTTGGCCAGACCGCTCTGAGCGAGGACGACGTGGAAGGTGTGGATGTCGTCGAGCACCGGGCTCTGGCTGACCAGGAGCAGATCGGTATCGCCGCGGGTTCCCACCGTCGAGTAGGCGCGCAGCGGCCGATCGGTCGCGTAGTCCTCGCAGGCGGCGAGGAACTCACGTTTATCCTCAGCCCGCTGCTCCTCTTCCCGGCGCTGCCAGGCGGGGTCGATCTTGAGAAAGGTGAACTTGACGAAGGTCCGCTCAGCCATCGCGGTGATCGTAGCGTTCAGCGCCTGCCTCGCCCTGCCCGCGGCGGCGGCCGCGCAGGCCGATCGCGAGTCGCGGGTCTCGATCGTGATCGTCCCGCGGGGGACCACTGCCGGCGGCCTGGCCACCGCCGCGCCCGCGATCGCCCCGGGCATGATGAGCGCGGGCCTGGCGGCCGTGCCGACGACGCAGACGTACCTCGACATCAGTCAGGGGAACCGGGTCTTCACCTCGCTGTATCCGGCGCCGCTGCCGCCGATCGAGATCGGGGCGGCCGGCGTCCGGGCCGCCGATTGGAGGAAGGTCACCAGGCGGGCGGACGACGCCCCGGCCGAGATCGATCCCGGCCTGCTGGCCAGGTCGCTGCGCGACGCCGGGATCGAGATCGCAGCGCGGCCGGGGGTCGGAAGCGCTTCGCTGATCGCGGTCGCCGCGGACGGCTCGATCGAGCGGTCGAGGGGCTGCAGGTTGGGGCGCTGCCCCGGGGTGACGGTGGGGAAGGCGAGCGAGGAGCGGTTGCCGAAGCTCGTCGAGCGGCTCCGGGGGGACGACCTGCTGATCGCGATCGGCCGGCCGCCTCCGGTCGGCAGGCTGCTGGCGCTCGGGATCGCCGGCGCCGGCTACGAGGGGGTCCTGGCGTCCGCCAGCACGAGGATCGACGGCTACGTCCTGACCACGGACCTGGCGCCGACGATTCTCGACCACTACGGGATCGGGGAGCCGGACGCCGTCAGCGGCCGCGTGATCACATCGTCGGGCGGGACCGAGGCCGAAGAGCTGACCGCGCTCGAGCGGCGCCTGAACCAGGTCTCGTCGAGACGCCATCCGGTGCTCGGGGTCAACGTGATGATCTGGGCCGGGCTGATCGCCCTCGCGGCGCTCGTCGGCCGGCGCCGCGGCGCTGCGCTCGCGCTCGCAGTCGCCGCGGTTACCCTCGCCTGGGTGCCGGCCCTGCTGCTGGTGGGGGCGGCGCTCGAGCCGAGCCTGGTGGTCGAGCGGCTGCTGGTGGGTCTCGGCGGACCGTTGCTCGCGATCGGCACGATCGCCGCGCTTCAGGGCCGCTTCTCGGAGCGCGCGGGCCTCGCCGCCTTCGCGCTGGCATCCGCGGCCAGCGTGGGGGGCACTGCCCTCGACGTGATCGTCGGGTCCCCGCTGACCGCGCTCTCGCTGCTCGGCCCGAACCCGGCGCTCGGCGTGCGCTTCTTCGGGATCGGCAACGAGCTGGAGGCGGTGATCGGCGCTCTGCTCGCCCTCGGGTCCGGCGCCGCGGTCGCCGCGGCGAGACCCGCGGATCCGCGCCGGGTCGTCGCCGTGGTCGCGACGCTCGCCGCGCTGGCCGGCGTGATCGTCTTCGCGCCGGGGCGCTGGGGCGCGGACGTGGGCGCCGCGATCACCTTCCCCGCGGGTGCGGCAGGCGTCGTGATCGCGGCCCTCGGAGCGAGCCGTAAGCGGCTCGCGCTCGCGCTGGCGGTTCCGGCGGGCGCGGTCGCAGCCCTGCTCGCGGTCGATCTGGCCATCGGCGGCGACGCTCACCTGTCGCGCTCAGTGCTGGACGCCGGCGGATTGGAGCAGCTCGGGCAGGTGGTCGAGCGCCGAGTCAGGCTCGGGGCCGCGAGCTTCGAGCGGTTCACCGACTCGTTCTTCTTCACGGTAGCCCTCGGTCTGATGGTCGTCGCCGTGCTCCTGCGCCGGCGGATCCGGGCGTGGTTCGAGGGTCGCCCGGCCGCGGCCGCGGGCTTCGTGGGAGGCGCCGCGGCGGCGGTGATCGGCGCCCTCGCCAACGACTCCGGCGCCCTGCTGCTGATGGTGGGGTCCGCCTACCTCGCGGGCTTCGCGGCGCTCGTCTGGGCGACGCGTTACTTCACTTCGGATAGTGAGGCGGGCTGATCCCAGCTATGGTGCTGAGCCCTGTATGCGAATCGCTCTCGTCACGCCTTACTCGTGGACGTACGAGGGAGGAGTAAACCGGCATACGCAGGAGCTGGCCGAGCACCTGCTGGACCGAGATAATGAAGTCCGGGTCCTCGCCCCATCGGACCCGCCGGACCGCCTCAGTCGTACGTTGCATCGCGGCGCATCCGCGCGCGACCGTCCCCTGCCCGATTACCTGATTTCGCTCGGCCGGACGGTCGGCTTCCCCGCCAATGGCGCCGTCTCGAACCTCTCCGTATTCCCGGACGCCCTGACCCGGATGCGCCGTGAGCTGCGCGCGGGCGATTTCGATGTCGTCCACATCCAGGAGCCCCCGGCACCGACCCTCTCCTGGGACGCCTGCATGTTCGGCGACGTGCCGCTCGTTGGGACCTTTCACGCCTACTCGACCAAGCCCGGGCCGAATACGCTCGCCAATGTCTTCGGCGCCCGGCGCCGGTTCAACCGGCTCAACCGGCGGATCGCCGTCTCCGAGGCCGCCGCCTGGACCGGGCGCCGCTGGTTCGGCGGTGAGTACGAGGTGATCCCGAACGGGGTCGACCTCGGAGCGATGGGGCAGGTCCCGCGGGTTGCGCGGTCGTCGCGAGACGAGGGCGAGCCGCTGGAGATCCTGTTCGTCGGTCGCGCCGAGGAGCGCAAGGGCCTGCCGGTCCTGCTGCGCGCGTTCGAGGCGCTCGCCGAGCACGTCCCGTGCCGGCTGGTCACGGTCGGCGTCACGGCCGAGGAGATCAGCCGCCACCTCGCGGACGATGAGGTCGCGGCCAGGATCGACGCGCGGGGAAGGGTCCCGAGGGAGGAGCTGCTCGCGGCCTTTCGTGACGCCGACGTCCTCTGCGCCCCGTCGCTGTCGGGGGAGAGCTTCGGCATGGTCCTGACCGAGGCGTTCGCAGCGGGCACGCCGGTCATCGCGTCGGCGATCGCCGGCTACTCCGATGTCGTGGATGACGGCGTCGACGGCCTGCTGATCCCGCCCAGCGATCCGCAGCGGCTCGCCGAGGCGCTGCAGGCGCTGCATCATCAACCCGAGCGCCGCGAGGCAATGGGCCGGGCGGCGCTCGAGTCGGCGCAGCGCTACGGCTGGCCGCGGGTTGCCGAGCGGATCGAGGGCGTCTACGAGCGCGCCCTGACCGATCCGCCCCCGCGCACCGCGGGGGAGCGCTTCGCGCGGCGCCACGGCTTCATGCAGGCGGACGGTGGACCCAGGGTTCCGGCGGAGCGCCTGCCCTCGCTGGATCCGCCACTCGTCGGCGGCTCGCGCCGCCGCCGCGCCGCCCGCCGTGTGGGCATGCTCGCCGCCGCCGGCGTCGGGGCGGGCCTCACCTACCTCGCCGCGCAGCGGATCGGCTTCGACAACGTCGTCCAGAGCGCCGTCAACTCCGATCTCGCCTGGGTGCTGATCGCGACCGCGCTGATGATGGTCTCCCTGTTCTTCCGTTCGGCCGCCTGGTACCTCGCCGGCCGCGCCGCCCTGCCGAAGGCGAGCCTGC
>DATFLZ010000196.1:0-15966 GCA_035267205.1 Solirubrobacterales bacterium | reverse complement strand
CGACCGCGCTGCGGCGGCCGAGCACGTCGCGCAGGACCTCGAGGCGCCGCTCGAGCGAGACCGTCGGGCGGATGTGGGACGTGTCGAGCTTCGGCGGGACCCGGAGCAGCCCGCCCAGGGCGCTGCCGAGCTGGTCGGCCTCGTAGACCGGCCGGGCGGCCTCCACCGAGACCCGGCGGAGGCGCGGCGGCAGCGGAGCCGAGCGGTAGAGGAACGGCCGCTCCGCCTCGAAGCGCTTGCTGAGGTCCGCGCCGGCGCTCTTGTACCGCCGGTACTCGAGCATCCGCGCGAGCAGCTCGTCGGCCGCTTCCTCGGGCCCCAGGTCGAGCTCGACCTCCTCCTCGGCCGGCAGCATCAGCCGGGACTTGAGCTCGAGCAGCGCGGCGATCAGGACGAGGAACTCGGTCGCGGCCTCGAGGTCCAGCTCGCCCGTCTCCTCGAGCCGTGCGACGTAGGCGGCGGCGACCTCCCCAAGCTCGACCTCGAGCAGGCTGATCTCCTCGCGCAACACGATGGCGAGGAGCAGATCGAAGGGGCCGGCGAAGACGTCCAGGTCGAGCTCGAGATCGGCGGATCTCATCGCCGCAAGCGTAGAGATGGGGGCGGAGGCCACGAGCGCGCGGCGCGGGGCGCGTCTATAGGCTCGCCGGGATGAGCAGCGAGCAGGCCCGAGGGGAGCGCGATCGGCCACCGCCGGCCGCGATCGCCGTCGACTCCCTGCGGGTCGTCCGCGGCGGCAACGAGGTCCTGCCGGGCCTGTCGTTCTCGATCCCGCGTGGGAGCATCACCGGCCTGCTCGGCCCCAGTGGATCCGGCAAGACGACCCTGATCCGCGCGATCGCCGGCGTCCAGATCGTCGCCTCCGGCTCGGTGTCGGTGCTCGATGAGCAGGCCGGCGATGCTGGCCTGCGCAGCCGCGTGGGCTACGTGACCCAGGCGCCGTCCGTCTATTCAGATCTGACCGCGGCCGAGAACCTGCGCTACTTCGGGCGGATCGTCGGCGCTGGGTCCGCGCGGATCGACGAGGTGATCGAGACCGTCGGCCTCGAGGATCAACGCGACCAGATCGTCTCGACGCTCTCCGGAGGCCAGCGGGCCCGGGTCTCGCTCGCCACCTCGCTGCTGGGTGAGCCGGAGATCCTGCTGCTCGACGAGCCGACGGTCGGCCTCGACCCGGTGCTCCGGGCTGCGTTGTGGAAGACGTTCGAGGCGCTCGCGGCCGCCGGCACGACGCTGCTGATCTCCAGCCACGTGATGGAGGAGGCCTCCCATTGCCAGGAGCTGATCCTGCTGCGGGAGGGGGGCATCATCTTCTCGGGCTCGCCGGCCGCGCTCCGCGAGGACACCGGACGCGACGATCTCGAGGAGGCCTTCCTGGGGTTGATCGAGCGCGAGGCGGCCACGGCGTGAGCAGCTCGGCCACGCTCGCGACGGCCGCGCGGGTGATTCTGCAGCTCCGCAGGGACCCGCGGACGGTGGCGCTGGTGATCGTCGTCCCGCTGGTGCTGATCGCGCTCCTCAAGGGCGTGTTCGAGGGCCAGCCACAGAGCTTCAACCGGATCGGCGGCCCCCTCGTCGGGATCTTCCCGCTGATCTCGATGTTCCTGGTCACCTCGATCACGATGCTGCGGGAGCGGACGAGCGGGACGCTCGAGCGGCTGATGACGCTGCCGCTGGCCAAGCTCGACCTGCTCGCCGGCTACGGGTTGGCGTTCGCGATCGTCGCGACGATCCAGGGCGTGGTCGTCGCCGGCGTCTCGTTCCTGCTCCTCGATCTTCAGATCGCCGGCTCGGAGATCGCGATGGTCGGGCTCGCCGTCCTGAACGCGCTGCTCGGCATGGCGCTGGGACTGCTCGCCAGCGCGTTCGCGCGGACCGAGTTCCAGGCCGTCCAGTTCATGCCCGCCTTCATCCTCCCCCAGTTCCTGCTCTGCGGCCTGATCGTCCCGACCGACCAGATGGCCGGGGTGCTGGAGGCGCTGTCCTGGATCCTGCCGATGACCTGGGCCTACGACGCCCTGGAGCGCGTGACGGTGGATGGGTCGCTCGGTTCGCGCGGCGCGATCGACGTCGTCGTCGTGCTCGGCGCGACGCTCGGCGCCCTGGCGCTGGCAGCGCTGACCCTGCGCCGTCGAACGCCGTGAGCGACCGGCTGAACGAGGTCAAGCGCGAGCTGCGGGCCGTGGCGGAGCCGGAGCGGGTCGAGGTGATGCAGCGGTTCTTCCGCACCGGTCCCGGCGAGTACGCGGAGGGCGACGTGCTGATCGGCGTCCGCGTCCCCGCGACCCGCAAGATCGCGCGCGCCCACCGGGATCTACCGCTCGAGGAGGCGCTCCGCCTGCTGGACAGCGAGATCCACGAGGAGCGCCTGCTGGCGCTGCTGATCATGGTCGACCGCTTCGAGCGCGATCCGGGCTCCCGCGAGGACGTCTACGAGGCCTACTTGGCCAACACCGGCCTGGTCAACAACTGGGACCTCGTCGACAGCTCGGCGCCCGCGATCGTCGGCGGCTGGGTCGAGGACCACTCGGCCGAGGTGCTCGACCGGCTGGCGCGGTCCGAGCTGCTCTGGGAGCGCCGGATCGCGATCGTCTCCACCCTCCAGCTCATCCGCAGGGAGCGACTGGACGAGACGTTCCACCTCTGCGAGCTGCTCCTCGACGACGGGCACGACCTGATCCACAAGGCCTGCGGCTGGATGCTGCGAGAGGCCGGCAAGCGCGACGAGCGAAGGATGGTCGAGTTCATCGAGCGGCATGCGCCGTCGATGCCGCGAACGATGCTGCGCTATGCGATCGAGCGACTCCCCGAGGCCGAGCGCCGGCGCCTGATGGCGATCGACTGAGTGACCGGAGCGCTCAGTCGCGGGCCCGGGCGAGGTTGACCTCGACCTCGAAGGGAATGGTCGCGCCGCCCGTGGTCTCGGGCCAGTCCGCGACCTCCGCGAGCAGCTCCTCACGCTCCAGCTCGGGGAGGTTCGCGACCACCGAGTAGGACCCGACGTGAGCCGGCAGCATGCCCGGCGGCAGCTCCCAGCCGGAATCGAACGTGCGTCGCCCAATCGGCTCGAAGTGCTCATCCCAGCCCAATGCCTCGCCCGGCACCGGGCCCGCGGAGCCGCCCTGCGCCTCCAGCAGGTCGAATGACACCCGGTTGATCCGCTCGGCCAGCGAGTGGTCTCCGATCGTCGCCCAGATCACCGCGAACGAGCCCGTCGGCCGCAGCACCCGGCGAATCTCCTCGAGCGCGCGCGGCTGCTCGAACCAGTGGAACGCCTGGGCCGCCGTAGCGAGCGCCACCTCACCGCTGCCGAGCGAGAGCTCCTCGGCCGGATCCGGCAGGACGCGCGCGGCGGGCACCCGCTCGGCGAGCACGCCCCGCATCCGCCCGTTCGGCTCCGCCGCCAGAACGTCGAGCCCGGCCTCGACCAGGCGCCGGGAGAGCAGTCCGGTCCCCGCTCCGAGGTCGAGCGCGGAATCCCCCGGCCCGACGCCCGCTCGCTCGCAGAGCCAGGCGATCACATGCTGTGGATAACCGGGCCGGGCGCGGTCGTATTCGGCCGCGACCGGATCGAAGCGGTCCTCCGGTCGCAGCGCCACGGGGCTCAGCGAGGCGGCTCGGCGACGCCCATCGCCGCCCGCACGTCGGCGAGCGTCTGCGAGGCGATCGCGCGGGCCCTATGGGCGCCGTCGGTGAGCATCCGCTCGAGGCCCGCCTCGTCGGCGCGGAGCTCCTCGTAGCGCTCCCGGACCGGCGCCAGATACTCGACGACCGCGTCCGCCACGGCCCCCTTGAAGTCGCCGTAGCCCGAGCCCTCGAACTCGGCTTCGATCTGCTCCGGATCCCGCCCCCGGATCACGCCATAGATCTCCATCAGGTTCTCGATCCCCTCCTTGCCGCTCTCCCCCTCCCGGGCGCGGCGCACCTCGCGGCCCGAGTCGGTGACCGCGCTCTTGACCTTCTTGGCCACGACCTTCGGGTCGTCGAGCACGAGGACGGTTCCCTGCTCCGAGCCACCGGTCGTCGACATCTTCGCCGTTGGGTCCTGGAGATCCATGATCCGGGCGCCGGCGCCGGGGATTCGGTGCTCGGGCACCACAAGCGTTCGCCCGAAGCGCTCGTTGAATCGTCGGGCGATCTCCCGCATCAGCTCGATGTGCTGCCGCTGATCGTCGCCGACCGGCACCTCCGTGGCCCGGTACGCGAGCACGTCGGCGGCCTGGAGGATCGGGTAGTTGAACAGGCCGGCGGAGACGAACGCGCCCTGCGAGCCCTCGAGCAGCTCGCGCTTCGCCTTCCACTGGTGCATCCGATTGAGGTCGCCCCAGGCCGTGACGGCGGAGAGCAGCCAGCTGAGCTCGGTGTGCTCTCGGACGTCCCCTTGGCGGAAGAGCACGCAGCGCTCGGGGTTGAGGCCGGCCGCGACGAGGATGGCCGCGGTGTCGTGGACCCGCTCGCGAAGCTCGACGGGGTCGTAGTCGACCGTGATCGCGTGGAGGTCGACGATGCAGTAGATCGCCTCGCCCTCGTCGAGCCGCTGCTGGCCCTCGACGTACTGACGGATCGCTCCGATGTAGTTGCCGAGATGCTTGCGGCCCGTCGGCTGGATGCCGCTGAAGATCCTCGGCTTGCCCTCGGTCCCGCTCACGCGCGGCAATCTAGATCAATGTCGGTGGCGACCTCCCGCCGGGACCGGCAACGGCATCGCGGCCGCCGCGGCGTCAGCCGATACCGAGGCGCTCGGCCGTCTTCTCGTCGGCGACTCCCATCGCCTCCCGGACGAACCCCGCGAGCTCCTCCCCCGCCTTCTCGAGCGAGCCCGTGTCGTGCGGCGGATCGGGGTCGTACTCGATCGCGAGCTGCACCGCCTGCGCGGCGGTCTCCCCGTGGATCTCCTCGACGAGGCGAAGCGCCATGTCGATCCCCGAGGAGACCCCGGCGGCCGTGACGATCTTGCCTCTCGTCACCACCCGTTCCGCGACCGGGTTGGCGCCCAGGCCGGCGAGCACGTCGCGGGCCGCCCAGTGCGTGGCCGCATCGACCCCGTCGAGCAGGCCGGCTGCGGCCAGGAGCAGCGACCCGGTGCACACCGAGGTCGTGAATCGCGTGCCCTCGTGCACGGAGGCCAGCCACTCCGTGTAGGCGTTGGGGCCCTCGATCCAGCGCCGATTGCCGAGGCCGCCCGGAACGACGACGATCTCCGGCGATCCGACTTCGTCGAATGAGCGGTCCGCGCAGACGCCGAGCGCATCGGACTCGGTGCGGTGTACGCGCGCCTCCGGCGCGCAGAAGACGACCTCGGAGTCGGGCATCTGCTGGAGCACGTCGTAGGGCCCGATCGCGTCGAGCGCGGTGAACCCGTCGTAGATGGGGATTGCGATCTGCATGTGTCTCTCCTTGGTCGCTGGTCCGTCTGGCTGTCTGTGGAAAGTGGTCAGGCCGGGCTCAGCCGGAAGCGGTCGCGGTACTCGCTTGGACTGGCGCCGAGCCGGCGCCGGAAGGCCCGGCGCATGACCTCCGCGCTCGCGAACCCGGAGCTCCTCGCGACCTGCTCCAGCCCATGCTCGGAATCCTCGAGCAGGCCCCGCGCGTGCTCGAGCCGAGCCTGCTCCACGTACTCCGCGGGTGAGGTGCCCAGCTCTCGCTGAAAGCGGCGCGTCAACTGACGCTCCGAGAGATGCATGCGAGCCGCCAGCGTCGCGACCGCGAGATCGCCCTCGAGGTGCTCGCCGATCCAGCCCTGCAGCTCCTGGAGCGGCGGCGTGGACGCAATCTGGTTGGCGAGCTGGACCGAGAACTGCGACTGGCCGCCGGGCCTCCGCGCGTAGACGACGAGCCAGCGGGCGACCTCGAGCGCGAGCTCCCGGCCGTGGTCCTCCTCGACCAGCGCGAGCGCGAGATCGATTCCTGCGGTGACTCCCGCCGAGGTGATCAGCTCGCCGTCGCGGACGTAGATCGGATCCGGCTCGACCCGCACGCGCGGGTATCGCGTCGCGAGCTGCTCGCAGTAGGCCCAGTGGGTCGCGGCCGTGCGGCCGTCCAGCAGCCCGGCCTCCCCGAGCAGGAATGCGCCCGAGCAGACCGACGCCACCCTGCGCGCCTGCCCGGCGAGCCGGCGAATCTCCGCGATCAGCCCGGGGTCGCCGAGCGCCTCCCGGGTGCCGGACCCGCCCACGACGATCAGGGTGTCGAGCTCCTCGACCGCACCAACCTGCGCATCGGCCTCGATCACGAGCCCACTGGAGGTCCGCACACGGGCACCGGAGGCCGCGACGGAGGTCAGCTCGTAGGGCCGGCCGCCGCGCGCTCCGGCTGAGTGCAGCACCTCCCAGGGACCGGTCAGATCAAGGGTCTGGATCCCGTCATAGACGAGGAAGGCGACGCGCCGGACGGCAGGCATACCCGACATCTTGCGCGAAAGCGCACCGTCGCACAAGTCGTATGTCCCACGATTTCGGACATTCCGGACAGGCACCGCCCCGGGGCGCGCATAGACTCGCCCCGTGAGCTCGAGGACGAGTCGCCCGATGACGCTGACGGCAACGGTGGCCGCGGCGGGCGTGGTCCAGCTCCCGACCGCGGCGATCGTCGTAGCGATCCCGACGATCCACGCCGAGTTCGGGACCTCGACGGCCGAACTCCAGTGGCTGGTGACCGCCTTCATGATCCCGTTCTCGTCCTTCTTGATCGCGAGCGGCCGACTGGCCGACATCTTCGGGCGCCGGCGCAACCTGCTGATCGGCAGCGCGCTGTTCGGCGCGGGCTCGATCCTCGCCGCGGCCGCACCCGGCGTCGAGGTGTTGATCGCCGGGATCGCGCTCGCGGGGGCCGGCGGCGCGCTGATCATGCCCGCCTCGATGTCGATCCTCACCAACGTCTTCACCGGCGCTCGGCGCGGGACGGCGATCGGGCTCTGGGGTGCCGCGACGGAGCTCGTCTCCGGCGTCGGCGTGCTGATCGGGGGCGTGCTCACCGGGGCGCTCGACTGGCGCTGGATCTTCGTGCTCACAGCGCTGATCGCGGCGGGGATCGCCCTGCTCGCGATTCGCGGGGCGCCCGAGTCCCGGGACCGGAACGCCTCCCGCGACGTCGACCTGCTCGGGGTCGCGCTCTCCGCCTCGAGCCTGACGGCGCTGACGCTCGCCCTGATCCAGGGCGCGGCATGGGGCTGGGGCTCGCCCGCCGTGGTTGGGCTGCTGGTGGGCGCGGCGGCCCTGGGCGTGGCATTCGTCGTGGTCGAGCGCCACGCGGCCAACCCGATCATCGACTTCTCGTTCTTCCGCCGCCGCAACTTCGCGGGCTCGATGGCGGTGATCTTCGTACTCGACTTCTCGTTCGGGGCGCTGCTGTTCTTCCTGCCGCTCTACCTCCAGGAGATCCTCGACTACACCCCGACGGAGGTCGGTGCGCTGCTGCTGCCGCTCACCGGCCTGATGGTGCTCGGCTCACCGCTCGGCGGACGGGTCGCCTCCCGGACCGGCCCGCGGATCCCGATCGCGATCGGTCTGACGCTCATGGCGGCCGCGGTCTTCTGGATCAGCGAGCTGACGCTCTCCACCGACTACGGCCAGCTCGTCGTCCCCACGGCGATGATGGGCTTCGGCGTCGGCTTCGCGCTGACGCCCATGAACCTCGCCGCGATGAACGCCGTCTCCCGCGACCACGCCGGCGCGGCCTCGGGCCTGCTCGTGACCCTCAGCGGCCTCGGTGCGACCCTCGGCGTCGCAGTCACCGGGGCGATGTTCAACGAGCTCAACGCCGAGCGAACCGTCTCCGACGTCGGGGCGGCCGGTGTCGAGATCACCCGGAGCCAGGCGCAGGACCTGGACGGCGTCCTCGCCGGCGCGCCCGGATCGGTCGAGACCCTCAAGAGAATTGCGGGGGACGACGCGTCCGAGGCCCGTGAGGCGATTCGCGAGGCCTTCGTCTCCTCGCTCGGCACGAGCCTGAAGATCTCCGCGGCCCTGATCGTGCTCGGACTGATCCTGTCCGTGGTCTTGATGCGGCGCTCGAGCCCGGTGGACGCGAGGCCGATCCCGCCCCCGATCCCGACCACCGCCACCCCGCGGCCCACCCCGCGGGGGATCGAGCGGGAGGAGGACTCCCCTACTCCCTCAGCTGGTGCTCCGACGTAAAGAAGCCACGGTAGGCCAGCGAGGTGGAGACCAGGGCCGAGATCGCGACGCTGCCGAGCAGCACGTAGAGGAGGATCAGCTGCAGCCGGACCGCGTCGATCGGATCGGCCCCGGCGAGCAGCATCCCGACCATCGTCCCGGGGAAGAAGATCAGCCCCGTGGTCTTGGTCGAGTCGACGAGCGTGATCGTGCCCGACCGCAGCGATCGCCGCACCGCCGGCAGCGCTGCCTCGCGGGCGTTCGCCCCCAGGGCCAGCGCGGCCTCGATGCGCCCACGGCCGTCCTCGAACTCGTCGCCAAGCCGGTTCAGCGCCACGGCCGAGGCCGTCATCGCGTTGCCTACCACCATGCCGCCGACCGGGACCAGGAAGCGGGCCTCAGGCTCGAAGATGCCGAGCGCAACGACGAGGCCCAGCGTCGCCACAGCGGCGAGCGCCAGCCCCAGCGCGAGCGGCAGCGTGGCGCCGGGCACCTTGGCGGCGCGTGACCGGGCCGTGTAGGTGCTGAACGCGACCATCACGGCGATCAGGGCGAAGACGAGCAGCAGGCTGTCCTCGTCGAAGATCAGCTGAATCACGTACCCGATCGCGGTCAGCTGGATGAAGCTGCGAACGACGGCGATCCCGATGTCGCGCTCGAGGTCCGCCCGCACGTACAGGGAGACGACAACGGCGACCGCCACCAGCGCGAGCGCGGCGGCGACCTCACCGAGACTGATCTCGATCCCGGTGCTCACGTCGCCAAGCCCTGCACCGATCTCTCGATCCGGATCTGCTGGTCGGCAAGCCGCTCCGCCTGGCCCTGATCGTGGGTGACGATCACCAGTGAGAGATCACTGCGGCGCCGGAGCCCGACCAGGGCCTCCTCGACCGTGGCCGTCGCCTCGCCGTCGAGCGCCGAGGTCGGCTCGTCGAGGAGCAGCACCGACGGCTCGACCGCCAGTGCGCGGGCCAGCATCACGCGCTGCTGCTCGCCGACCGACAGCCGGGCGGCGTCACGCTCCGCGAACACGGTGTCCAGGCCGGCGGAACGGAGTGCCGCCCCTGCATCGATCGTCTCCCGGCATGCGAGCCGGGCCGCGAAGTCGAGGTTGTCGCCGACCGTACCCTCGATCAGCGCCGGGAGCTGCGGGACGAGCATCACCTCGCGCCGCAGCTCGAGCACGTCCCGCTCGGCGATCGGGCGTCCGCGGTAGCGGATCTCGCCCGAATCGGGATCAGCCAGACGATTGAGCAGCCGCAGCAGGCTCGACTTCCCGGAGCCCGAGGGACCGACGATCGCGGTCGCCCCCTCGGGAACGCGGGCGCTGAGGTGGTCGAGCACCTGATGCTCATCTCGTGCCAGACAGACGTCGTTGAGCTCGAACAGCACGCGCGGATTATGGGGGCTGCTGCCCGGGGCCGATAATCGGACGGATGATCCAACCGATGCTGGCCCACGACGCGAAGCGCCTGCCCGAGGGCGAGGGCTGGTCGTTCGAGATCAAGTGGGACGGGGTCCGAGCGCTGGCGGAGATCGACGGAGACGGCGGGCTGCGGGCCTACAGCCGCCGCGGTGAGCGCCTGGAGGACCGCTATCCCGAGCTCTCCGGCCTGGCCTCTGCGACCGCGGGACGGGCGGCCGTCCTCGACGGCGAGATCGTGGCCCTGGATGGAGACGGCAGGCCCAGCTTCCAGCTCCTGCAGCGCCGGATGGGCGTCACCGCGCCGCTCACGATCCAGCGACGCGCCCCGGAGACCCCGGTCACCTACATGGTGTTCGACCTGCTCGCGCTCGACGGCGAGCCGACCACCGACCTCCCCTACGAGCGGCGTCGCCGACTGCTCGCGGACCTGGACCTCACCGGCGATCACTGGCAGACGCCCCGGCACCATGTCGGGGAGGGCGACGCGCTGCTCGAGGCGGCATCGCGCCAGGGCCTCGAGGGCGTTGTGGCCAAGCGGCTCGACAGCCCCTATAGGCCGGGTCACCGCGGCCGGGACTGGGTCAAGGTCCGCCTCAAGCTGCGCCAGGACTTCCTGATCGGCGGCTGGATGCGCGGGCAGGCCGGCCGCAGCGGGCGGCTCGGCTCGCTGCTGCTCGGCGTCTGGGACCGGACGCCCGAAGAGGCGGCCGCGACCGGTGGGCCGCAGCGCCTCGTCTACGCCGGCGGCGTCGGCAGCGGCCTCGCCGAGCGCACCATCGACCAGCTCACCGAGCTCCTCGCCCCGCTCGAGCGCGAGCAGAGCCCATTCGAGCTGGGCATCGGGCCCAAGCGCCCCGACCCCGTCTTCTGCGAGCCGCGCCTCGTCTGCTCGGTCGAGTTCAGCGAGTGGACGCGCGAGGACACGCTCCGCCAGCCGGCCTTCAAGGGCCTGCGCGACGACGTGGACCCGGGGTCGGTGGTGCGGGAGTAGCGGCGCCCGAAGCGCAAGATCGCGTTCGTCTCGGGATCCGGTCCAAGGAGGCGGCGCTAAGCTCGTGAAACTCACCTGAGTACGTATGGCACGCGCGATCTGGACAGGCTCGATCAGCTTCGGACTCCTCAACGTCCCGGTGAAGCTCTACTCGGCGGTCTCGAGCCGCTCGATCAGCTTCCGGGAACTGCGGGAGGGCGACAACTCCCGCATCCGGCACCGCCGGGTCGCGGAGGAGGACGGCGAGGAGGTCCCCTACGAGAAGATCGTCAAGGGGTACGAGATCGCGCCCGAGCAGTACGTGATCCTCGAACGCGGCGAGCTCGAGGAGCTGGCGCCCAAGAAGACCAAGGCGATCCAGATCGAGGCCTTCGTCGACCTCGACGAGATCGACCCGATCTACTTCGATCGCCCCTACTACGTCGGCCCCCAGATGGGCGCCGAGCGCGCCTACGCGCTGCTCGTGGAGGCGATGCGAGAGCAGCGGAAGGTCGCGATCTCCCGCTTCGTGATGCGCAACAAGGAGAGCCTCGCCGCAATCCGGGCAACCGGTGACGTGCTGACGCTCGCGACGATGCGGTTCGCGGACGAGGTCGTCCCGCCCGAGCAGCTCGACGGCCTGCTCGGCGAGGAGACCGAGACGGAGCCGAACCCGAAGGAGGTCGAGATGGCCAAGGCCCTGATCGACTCACTCGCCTCCGACTTCGACCCCGGCGCGTTCAAGGACGAGTACCGGGAGGAGTTGCTCGCCCTGATCGAGCGCAAGGCGCGCGGCGAGGACGTCGTCTCGGTCGACGCCGAGGCGCCGCAGCCCACCAAGGCCCCGGATCTG
The DNA here is from genome assembly GCA_035267205.1 of Solirubrobacterales bacterium. Lineage (GTDB taxonomy): Bacteria > Actinomycetota > Thermoleophilia > Solirubrobacterales > 70-9 > CAXMST01. Next base: position 4,603 of record DATFLZ010000196.1, on the reverse strand, counting down.
ATGGCAGCTCTCGAGGAGAGTCTCGCGGCGGTCAAGGCCGAGGACCTCGGCGGCGCTGAGAAACCGGCCAAGAAGAAGCCCGCGGCGAAGAAGGCCGCCAGGGGCAAGACCACCAAGTCGAAGGCGAAGTCCAAGTCGGCGAGCAAGGCCAAGGCCGCGAAGTAGAGGTCGAGGGTCGGCGCCTCGCGCTGACCAACCTCGACAAGGTCCTCTATCCCGAGGCCGGCTTCACCAAGGGCGAGGTGATCGACTACTACGCGCGGATCGCCCCGGTGCTCATCCCCCACCTCGACGGCAGGGCGCTGACGGTCACACGCTGGCCCGACGGCGTCGAGGGCAAGCACTTCTTCGAGAAGCGGTGCCCCGACCACCGCCCGGACTGGGTGCGGACCGAGCGCGTCTGGGCGGGCAACCGCGCCGGAGATATCGACTTCTGCATCTGCGACTCGCTGCCGACGCTGACCTGGCTTGCGCAGCTCGCCGCGCTGGAGCTCCACCCCTCCCTCTCCCTGGCCTCGAACGTGGAGACGCCGACGGTGCTCGCCTTCGACCTCGACCCCGGCGAGCCGGCGACGATCGTCGAGTGCTGCCGCGTGGCGCTGATCGTTCGTGAGCTCTTCGCCGGGCTGGGACTCGAGTGCTTTCCGAAGACGTCGGGCTCCAAGGGGATGCAGGTGTATGTCCCCCTGAACCGGAGGGCCACCTACGAGACGACCAAGCCGTATGCGCGCGCCGTGGCCCAGGCGCTGGAGCGGGCCCATCCCGAGCTCGTCGTCTCACGCATGACCAAGGAGCTCCGCACGGGCAAGGTCTTCGTCGACTGGAGCCAGAACACCGCCACGAAGACGACGATCGCCGCCTACTCCCTGCGGGCGAGGGCCCAGCCGACCTGCTCCACCCCGCTGCGCTGGGAGGAGGTCGAACAGGGAGACCGGGGGGGCGAGCCCGAGCGGCTCAGCTTCCTCGCGGGCGAGGTGCTCGAGCGGGTTGCCGAGCATGGCGATCTCTTCGCGCCTGTCCTCGAGCTCGAGCAGGAGCTGCCGCGCCAACCGGGCGGATCCCCTGCCGAGGGCGCCGGCTCAGGCAAGGGGTAGCGCCTGCCGCGGCGCCTCGGCGCGACGGGCGGCGCGGATCGCGACCCCGAGGCGGCGCACGCCCTCGCGCAGCCGGTCCGGGTCCAGATAGCTGTAGGAGATCCGCAGGAACGTCCGCTCGGGCCGCTCCGGCATCGCCGCTCCGGCCGGCATGAAGTTGACGCCAGCCGCGACCGCCTCCCGATAGAGCACCCGCTCGTCGAGCGGGTCGCGGAGCGCCAGCCACAGGTGGGCGCCGCCGAGCGGCTCGTGGACGAGCTCTACGAAGCCACCGAGATGGCTGTCGACAGCGGCGGTGGCAGCCTCGAGGCCGCGTCGGTGCACCGCGATCGCCCGCTCCAGCTGCGGCTCGTAGTCGCCGGCCGCCAGGTAGCGAGCGGCGATCTGCTGAGTCAGAGGGGCGCTGTTCATGTCGTCGTGGCGCTTCTGCTGGACGAGGCGCTCCCGGACCGGTCCCGAGGCGATCATCCAGCCCACGCGCAGACCCGGCGAGACGGTCTTCGAGAGCGACTGGACGAAGATCACACGCTCGGGCGCGAGCGGGCGCAGGGCGCCGTCGTCGGTTCCGTCGAAGCGGAGGTGGGAGTAGACCGCGTCCTCGAGGATGAAGAACCCGTGGCGACGCGAGAGCTCGATCAGGCGCGCGCGCCGCTCGGGCGCGAGATCGCGGCCGGTCGGGTTCTGCAGCCGGGGCTGCAGAGACACCAGCCGGATCTCGTGCCGGGCGAGGAGATGCTCGAGGGCGTCGACGTCGAGCCCGTCGTCGTCGGTGGGGACCGGCAGCACGTTCGCGCCCGCCATTCGCGACGCTGCGATGACGCCCGCGAAGCTGGGCGACTCGCAGGCGACCGTCTCCCCCGGCCTGACCACCGCTCGGGAGACGAGGGTCAGCGCCTGGTAGGCACCCGAGGTGATCACGATCCGGTCCGGGTGCTCGTCGAGCCCATCGCGGGCGACCAGCGCGGCGACCTGCTCGCGGAGCTCGGCAGCGCCCTCCACCATCTCGTACTGCAGGGCTCGGGGGCCGAGGTCAGCCATCACCTCGGCCGCGAGCTCGCCGACCCGTTCGGTCGGCAGGATCTCGTTGGGCGGATAGCCGGCCATCAGCGGAATCAGGTCGGGGTCGAAGCCGGCGGCGGTCCGGTGCATATCGGTCAGCACGGTGTCGGAGTACTCGGTGATCGGCTCCGGGAGTGCGTAGTGCTGCCACGCGGTGCCGGTCGGCCCGGGGCTGCCGGGCGGGACCACGGGTGCCCGCAGCTCGGACGCCGCGCCGCTTCCCCGCACGAACGTGCCGGCGCCGACGCGCGCGGTGACCAGGCCGTGCTCCGCCAGGCGGCGATAGGCGCGCGCCGCGGTCAGGTGGTTGACCCCCGCCAGCTCGGCGAGCTCGCGAGTGGGTGGCAGCTTCTCCCCCGCCTGGACCTCACCGGCGGCGATCGCCCGCTCGAAGGCGGAGACGATCTGATCGGTGAGCGACACATCGCCGTCGCGCTCCAAGGCTGACAATCTTGCTTTGTATGACATTGCAATACAACCTTTGTGATGTATCTTCGCCTGAGTAAGCGTAAAGACCCCCGGACCGTCATACAGAGTTCCAGATTGGAGTAACAATGTCAACCCTCAAGTCATACAAAGAGTCTCGCTCGATGACCATCAGGGGCGCCGGGCCCGGGGACGCCGACGCGCTCCGGAGACTGGCCGAGCTCGACGGCGACCGCCTCCCGCTCTCCCCCGTCCTGATCGCCGAGCTCGACGGCAATGCCATCGCCGCAATGTCGCTCTCCGAGCGCCGCGTGATCGCTGACCCGTTCCGCCGGACCGAGCACGCCCGCCGGATGCTCTTCGAGCAGGCCGACTGGCAGGAACGGAGCGCTGCGGAAGCGGAGCGCCGGCTCGGGCGCGGGCTGCAGCGCCGCAGCGCCCCCTGGCCGGCCTAGCGGCCAGACGCCGCCGGGTCACCTTTCATTGGGCGTCCTCAGTCGAGCGGCTGGCGCAGGACCGGCGAGCGCGTCGCCGCGACCTCGTCGAGCCTGCGCACCGGCGTCGTGTAGGGAGCATCGGCCAGGATTCCGGGATCCTCGGCCGCCTCCTCGAGAATCGACTCGATCGCATCCACGAAGCCGTCCAGCGACTCCCGCGTCTCGGTCTCGGTCGGCTCGATCATCAGCGCCTCGTCGACCAGCAGCGGGAAGTAGATGGTGGGCGGATGCATCCCGTGGTCCAGCAGGCGCTTGGCGATGTCGATTGCCTTCGCTCCGAGCTCCTTCGCGGCCGGCTTGCCGCTGAGCACGAACTCGTGCATCGGGGTGCGCTCGAACGCGAGCGGCAGCGCCTCGCCCGTCCGGCCCTTCCGCATCCGCGCGAGGAGATAGTTCGCGTTCAACACCGCGGTCTCCGACGCCTCGGTCAGCCCGTCGCCACCGAGGCTCAGGATGTACGCATAGGAGCGGGCGAAGACGCCGAAGTTGCCCTGAAAGCCGCGCAGCCTGCCGATCGACCTGGGGTGCTCCGACTCGAGCGTGAATCTCGGCGGCCCACCGTTGTCGGGCTCGATCCGGCGGACGCGCGGGACTGGAAGGAAGGGCTCGATCCGCTCCGAGACGGCGATCGGCCCCGCGCCGGGGCCGCCTCCCCCGTGCGGCTGGCTGAAGGACTTGTGGAGGTTGACGTGCACGATGTCGAACCCCATGTCGCCGGGCCTGACCTTGCCCATGATCGCGTTCAGATTGGCGCCGTCGTAGTAGAGGGTCCCCCCTGCCTCGCGCACGATCTTGGTGATCTCGGCGATGTTGGCGTCGAAGAGCCCAAGCGTGTTGGGGTTGGTGATCATCAGGGAAGCGGTCGCCACCCCCGCCTTCTCGTGCAGATCGTCGAGGTCGACGCCGCCGTCGGCCGCCGTCGCGACCTTGACGACGTCGTATCCGGCCATCGTCACGGTCGCCGGGTTCGTCCCGTGCGCGGTATCGGGAATCAGCACCTCATGTCGCTGCTCCTCCTCGCCGTGGGCCGCGTGGAAGGCGCGGGTGAGCAGTAGCCCCGCGAGCTCGCCGTGGGAGCCCGCCGAGGGCTGCAGGCTCACGTGTGGAAGCCCACAGATCTCGGCGAGGGACCGCTCCAGGCTCCACATCAGCTCGAGCGCACCCTGGGCCGCCTCCGGCCGCTGGGCGGGATGGAGGCGGGCGTGGCCCGGGAGCGCGGCAACGCGCTCGTTGATCCGCGGGTTGTGCTTCATCGTGCAGGAGCCGAGCGGGTAGAAGCCGGTGTCGAGATCGAAGTTGCGGCGCGAGAGGCGGTTGTAGTGCCGGACGATCTCCGGCTCCGACACCTCCGGCAGCCCCGCCGGCCGCTCGCGGAGCAGCTGCGCCGGGATCAGCTCGGAGATGTCGGGCTCCGGGACGCCCGCCTCGGGCAGCTCGGCGGCGCGACGGCCGGGACTGGAGCGCTCGTAGATCGTGACCGCGCGCTCACGCTGCAGCGGGGCCTCCGTGCAGGATCCCGAAGGTGGG
>DATFLZ010000195.1:0-3920 GCA_035267205.1 Solirubrobacterales bacterium | reverse complement strand
CTCAGCCTCGCTAGGGGGCCGGTGCGGTCGAGGGACGGGGCGGGTACAGGTACTCCCAGATGCCGCCGGTGAACTCGCCCGGGTCGCGGGCGCGAACCGGCTCGAGCTGGGAGGTGACGCTGAAGCGGGGGCCGATCTCGACGATGTCGCCGTCGGTGACGCGGGTCTGGAAGCGGTCGAGCGGTCGCACCGGGGGGCCACCGAGGACCTCGCCCTCGAAGCCGTAGACGCCGCCGTGGCAGGGGCAGATGAAGTTGCCGGCGGCCTCGAAGAAGCGGACCGGGCAGCCGAGGTGCGCGCAGCGGGTCGAGATCGCGATGTAGTCCTCGGGATTCTCGCCCAGCTCTTCGTTCCCCTGGCGCACGTAGACCGTGGTCTTGCCGGCCTGGCCGATGCCCTCAACGATCGTGATCACCGCCGCCTTGTAGGTGTCGGACGGGAAGTCGTCGACGCCGCCGACCGCCTGCCAGGTCTCGTCGGGCGAGTCGAAGATCGGGGCGACGGCAAAGCCGAGCGCCGGCAGGACGATGATCGCGCCGGCGGTGGCACCGAGCGCCTGGCCCGCCACCGCGAAGACCTTGCGACGGGTCATCGACTCGCCCTCGAAATAGCCGCGCGGCGGCATCTCCGGGGGGACGGCGTGCTCGTCGCGGCCGTTGCTCTTGTCAGTGCCGTTTTCAGCCAAGGTAAGAGGTCGGGAAGCCTACCGTTTCGGCAGCTTGGGTTAGCTCCTCGTCGAGACCGGTTTCGGAGGCGGCCTCGGCCAGGGCGGCGTACAAAGCCTCAGCGGACCCACGCTCCCGCAGATCGCGCTTGGCTTGCTCATGCGCGTCCGAGGGCCCACGCGCGATCGCCAGGGCGCTTGCCAGCCAGAGGCCCTCGACGCGCCGGTCGCCGTGATCGTCCTCGGCGTGCAGCTGCGCCGAGAGGCTGATCAGGTCCGAGAGCTCGCGGACGGATGCCAGGTCTCCCAGGGCGGCAAGGCGCTCGAGCCCCTTGGCGTACAGGTAGTCCCCGGCGAGCAGCGCCAGATCGGCGTCGGGAGGATCGAGCACGCGCGGCGTCCCGAAGTGCAGGAGGTAGCCCTCGCGGACGCATTCGATGATCGCCGCGTAGGTGGGTGCGTCCGCCGCAGCCGCGGGACCGGCCGCGACGAGGTCGCCGAGCGCGGAGGGCGCGGCCGGGTCGACGACGTGGTCGGCGATCAGCGAGCCCTCCTCGCGAAGCTCCGCGGCGAGCTGCTCGAGGGCGGCGCTCACCCGAGCGCCTCCGGCAGGGCCTCGCCCACCGCGGCGCAGCTGCGATCGATGGCGTCCTCGGTGTGGGCCAGAGAGACGAACCAGGCCTCGAACTGAGAGGGCGGCGCATAGACGCCGCGCTCCAGCAGTCCCCGGCACAGGCGCCCGTAGGCGTCGAGGTCGCAGCCGCTCGTGCCCGCGAAGTCGCGGGGCGGATCGGGGCGCAGAAAGAGGGTCACGAGTCCCGGCATCGAGACGGCGCAGGCCCGGTCCGCAACCCCGGCCGACTCGATCGCCTCCGTCAAGCCGCGCTCAAGGCGACCGGTCAGCACGCCGAGCCGCTCGTAGGCGCCGCGATCGAGCAGCCGCAGCGTCGCCAGGCCCGCCGCGACGGCGAGCGGGTTCCCCGAGAGCGTGCCCGCCTGGTAGACGTCGCCGGCGGGCGCGACCTTCCGGAGCAGCTCGCTCGGGCCCCCGTAGGCGGCGGCGGGGAGGCCACCGCCGATCACCTTGCCCATCACGGTGAGATCGGGCTGCACGCCGAGCAGCTCCTGGGCGCCGCCCCGGGCCACGCGGAAGCCCGAGATCACCTCATCGAAGACGAGCAGGGCGCCGCTCTCGGTCGCCAGCTCGCGCAGGTGCTCCAGAAAGCCCTCCGCCGCGGGCACGACCCCCATGTTCGCGGGGACCGGTTCGCAGAGGATCGCCGCGGGTGATGGATCGGCATTCACCGCGTCGGCGACGGCGTTGAAGTCGTTCCATGGCACCACGGTGGTCGCCGCCGCGGCTGCTTCGGGAACGCCGGGCGACGCCGGAATGCCCTGTGTGGCGAGGCCCGAGCCGGCGTCGGCGAGCAGGCCGTCGACGTGGCCGTGGTAGGCGCCGGCGAACTTGACCAGCCGCTCCCTGCCGGTTGCGGCGCGGGCCAGACGCACAGCGCTCATCGCGGCCTCGGTGCCGGAGCTGACCATGCGCACCATCTCGACCGAGCGAACGCGACTGCAGATCTCCTCGGCGATCTCGACCTCGCCGGCGGTCGCCGCACCGTAGGAGGTCCCCTCTGCGGCCGCGCCGGAGACCGCCGAGACGACGTCCGGCTGGGCATGTCCGGCGATCAGCGGACCCCAGGAGGAGATCCAATCCACGTAGCGATTGCCGTCGACGTCGATCAGCTCGCACCCCTCGCCGCGATCGATGAAGATCGGGTCGCGGCCGATCGAGCCCATCGCGCGGACCGGCGAGTTGACGCCACCCGGCATCACCGCGAGCGCGCGGCCGTAGAGCTCTTGGGATCGGGAGTCGTCCATCGGAGGTGGCCGGCCGGATCGTGGGCGGGCGGCGGGCCCCTCAGGCCCCGTGTCGCTCTTCCCACTCGCGGTAGTCGTCGGTGAAGTAGCGGAGGCGAATCTTCTTGTACTCGGTCGAGCTGTAGAGGACAGCGCGGTCGTCGCCGTGGAGGTCGTGCTCGTCGGCGATCGACTGCAAGACCGCGTCGCACTCCTCCTTGCTGCGGCCGTGGGCCATCGTGAAGACGCTGTAAGGCCAGTCCTCGTAGGTCGGACGCTCGTAGCAGTGCGAGATGCCGCGGACGGCGGCCATCCGGCCACCCACGTCGGGCACGTCCTCGGGGGCGACTCGCCAGACGCCCATCCCGTTGGCGCTAAAGCCGGCGCGACGATGGAAGAGGATCGCCGCGACGCGGCGCAGGATGTGGCGGGGGATCATCGATTCGAGGTGGGAGAGCAGCTCCTCGGTCCCGATCCCGACCTGCGCTGCCGCTTCGTCGTAGGGGCGGTCGACGACGGCCATTGGGCCCTGCAGCGCTCTGATCACGGCGATGTCCCGGTCGTCGTAGGGCTGCGCCTCGAGCTCGCGGGGCGGCACGGCCTCGACCTTGGCGGCGAGCGCGTCAGTGTCGCCCTCCATCTCGAGGTTCATGTTGATCTTGAACATCGTCAGGGTCGGCAGCTGGCGGATCGACTCGGCGCCAGTCTGCTCCTGGAGCACGTCAAGCGTGCCCTGCAGGCCGAGCTCCGAGTCGGGCGGTGTCGCGATCGTGAACCAGAGGTTGAACTCGTGGGTGCGCAGGTAGTTGTGGGAGACGCCGGGATGCGAGTTGATGATCTCAGCGGGCCGGTGCGGGTACTCCGAATCAACCTTGGCGGCCACAAGCATTGATGAGTAGCCGAGCGCGCGCGTGTCGAAGATCGGGGTGATCTCGCGGATGATCCGGCCGTCGAGCAGGCGCTGGGCACGCGCCATCGCGTCGTCGACCTCGAGGCCGGCGCGCTCGGCGACCTGTGGGTACGGCTCCGGGACGAGCGGGAACTCGGACTGCATCACGTTCATCAGCCGCTTGTCAGCCTCGTCGAGCGGAATCGCGGCGCCGTCCTTGCGGCTCCGCGCCTTCGAGCGCGCGACGTTGCCGCCGGCGTACGCGCGGTCGGTGTCCTCGCCCCCCGCGGGTTCCTCGGTCGCCTCGGTCTCGGTTCTCAGCTCAGCCATCCGGCCGCTTCCTTCGCGTAGTAGGTGACGATCAGGTCGGCCCCGGCGCGCTTGATCGAGGTCAGCGCCTCGAGCGCCGCGGCCCGCTCGTCCAGCCACCCGTTCTGGGCGGCCGCCTTGAGCATCGAGTACTCGCCGGAGACATGGTAGGCGGCGAGCGGCGCCCCGGTCTCCTGC